>JADLDR010000097.1 GCA_020846535.1 Armatimonadota bacterium | reverse complement strand
TTTGAGAGACCGTTCCCTAACCCCCCGGCCCCCTTCCCGAAACGGGCAGGGGGAGAGATGATCCCTCAAGCACCGCACCCTCTGTCCCCCTCTCCCCGCTTCGGGGAGAGGGGTTAGGGGAGAGAGGGAACCCATCCCAGGGGAGAGCGGTCTCCCCTCCCCCAGGACCCGAGGATCTTTTACCTTATCTTGATGCATATGGGTTTGCTCGATTTCGCCCTCTACACCCCAACCTCTATCCTCGCTTCGCTTTTTGCTCCGATGTTCAGCGCCATGCAGCGTTCCCTCCCGCTCCATGCGGTTCGATTCAACGCTTGAGGCTCCCCGTTCACCGAAACGGATTTCACCCGTTCGGGCCAGAGGATCGTCAAGCCCTCGACGGCTTCGGGGGATTGCAGAAGCCATGAGCCGTTTTGCGGAACAAGGCGGGCCGAGCGGCGGGCGTCATTGAAGCGGCTCCAGGCCAGGCCGCTCAGAGAAAGAAGGTTTTTGTCCCGGACGCGCGCCAGCATCGCTTTGTACCACTCCAGGGCGGGCGGGGGATAGGCCCTCATGCGGATAGGGTGGAAGCAGGGCTGGTAGACGCCGTGATAGGTGTCGCAAAGGCTGTCCAGCAGGGCTGCGCTGGCCCGGACGGCCTCATCGATAGAGAGGGCGGGCAGGCCGCATTTGGCTTCCAGCATCCCGTCATCGGAGGTCAGGGTGGGCTGCTGGTAGCAGTTGACCATCCGGGCTGAGGCGTCCATATACTTCGCCGGAAGGGCGGTTCCGGTCAGGAAGCCGTACTGGAAGCCGCGGATGGGGTAGGGATTGAGGTCCATCCTCACCCCGATTTCGGAATAGATGGCCGGGGTTTCCACCCAACCGGCGATAATGCAGGAATGGTTGCGGACCGTGGCCGGGGTATAGCCGTAGCGGTCTGAGAAGCCTCCGTATTCCAGGATCAGATGCTCCCGGAACTCGGGAACGGTAGGCGCAGGGGCATGCCAGGGGTGGAGTCCCACCTCATGCCCGGCGGCTTGAAGCGCCTGAGCCTCCTCCGGCGCGATTTTGGGGAAGTCCTGGGTCATGAGGTAGAGGGTATATGAAAGGCCGAAGCTTTCCGCCGTCTCGAAGGCCAGGCGCAAGTCCTCTGCCGATGCGCCGTCGCTGTCGCCCGTAAAAAAGGCCAGGGCGGGTTGGGCGTGCGGGAATCGCCAGAAGCGGGGGACGGGAGGGGCTTCTTCGGTCAGCCATCCCACCAGGTCGGTGAAAAGGGATTGCAAGACATCGGCCTGGGGGATCAGCTTCAGGCGCGGGTCGAGATAGTTGATGAAGAGATCGTTGGGCTTGAACATCCCGTCGCCGTCCGGGTCGGGGTTAGGGCCGTCGCCCGCCTGGTCCGCCCGACCCTGATGAAAGAGGGCGACGCATCGGGCCAGATCGAAGGTGAAGGCCGCCCGCCTGCCCCCGCTTTTCGCGCAAACCAGGGCCGGGTGGGCGGAGGGGCCGTCCTCGAAGTCGTATTGCAGATTCGCCAGGATTTCGCAACCATCGGCATGGAGAAGATCGGCGGGGCCACGGCACTGGAGCCGCTGGCCGTCTCTCAGTCGCAGGTAGCGGTCGGCCCAGGTGAAGAGGGAGATATCCTGCTTCTCCAGCCCGAAGAGCGGCCACAGCCCCGGGCCGGGTCTGAGCGCGAGGAGGCGGCCTCCGCTTTCGGCGAATTGTCGCACCGCCTCCTGTATCCCTGGAGCCATCTCGATATCGGGAACGATGAGCAGCCCGCATTCTTCAGGGACGGTGACCAGCCGGTAGCCGTATCCCTCGCCCTCCAGAATTTCGGTGATATACATCGCCAGAGGGTTGCGCCGGTTCTTTCCCTCCAGCACCGCGATCCGGGCGGCGGGGTTATCGCTCATGATTTTTCCTCTCTTGCGGTCAGGCAGGCTTCGTATATGCCGCCGGTAGTGGTCTTCGCCACCCCGTTGCTTCGCCTTTCCGCCTGTTCCTCGATGAGATCCATCACGCGAACGAGTCTCCGGGTCATCTCGTCGGCGGGATCGGAGTATTCGCGGGTGTTGTGCGTGAAGGGGACGCAGGCCGTGAGGGGCGCTTTCAGCGACTGCTGCCAGTCCAGGTGGGCATCGATGATCCTGTTGTGGTACTCCCACTCCACCCCTTCAATCCGAAGCTCCCAGGGAACCACGCGGGCCGGCTCATTCCAGAGGGTAGGATGGCAGGCGACCGGGACCTCCAGCAGCGACAGGTTTCCTTCCAGCAGCCGGTTGCCCGCATGCGCCCAGTGAGGGTAGGGAGGCGCGCCCTCCCAGACGGCCCGGCAGGTGAGAAGCCTTCGTCGCGGGACGGAGGCGCTGGCATGGGTAAAGCCCATCTCCGCCAGGATGGGAAAGGTGTGGTCATTGGCGGACAGGTTGCCTCCCCGGAAGGCTTTCGGCAGGCGGCCCAGGGCGTCGGCCCAGATGTCCCTCGCCCGAGCGACGGCCTGGCGCTGAATGTCGGGCGTCATGCCTCCCAGATGCTCCTCCCATCCCTGGTCGAGCGTGTGCAGGTGCAGGCCCATCTCGAAGCCCTCGGTCTCCAGCTCTTCAAAAAGGCGGGCCTGCTGGCGGGCCGTCTGCGGGATAATGAAAAAGGTGGCCCGGTAGCCCCGCTCCAGGAGCCGTTCCGCAAAGCCTCGAATCGCCCGCTCGCTCAAGGCCCAGTTTGCCGGCCCTCCCGCGTGGGAGTTCTCCTGAAGCTGCTCGCAGTCCATGGTAAAGGCGGTATAGATCATGCTTACCTCCAGAGCAGGGGGTAGGGTATATGTAGATGCTGACCGAAACTGGCTTATACTCTTTTTCGAGAAGGGACGCGGTTTTCCTTTCCTGAGCGTCCAGGAAACGCAGCCGGACGAAGGAATAAAGGGGCACTCGGAGAATAGGGGTGCAGTATCCTCGCAGACTGCATCGATAGTGTCTTTTTTCGCGTTATCCGAACAAATCACCGCCGACGCAGACTGCATGGATACGGCTTTATCTTTACGACCGGGTGAAAGCCCCCATGGCGGTGATCAAATCAAAGGGGTACTTATGAGCGGAGAATCTATCCAGTCGGGTGCTTCCGGCGAACCGTTCTTCCAGACGCGCGGGGTGGTGATCGTGGTCCAGGATATGGAGACCTACGACTGGCCTGGCCTGGCTCGCAGGGCGGGGCTGACCACCATCGCTACCCATATCTTTCCCCGTGAAATCGCGGATTTCGTGAAGACCGAAAAAGGGCAGGCTTTTCTGGAGAGATGCGCCGCCCTCGGCATTCGGGTGGAACACGAACTGCATGCGATGAGCGATCTGCTTCCCCGCAGTCTGTTCGAGAAGGCCCCGGGCTTTTTCCCGATGGACGAGGCGGGGAACCGGCTTCCCGAATACAACCTCTGCGTCAGCTCGCCCCGCGCTCTGGAGATCGTCTGCGAGAATGCCGTCGAATATACCCGCCTCCTGCGTTCCGACACAGGCCGTTATTTTTACTGGATCGATGACGGGAAGCCGATGTGTCGCTGTCCGAAATGCCGCGGCCTCTCCGACAGCGACCAGGCGCTGATCGTGGAGAACGCCGTGCTGAAGGCGATCCGGGAGGCCGACAGCCGGGCGACCCTGGCGCATGTGGTATACGCCACCACTCTGAGAGCGCCCGGCCAGGTGCGGCCCTCGGAGGGCATCTTTATGGAGTTTGCCCCGATATCGCGCCTCTATGACCGTCCGTTTCGCGACCGGGAAGCCCGCTCCGGCGACTATCCGAGCCACGGCGAACTGCTGGATTATCTGGACGCCAACCTGGAGGTTTTCGGAGGGGAGAACGCTCAGGCGCTGGAGTATTGGCTCGACCTGTCCCGCTTCACCGGCTGGAATCGGGAGAATATCATGCCTCTGCCGTGGAACCGGGCGGTATATCTGGGCGATCTGCAATGCTACGCTTCCCGAGGCATCCGTCACATCACCACCTTTGCCGCCTGGCTAGACGGCGATTACGCCGCCCGCTTTGGAGAACCGCCGGTAGAGGAATACGGACAGGGGATGCTGGCGTTTGCGGGATAGGTCTACACTGTCGGGTAGTGCTGTCATTGCCCGGCTCGCTCCTGAACCCTAAAACGGGGAAGAGCCGAAGTGCGGTTTTATCGCCGCATTTCCCAAAATCATCGAGGAGGTTGTCATGTCTCATCACTGGCTTCTGGCGACGGCGCTGCTGGCGGTGGCGGCAGGCGCGGCGGCGCAGGACGGGCCGATTGCCTATGCCCCGGATATCGTCGGGGCGGATAGGCTTTTCCTGGTGGCCCTGCGCGTGCCGACCGACGCGCCGGAGATCGATCCCACCGCGCCCGGGGAAGTGGCGCTGCTGGATCAAACCCGTCCGCCCTTCAAGGACGAAATCCGCAAGTTCTATTTCCGCGCCCTCCGGCCTGCCAAAAAGGTGGAGATCGGCTTTGCGCTGCCGGGCGGCCCGGTTGCGGTTCCCCTGGAGATATGGTCTTTCGAAGATCTGCGGCAGTATCGAACCCTGAAGGGTCTGCAACTGCCGCGCCGCTGGCCCCTGGGGTCGGAACTGCCGGAACTCAAGGAGGCGCAGGTTTTTCCGACCGGGGCGGAGAGCAAAACTCCGGACGGCAAGGCCGCCGGCGGGATTCTGGACCTGACGGATGAGGCCGTCTGGGACATGCAGCCCGACAGCACCATTCCGCGGTGGCACTGGACGAACCTGCCCCTCGGCTGCCCGGTACACGGGACGGACATTTATCGGAAGCAGGCATATTATCCCTGGGGCATGAACTCGGAAACGCCCTGGGACTGGAAAATCACCTGCCCTGTCGGCGGGGAGAAATATCCTTCCAACGATTTCGGGGCCGGGGATATGACCGGCGGACTTTTCCCCGATGACGCCATCGGAGGGGGCTACGTTCAGAACGGCAATCACTACGGCTTCCTGGCGGAGCTTTCGCAATTCTACTGCCGCCGGATGATGACCGTCGCCCCGGACAGCGCGGCGGCCTATGCCGCCACCGGCGACCGGCGCTACGTACACAAGGCCCTGGTCGCCCTCTGCCGCCTGGCCGTGGAGTATGCCTATCTCGCCACCATGACCCACCACCGTCACCACAACACGGTGGCCCAGGTGGAAAAACTGGGGCAGGGCCGGTTCGGCGATACGCCGGATCTGGCGGCCAGCGGCTTCACCACCTATCCCATCGAGCAGCCGGCCAACCAGGCCGCCCAGGCGCTTGCCTATGACCGAATTTTCCCGGCCATCGATAAAGACGAACAGATCATCCCCTTCCTCCGGAAAAAAGGGTTCGCCGTCAAAACCCATGAGGATGTGCGCCGCTTCATCGAGGAGAACCTGTTCGCGGTCTGGATGCAGGGCAGTATGGACGGGGCCTGTGCCTCCAACGAGCCTTTCTCCCAATACGGTTTTACACGGATGGCCGAGGTTTTGAACTACAAGCGGGGCGATGATTTCCTCGATTTTCTCTACCGCGGGAAAGCCTATGAGTTCACGCCCATGTCTATATTCATGCCGAACACCTTCTTTCGGGATGGAGCGCCCTACGAGTCCACAGGCGGATACAACAGTATGCACCTGGAAGGGCTTGTTCCCATCGTGGAAAGCGTGGAGCGGATGCGCCAGCGCAGGCCCGATGTTTATCCCGAATCGCGCTTCTCCGGCTTCTACAGGGCCAGACGATACCGGCATATCTTCGATTTCGCGCTGGACACGGTGACCATAGACCGGAGCTACCCGCAGATCGGAGACGGGGGAAGCTGGCCCGTCTACAGCAAGCTGCCCAGGATCGTGGCCCAGTACGGCGGGGCGGGGGATTTCGAGCATGCCTACCGGATGTTCCAGGACCCGAAATTCGCCTGGGCGCTGACGAAAATTCCGGGGTGGAAGCCCTCTGACGGCTTCCCCTGGACGCAGGAGCGGATCGAGGCCGAGGCCGCCAAATGGCCGGAGGACTGGAACGACAAAAGCTCCCTCCACGACGGCTACGGCATCGCCATCCTGCGCGGCGGCAAGGAAAACGACAAGCGGGCCTTCTGGATGAATTACGGCCACAACCGGAGCCATTCCCAGGACGATATGCTCGATTTCGGATTGCAGGGTTATGAAGGTATCTTCCTCAGCCATATGGGCTATCCCCGCAACTGGGGCTACTGGGAGTACGCCTGGAGCAGCCACTACGGGGCCAGGCAGTTTCCCTACACCTCTATGACCGCTCAGGCCCAGATATTTGCGGACGCCGGGCCTGCCCATGTGGCCGAAGCCCTGGCGAAAAGCTACAGCGACCGTTCCGGCGAGGGCAAGGATATAGAGATTTCCGAAGATTCCTGGCAGCGCCGCCTTATCGCCTTAGTCGATGTCGGGCCGGACCGGTTCTATGCGGTGGATTTCTATCGGATTGCAGGCGGGAAGGAGCACTGGTGGCCCTTCCACGGCCCGGAAGGGGAGTTCAAAGCGGAGGGCATCCGCCTGACGCCCCAGGGCAAGGGCACGCTGGCCGGGCCGGACGTTCCCTACGGCGATCCCGGCTGGCTGAAAGCGAACGGGTGCAGCTACGGAACCTACGGCTGGAGCGGCCTCATGTTCCCCTTCGCGCACCTCTATAATGTAGAGAAGGGGAAAACCCCTGCCGATGGCTGGCAGGCCGACTGGAAGCTGAAGAACGGGGCCGGGATGCGCCTGCGCCTGACCCTTCTCGGCGGCGAGGGAACGGAAACGAACCTCTGCGACGGCACATCGCCCGCAGGCGGCAATCCCTATGAGCTCAAGTGGATCATGCTCCACAGCACCGGGGAAGCTCCCCTCAAAACCCAGCTTCTTAATATCATCGAGCCGTACCGAAACACGCCGATCATCCGGAAAGCAAGGCGGCTGAAGCTGACCGGCGCGGACGAAACCGGCTTCCGGGCCGAGGGCCTCCTGCTGAACCTGGACGACCGGACAGACGCCCTCTTCGCCTCCGCCGACCCGCAGGCCGTCCGGGAGGTGGAAGGCGAGTTCCGCTTTGCCGGAAAGTTCGGTTTCTGGTCGGAGAAGAACGGCGTTCCGGTGGCGGTCTCGCTGGTGGGCGGCACGCAGCTTCATAAAGGCGATATCGGGATCACCCTGCCCGCCGCCGAATACCGCGCCCGCATCGGCAAGGTGGACCGCAAAACGGATACGATCACCGTTTTCCCGGCCCCTCCTGTTCCGGAAGCCCTGGTTGGGAGCTACCTCTTTATCGCCAACTCCAGCCGCCGGGTCGCCTGCAAGGTGCTGTCCGTGAAAAAGGCGCGGGGCGGCGCGGAGATTCGCCTCGACACCGATTCCCATATCGGCACAGGTCAGGTGACTGGAACGGCGGACTTTCGGGTGCAGACGGACACGCCCTTTCCGCTTCAGGGCTACCGCTACTATCACGGATCCCGGCTGGTCAACGCCGCCCGCACCGCCGAATATCCTCTGATCGAGGTCAAAAACGAAAGCGCGGCCCTTATCAACTCCGGAGCCGCCCCGGACGCGAAAGCGGACCGGCTGGCCGCCGAATTTCCCAGAGGCTCCTGGTTCGATGTCTACGATTACGGGGTGGGGGACGAGGTGATCTATCCCCACCGCGCCAGCCTGACCCTCGCCGGGCCAAATGCCTATACCGTGGTTTCATCGGCGAAGGCGACCGTGAAACTGCCGGCGGGAGCCAGGAAGGGGAGGTAGGGGCTGTCCGCTCGGATAGCGTCAGAGGGAAAATATTGGAGATCGAGTGAATCAACCCATGAAGCGATATAGAAGCTATCGGTTGGTTCACTCGATCCCGCCCGCCGGTCAGCCTTCCCGGGTCGCGCCGAGCATCCGGAATAAAACCATCGGGCTCCGCCATCCACGACAAAAATTCCGGGCTGGCTACCCTTCCGCAATCAATCCATGGTAGCGGCCCATCCAGTAGGGAAGGAGGTAAAAGGCTCCGTCGTCCTGGGTGCGGCCATCGCCGCCGGCGTCCAGGCGGTAGGGGTTGCCGTTCCAGCGGGTGAAGAAGCGTTCTCGGTAGGGGAGGACGGAGAGGGATTGCGTTTCCGCGAATCGCCCTGCCTCTTCGTCCGGGCGGATGTCCTTTCGGTGGCTGTTGCGGCTGGCCCAGTTGCGGGTGGAGAGAGGGATTTCACGCAGGGTGAGGGTGGCGGCTTCGGCGTCGCACGGCTTGCCCGTGCAGGCCCCGTAAATAAAGTTCCACAACGGGCTTCGCTCCGGCCTTTCGATCTGCCAACTGCGCTCCAGGCTGGCGAAATAGAGCGCCCGCAGTGCCGGGTCGGTTTCATAGCGGAGGAGGGGATAATAGGCCAGAAAGGCCAGTTCGTCATCGGAATGGTTTACCAGGCCGACCCGGGTGATTTTCTGATAGAGGGCGTTCAGGGCGTAGCCGTGGGTTTCGATGAGATCGCGAGCGGCCTCCTCGTATTTCGGATCGCCGGTGACGTGCAGGGCGGTTTTGAGGTAGGAGAGTATTTCCAGGGAATTGAGGCCGCGCTCCTGCCACCATTCGGGATCATCGTTTAGGTATTGCGGGCTCCAGACGCCCCAGGTGGTGTGCAGGCCGTCCCGATCCAGAAGCAGGCAGCCGTTTGACAGGATATGGTCGGCGATCCTGCGGACGGTTTCCCGGACCGCTTCTTTTTCGGCAGGGTCGGCGGCCAGATCGTAGTAGGCCGCGTAGGCGAAGAAGTGGCCGTCCAGTTCGTCGGAGCTGGTGTCGCCCTTCCAGAGCCACTGGCCGTCCGCGGAAGCATGCCATTCCCCGCTCGATTGATGGGCCTGCGGCTGCGGGCCTTCGATCTCCTCCGGCCTGACCACCGCACGGGCCGGGAAGCCTGCGATGCCGGTCACTTCTTCCAGGAAGCGGAGGGCGCGGCAGGTGAGTCGGGCCATCTCCAGGGCCTCCGGGTCGCGGGAGGCGGCCCACCGGAAAGACTGGGCCGCCGTGTAGAGGGCTGTCCAGAGGCCATCATTATCGGAGGCTTCCCGGACGAAGCGGAAAGGGTCTTCCGGGCTGTCGAATGTGACCCCGCAGGCGACATAGCCGTGCCGCAGGTGACGGGCCCGGGTCATCCGGTCGAAGTGGCGGGCCTTGTCCTCCAGCCGGTACGATTCGAAGGCGATGCGGGCCGCCCCCTGCGCGGTTCCGACCCAGGCCGTCCCGTCGGGAGCCACCGCCAGCGCGGTGATTTCATCGCCGGGGAGATATCGGCGGCCCTGGTAATAGCGCCACTCACCGCCATGCCCGCGAATGCACCCGATGCCTGTCCCGAACCACCATTCCCCTTCCGGGCCGGAGGCCATGCAGCGGATATCGCCATAGGGAAGCCCCTCCGCTCCGGTGATGCGGGCGACAGCCTTCCCGCCCGCGCAGATCACCAGACCCTCCGCCGTTCCCACCCACAGATGCCCCGCGCTGTCCGCGGCCATGCAGCGGATGTCGCTCTCGCCGATGTCGAAGGGTTCCCATCCGGCCCCGGTCCAGCGGTAGAGGCTGCCCGGGCCGGCCCCCCACAGGCCGCTCTCCGGCCCTGCGGCCAGGCTGCGCAGTTCCGGGCAGCCGTCTGCGGCCACTTCCCACGCTCCGCCCCGGCAGCGACACAGGCTGCCGCCCGCGGCGGCCCAGAGGAAGCCGTCCGCCGCCGCCATCGCTTTGACCCGCCCTTCCACCTTTGTCCCCGGCTCGAACACCTGCCCGTCGAAGCGCCAGAGGCCGTTCCCGGCGGCAATCCACAGCGAATCACCGGCAAAAAGGAGATGCTCCACGCCGTTGTCAGGCAGCCCGCCCGGGAGGGTAAAACTCCGGCAGGTATCGTTTTCCAGGCAGAATATCTCTGCACCGGAGCCGAACCAGACACGTCCTGAGGCATCCGCTGCGGCGGCCCCTATCCGTCGTCCTGCCAGTCCTTCGATGATGGCGGGAACCTCCTGCAAAAAGGGGCGGACGATCAGAGTGTCGGAAGATGGCACGGCGTTTTCTCCTTTTTGGGGCATGATGGCTCTATTCTATCATAATCCTCTACGGGAAGCAAGCGCCCAGCGGCCTGTTCCTCCAGATTCCACGCCTGCCCGCCGATAATTTTGGGCGGGGGTTTATAAAAGTGCAAGGGGCAAAAAATATGAGAGGTTTGAGTCGGTGGCAGGAGGCAAGGCACTCTATCCGGATGAAGATGATGCTTCAAATCATGCCGGTGGTGGCTTTTGTGTTCTGCATTACGATGATCGTCACTATAATCAATGTGACCGGGGCGCAGAAAAGCCTGGCCTACGAGGGATCCGTGGAGAGCGCCAGAAGCCATGCCAATGAACTCGATAGCCGGATACGAGCCTGGCAGTCAGCCGCCCAGACACTGGCGGATACGATGTCCCAGTACAGGAGCGGCGACCGGCAGGAGGTCAACCGTATCCTGGAGAAGATACTGGACAAGCGCCCGGACATCGTAGGCGTATATGTGGGATACGAGCCGAACGCTTTCGACCGGAAGGACAAGGAATTCACGCGCGCCGAGGGGCATGATAAGACAGGCCGGTACATCCCTTACTGGAACCGACTCAAAGGCGAGAAGAAATTAGAATCGCTGCTCGATATCGATATCTCCGATTATTATGCGCTTCCCAAAAACTCGAAGGCCGACAGCGTGGTGGATCCTTTTCTCTATGATGGGGTGCTTCTGACCAGCTATGTTTCTCCCATCTTGAGGAACGGGAAATTTATCGGCATCGGTGGGGTGAATGTCTCGCTGGAGCATCTCGATAAGATCGTGGGAGATATCAGGCTTTTCCAGACAGGCTATGCATTTCTGGTCAGCAACAGCGGCGCTTTCGTCTCCTATAAGGACAAGTCCCTGATCGGCAAGCAGAAGCTGGCGGCCTATGGAGAGAAGATCGGGGACGAACGCCTTGTCTCCATGGCGAAAAGCATCCGGAGCGGTAAGGAAGGTTACATCCGGACGCTCGACCCGGCAACCCGCGAGCCGGTGGTGATGTTCTATTCGCCTGTCCCGACAGGGAACTGGGGCCTGGTGACTGTCGTTCCGGAAAAGGAGATGCTGGCAAGCGTCGGGACGCTGCAAAAGGTGCTGGTCTTCCTGACCCTCGCCTCCCTGCCGCTGATGGCGGGAATTATTTCCATGTCGGCCCTCAGGCTGGTGAAGCCGATCATAGCCCTGGAGTCCGCCGCAGGCCGGATCGCGGCAGGCGATCTGGATGTGACAGTAGATTATGCCGGCCTGGATGAGATCGGGCGGATGTCTTCTGCCTTCGGGCGGATGGTGGCTTATCTTCAGGGAATGGCTTCTGCGGCGGGCCGGATGGCCGAGGGCGACCTGACCCTCGAAGTCGCTCCGCATTCGGAAAAGGATGTTCTGGGCCATGCTTTTGCCCGGATGGTCGTCTTTTTGAAGGAAGCCGTCGGAAGGGTGGCCGAAAGCGCGGTGTCGCTCCAGGCGGCGGCCGAAGATCTGGCGTCCAGCGCCCGGCAGGCAGGGCAGGCGACCTCCCAGGTGGCCGGCGCGATCCAGCAGGTGGCCGCCGGTTCGGCGCAGCAGGCGGAGATGGTGAGCAGGGCGGCCAACTCGGTGGAGCAGATGGCCCGGGCTATCGATGGGGTGGCCCAGGGCGCTCAAGAACAGGCAGGGGCGGTCCATCGCTCTTCCGGCATCACCGCCGAGATCACCGGGGCCATCCGCCAGGTGGCCGAAAATGCCCAGACCGGGGCTGAGGGCGCTGCCGAGGCGTCGAGGGCGGCCCGGGACGGGGTGAATACGGTTGCTGTCACGATCCGGGGCATGGAGACGATCAAAGAGGCGGTAGGCCTTTCCGCGCAGAAGGTTCAGGGGATGGGCGACCGATCCCAGAAGATCGGGGCCATCGTGGAAACCATCGACGAAATCGCTTCCCAGACCAACCTGCTGGCCCTCAACGCTGCCATCGAAGCAGCCCGCGCCGGAGAGTACGGCAGGGGCTTTGCAGTGGTGGCCGATGAAGTCAGGAAACTCGCCGAACGCTCCAGCGCCGCCACCCGGGAGATCGCCGACCTGATCGGCGGGGTGCAGCAGACGGTGACCGAGGCGGTCTCCGCGATGGCGCAAGGGGCCAGGGAGGTCGAAACCGGGACCGAACGCGCCCATGAAGCCGGGCAATCCCTCGAAAACATCGTCAAAACCGCGGACAACGTGCTGAGCCAGGCCAATGAAATCGCCTCCGCGGCCCAGGAGATGAACGCTTCCTCCCGGCAGTTGATGGCCGCTATCGAGGCCGTTTCCGCTGTGGTGGAAGAGAACACCGCCGCCACCGAGGAGATGGCCGCCGGAGCGGGCGAGGTCACCCAGTCCATCGAAAGCATCGCCAGCGTGAGCGAGGAGAGCAGCGCCGCCGCGCAGGAGGTCTCCGCCACCACTGAGGAAATGAGCGCCCAGGTTCAGGAGGTGGCCGCCGGGGCGCAGGTTCTGAACGAGATGGCCGACCGGCTTCAGGAGGTGGTCAACCGCTTCCGCCTGGAAACCGCCAGTCGCGGTGAACCGCTGAAGCGGGCGGCGTGAGGGAAATTGAACGCCAGAAAGGGGCGGCCAACAAGGACCGCCCCTTTCTGATATATTTTTTCTGGAAAACCTTGGACTAATTGGTGTAAATGAACGCGAAGGCATAGCTCAGGCCGTAGAAAATGAAGGCAGCCTGGTAGATGCGCCGGGTGGTGTGGGCGTTTTGCAGGTAGCAGGCATAGCCCATGGTGAACTGACCGAAGCCGATCAATCCCTTGACCAGCAGGAAATAGCCGGGGCCGTAGTTGAACGACCACGCCAGAAAGCGGTTGGCTTCGGTCAGCCACCCCAGATGAAACCCCATTGCCGTCGATGCGCCGTCAAGGACATTCAGAACGGTAAACCACCAGAGCCACGCCATTCAATACCCCTGTCAATTGTTGCAGTCTATTGATATTATCGGCGCATTGATGCTTTTTTTTCAGGGGCGCGGCAGGGCCGTTCTTCGGCCTTCTGGCTGCGCCCGCGGGCGGTGTAGCGCCGAAGAATCTCGTCCGGAGTTTGGTCGGCCATCCTGGAGGCATCCGGTCTCAGGGGCAGGGATGAGGATATATTCTCCATATGTCATTCCTTTCGCGGCGGGCCAGGGCGTTCCGGGCTACTGGAACAGGCTGTCTTGCTCCTCGCTGAGCCGTGTAAGGCGCTCGGCTAGATCTGCCCTTTCTTCGTCAGACAATCCGGGAGCGGCAAGACTTTCCGCGACAGCCCGGATTTCGGCGGCGATCCCGGCCAGCCGGGCCTGGCGCTCCGACTGCCCGGCGGTCTCCCGGATGATCTCTTCCTTCGCATGGGCCGCCATCTGCTCGCGCACCAGAAGGCCCACCTTTTTCACATCCTCCAGTTTGATACGGATATGCTCCGGGGCATCGACAATAAGGGGTCGGATGCTGTCCGGCCCTTCGGAAGGAGCAGTTCCCTCGGCCAGATAGCCGGACAGCAACTTCGCCATTACGCCGATCTCCTGCAGGGTGCTTTCTTCCGGCAGGATGCTGAAGAGAAAGGCGAGCAGGCCATAATGCTCTTTCGGATGGGTAATGATGGCATTGCACTGGCGGAGAAGGATGCGTCCCGCATCCCCAAAGGCTCCGGTCAGGCAGGCTTCCTCCACAATACCTCCCATCTCGCCCAGCACCGACCGGGTCTGCCTCAGCTCTTTGGTTCTGTTCTCTCCTGCGCTCATCGGGCGCACTCTCCTTTTCGGCCTCCAGGCGTTTCCGCATCCAGAGCCTTCCCTGGTGCAGCCGCCATTTGACCGTGGTGGCAGGAACGGATAAAAATTGAGCGATTTTCTGAACAGACCATTCCTCATAATAACGCAGGTATAAAATCTGCTGGTAATCCGGAGGTAGCCTGTCGAGGGCAGTCGAGACAAGGGACATCTCGAACCGGCACACGCAGATATCGACCGGATGAGGCCGGAGTTCGGCGCTCTGGAGAAGGATCAGGCGGTCGATCTCGTGCGGCTCCGGGCGTTCCGGGCCGCGATGCGCCTGGCCCGGTTCCGGGTGATGGCGTAAAGCCAGCCGGGAAACTTCGCGGGCGTCCCCAGTTGGGGCAGCGCCTTGAAAGCCAGCAGGAACACCTCCTGGGCCACATCCTCCGCCGTGTCGTGGCAGCCGACGATCTGCCTTGCCGTCGCGATGACCGCCCCGCGGAAACGGCGCACCAACTCGTCATAGGCCGCCATATTGCCCACCAGGGCGCTCATCACCAGAGATTCGTTATCCAGTTGCGCCGGATTGACCGTCATCGCCCGATTCACGCTCCTGTATAGAAGAGCCATCGACCGGGGCGCAGGATAGGGTTCGGGCGACTAACTTTCGTCGCGAACGGCCCGGCTCCCGGCGCGGCTCTCCTCCAGCTTTGCTTCCAGGGCGATCCGGAGCTGGGTCATCAGGATATGCAACTGGCGCACGCCCGCGCCTTCTCCGCCGTTGGCGGAGTCGACAGGGATCGGGGACAGGGTTTGCAGGAAGGGGTCTTCCGGGTGGTTGGATTTGGCCGCCTGGAGAAGCGCGTTGTAGGTGGGCAGCACGTACCCGCAAGGCTCGAAAAACTCCATCCGTTTCAGAACCTGGCAGGTCTCATCGGCAATGCGAAGAATCACTTCGTCTTTCATCGAAAGGGCCTCCTTTGTATGGGCGCGGCAGGCGCGCCGTTCTCTACTCGCTCTCCCACCGGGCCGTCAGATAGGCCCGGATACGCCTCAGTCCGTGGGAAAGGCGGGATTTCACCGTGCCGACCGGGCAGCGCATGGCCCAGGCGATATCGGCCAGCGGTATCTCCCCGTAATAGCGCATAATGACCGCCAATCTCTGCTCCTCCGGCAGGGACTGCACGGCGGCCCGCATCTCCTCCCGCAGCAGGTCGTTTTCCAGAATGGCGGAGGGGCCGAAATCGCCGCCTTCGGCGGGCCGCTCCGGCATCTCCTCCAGGGGAAGGAGGGCGGCCCGCTTCTGCGCCCGGAGCCAGTCGCGGGCGATATTGACGGCGATGCGCTTCAGGTAGGCCACGAAAACGCCCCGGCCTGCATAGCTGCCCGCGCTCCTGTAGAGGCGGCAGAAAGCCTCTTGGACCAGATCCTCCGCCTGGTCGCCGTCGCGGGTGAAAGCGGCCATCACGGCCCGCACCCAGGGGCGGTGGCGGCGCATCAGCGTCCCGAAGGCGGCCTCATCTCCGCAGGCCGCGGTGTAAAGCAGGTCGTCATCACTGGCAAAATGCCGGTTCAAGGGTCACCTCGCTGCTGTGGCATTGCGAATCCTTCATCGGAATTAACGACTGTTCCGGGCGGAAGGTTCAATGGCGGGGCAGGAAATTTTCCCGGCGGTGTGCAACTGAAAAGGAGATTATCTTCAAGGAGGCATACCGATGTCGGATTTACCGGCCATCGCCGGTGGCGAAGCCGCCAAAAAGAACCCTTACGGCCATGAAAACCGCTACGACGAGGCGGAACTCACTCAGGTCAGAGAAGCCCTCGAACAGCAGACCCTTTTCTATGCGTATGGCAAGAAGGTGCGCCAGATGGAGGAAACTTTCGCCGCCATGAACGGCGTCGCCTATGCGGTGGCCTGCACCAGCGGCACCGCGTCCATCCACAGCGCCCTCATGGCGGCAGGCATTTCGCCGGGCGATGAGGTCATCACCTCTCCCATCACCGATATGGGGACCGTGATCCCTATTCTCTTCCAGGGGGCCGTCCCCGTATTCGCCGACCTGCACCCGCATTCCTATACCATGCTTCCCGAATCGGTCGAGGCGTGCGTCACGGACAAGACGAAGGCCGTCCTGGCCGTCCACCTCTGGGGCAATGCCTGCGACCTGAACGCCCTCCGCTCCCTTTGCGAGAAGCGCGGCCTCATGCTGATCGAGGACTGCGCCCAGGCTTTCGGCTGCACCTATGAGGGCAAGCCTATCGGCGCCATCGGGCAGATGGGCTGCTTCAGCTTAAACGAGTTCAAGCACATCGCCTGCGGGGACGGCGGCATGATCATCACCGATGACGAGGAACTCGGCGATATGCTCCGCCGGGCGACCGACAAGGGCTACAACCGCCAGCCCGGCAAGACCGTCCGCAATCCGGTCTTCCTGGCGGGCAACTACCGGATGACCGAGCTTCAGGGCGCGGTGGCCGTGGCGCAGCTCGGAAAGCTGGAGAGCATCGTCAGCCGCAGGCGACGGTGGTGCCGGGCGCTCTGCGAAAAGCTCCGCGATGTGAAGGGCATATCCCTGCCCCGGCCCACGCCCGGCTGCGACCCGTCCTGGTGGTTCTTCATGATCCGCGTCATCCCCGAAGCCCTGGGAGCCGATGCCGACACTTTTGCGGCGGCCCTCGCCAAAGAAGGCATCTCCGCCGGAGCGCACTACATCGGCCAGTGCGTCTACGAATACCCGCTCTTCGTGCAGCATTCGCCCTTCAAGCGCGGGACTCATGCCTTCGGCGGTCGCCCCTACGGCAAGGGCCTCTGCCCCAACGCCGAAGCCATCCTGGACACCTGCATCATCCTCCCGGTCAACGAAGCCTACACGGAAACCGACCTGGAAGAAGTCGCCTACGGCATCCGCCGGGCCGCGGAGTGGTTTGCCAGCAAGGTCAGCAGCCGGTAGGGGCGCACCTATGTGTGCGCCCTGAAACCGATAGAGATAATGAGGCGGACACGCAGGTCTGCCCCTACAATGGGCATGTACAGGAGGCGATCCATCGCAAAGAAGCAGGTTGAAATCCCGGAACGGGTCTTCGAGGTGCGGGCGGCGTTTCAGGAGGCTCTTCTGGGGTGGTTTCGGGCTCACCAAAGGGATTTACCCTGGCGGCGCACGAAAGACCCCTACGGGATCTGGATATCGGAGATCATGCTTCAGCAGACCCAGGTGGCGACGGTCGTTCCCTATTACGAGCGGTTCCTGGCCCGCTTTCCCACCGTTCGCGCCCTGGCCGAAGCGCCCCTGGAAGATGTGCTGGCGCTGTGGGCCGGGCTGGGGTATTATTCTCGCGCCCGCAACCTGCATAAAGCGGCACAGGAAATCGTCAAAAACTATAACGGCCAGTTTCCGGAGGAGTACGAGGCTGTGCTGGGGCTACCGGGGGTCGGAAGGTATACGGTCGGGGCCATCCTGAGCATCGCCTATAACCGGAGGGTTCCCCTCCTGGACGGCAATGTGATGCGCCTGCTGACCCGCGTTTTCGCGGTTCGGGGCGACCCGCGCTACGGGCGGGTTCATGAACTTCTGTGGGCCGTGGCGGAAGCTTTGATCCCCGAAAGAAACGCCGGGGATTTCAACCAGAGCCTCATGGAACTGGGGGCGCTGGTCTGCATCCCGGACGCGCCGCGCTGCAGGGCCTGCCCGCTCGACTCTTTGTGTCTGGCCCGTCAGCTCGATATTCAGACCGAGCTTCCCGAAAGGGCCAAAGGCCCCGACGCCGAATATGTGGAGGGCGTTTCCGCCGTTATTGTCCGGGGCGATACGCTCCTGATCGCCCGCAGATTCCCTGAAGGACTGTGGGGCGGACTCTGGGAATTTCCCAGAGGAACCCGGGTGCCGGAAGAAACCCTCGCCGAAGCCGCCCGCCGGGCCGTTCGGGAGACCGTCGGCTGCGAGGCCGAGATCGGAAGCGAGGTCGCCAGAGTCAAACACGGGATAGCCCACCGGCGCATCACCCTCCATGCGTTCGAGGGCAGGATTCTCTCCGGTGACCCGAAGCCGCTTGCCTATCAGTCCGTGCAGTGGACGACCCTTGAAGAGATGGACCGCTACCCCCTCTCCTCTCCTCAAGCCCGGATCGTCCTCGCCCTCCGCCCCCGGCAGCCCACCTCCCGCCAATTGGAGTTGGGCTTATAGAGATTAGAGATTAGGGATTAGGGGATCGGGCGCAGGGTTCCGCGCTTCGCGAACCGCATAATCCGTTTTCTATACCCTAACCCCTATCCCCTTTTTACCAAGGAGACGCTTATGCTGGCATCGATCATGATGGACGTGGAAGACCTGATTACCGAAGAGAGCGATGACGCTTCGCTCTGGATCGCGCAGATGATTCATGAGGAGGGATTGACCGCTTCCTTTTATGTGGTGGGCGAGAAGGCCCGGCTCTGGGAGAGGCGGGGGCGGCAGGATGTGATCGAGGCATTCAAGAAGCACGATATCGGCTTTCATTCTACCTGGCATTCGATCCACCCGACGACCGCGGAAATCTGTCAGGACAAAGATTTCCTGAGCGGCATCGAAGCTCTGTGGGAGAGGGAGCGAGAGGGATGGCAGGACGCCGAAAAGATATTCGGCAGGCCGCTGCACGGGTGGGGACGGACCGGCTCCAGTTGGGGACCGTCCATCTCGGGGCTGATGGGGCGCATGGGGCGCTGCTATGTCTATAGCCCGGTGGCCTTGAACGGATACAATGCCTGGTGGTTCACCAACTGTCTGCAACTGACGCCGCAGATCGGCGGGTACGACGACGCCTATGCCGATGACGCGCAGTTCGAAAGCTGCCTCGGGGATCTGGAGAGCGCGATGGCCGGGGCGGATGCCAGCGGGGCCGCCTTCCTGGGCGTCTTTCTGGGCCATCCGACTAAAATCGTCCACCAGGAGTTCTGGGACGGGGTGAATTTCTCCAGTGGGGCCAACCCGCCGTCGGACGAGTGGAAGCGCCCGCGCCCGAAGCCTGCGGAGGCCCTGCCGACCATCCAGAAAAACTTCCGCAGGATGCTCAGGGCGATCACCCGGAGCGGCCATGCCACGGTCGGGACCTCGGACCTGGTCCGCAGGCTCTGCGCCCACAAGCCCTTTATGAGCCAGGCCGAGTTGGAGGACATCTGCGGGCAGATGTCCCGGGAGGAGAGGGTCCTCTTTACCCGCGATTTCACCGCCGGGGAGATCCTCTGCGCCCTTTGCCAGGCGGCCCAGGCCCCGGCGAAACGCTACCCCCGGCGGGCCAACCTCGGCCCTAATGCCATGCCGCCTGTTGCGGAGCGGACCGCTTTCGACGCCGCCGACATCCGGGCCGCCGCCGGTCAGCTTTCCGCTTCTCTGGATGAGACGGGCTGCCTGCCGCCCGCGGTGTCGGTCCAGGGCGCTCCGGTGGGCATCGGGACATATGCCATCGCGCTTGCCAAAGCCCTTCTGGGCGCGGACCGGGTGACGGCCCCTGCCGAGATGCCCTATCCCCTGGAGGCGGAAACAGTCGCCAACGACGTGAATCGTCAGGTGCCCGGCTGGATTATCCACCCTTCGGACCTGAAAATGGAGACCATTCTGCTGCATACCCGGCTCCAGTGCTGGACGCTCAAACCCGCCTTCCCCAGTTGACAACCCTCAGCCAAATAGCGTAAAATCCTTTGGTTTACAAGGCTCAACATTCAGTTGTATGTAGAAGCCGATAATGACGATAAGGAGGCAATACGCCATGGCAGTTAAAGTGGGTATCAATGGGTTCGGGCGTGTCGGTCGCCAGGTCTTCAAGGCGATGCTCGATTTCTATCCCAACGATCTGGAAGTCGTTGCCATCAACGATCTGACCGACTCCAAAACCAACGCGCACCTGCTCAAGTACGATTCCAACTACGGTATCTTCCCCGGCACAGTGGTGGCGGAGGAGAAGGATATCGTGGTCAACGGCAAAAAGATTCAGGTCCTTGCCGAGAGAGACTGGACCAAACTCCCCTGGGGAGATATGGGCGTCGATCTGGTGGTCGAATCGAGCGGCGTGGGAACCGATGCCGCAAAGGCCAAGGCGCATAGGGACGCGGGCGCAAAGAAGGTCATCATCTCCGCCCCGGCCAAGGGTGAGGATATCACCATCGTGCTGAGCGTCAATGAGGGTAAATACGACCCCAAGGCGCACAACATCATCTCCAATGCCTCCTGCACCACCAACTGTCTGGCCCCGGTCGCCAAAGTCCTCTACGATACCTTCGGCATCGAGAAGGGCTTCATGACCACCATCCATGCCTATACCAATGACCAGAAAATTCTGGACCTGCCGCACTCCGACTTCCGCCGCGCCCGCGCCGCCGCCCTTTCGATGATCCCCACCACCACGGGCGCTGCCAAAGCCATCTCCCTGGTCATTCCCGAACTCAAGGGCAAGATGCACGGCCTGGCGATGCGAGTTCCCACCCCCACGGTCTCCGTGGTCGACCTGGTGGCCGTTCTCGGCAAGACCGCCACGGAAGCCGAGATCAACGGGGCGCTGAAGGCCGCCTCCGAGGGCGCGATGAAGGGTAGGCTGGCCTTCTGCGAGGAAGAGCTGGTTTCCATCGATTTCAAGGGCAATCCCGCCTCCTCTATCGTGGACGCCCCTTCGACCATGGTGCTGGACGGCAATCTGGTCAAGGTGCTGAGCTGGTACGACAATGAGTGGGGCTACTCCTGCCGCGTCGCCGACCTGGCGAAGTACATCATCGACAAGGGCATCTAATCAGGCCCTGACGCGATATCTCAAGGGCTGAGGGATTCCGGAGCGGAAACTCCCTCGGCCCTTTTTAGGGTGTAGGGGTGAGGGGGCAGGGAACGGATGCGAGCGCTTTCGGGTTCTGCCCTGTTTAGGGAGGTTTGCGATGGATAAGAAGACGATTCGCGATATCGATGTGGCCGGGAAGAGGGTCCTGGTCCGGGTCGATTTCAATGTGCCGCTCGATTCGGAGGGACGGATCACGGACGATACCCGGATTCGTGCTGTTGTGCCGACCATTCAGTATCTGGTAGAGCAAGGGGCGCGGGCGATTCTGGTGTCCCATCTGGGGCGTCCAAAAGGGGTTACCGACTCTCTCAGGCTCGATCCGGTGGCAGCGAGGCTTTCTAAGCTGATCGGCAGGCCGGTCGCCAAGGTGAACGACTGCATCGGGGATGAGGTCGCGGAGGCTGCGGCCCGGCTGCAAAACGGGGACATTCTGCTTCTGGAAAATGTCCGCTTCTATAAGGAAGAGGAGAAGAATGACCTGGAATTCGCCAAAAAATTAGCCTCAATAGCCGATGTCTATGTCAATGATGCCTTCGGGACGGCGCACCGCGCCCATGCCTCCACCGAGGGGGTGGCCCATCTCCTGCCTGCCGTGTCCGGTTTCCTGATGGAAAAGGAGATCGAATATCTGGGCAAGGCGCTCTCCAGCCCGGAGAGGCCCTTCGTTTCCGTGCTGGGCGGGGCGAAGGTGGCGGACAAGATCGGGGTCATCGAGAACCTGATCCCGCAGGTCAACAGCCTCCTGATTGGAGGCGGGATGGCCTTCACCTTCCTCAAGGCGCAGGGCAAGGAGATCGGCAAGTCGCTCCTCGACGCGGACAGCCTGAACCTGGCGAAAGACCTGATGGCAAAAGCCGCCCGCGCCGGGGTCGCCTTCGAGCTTCCGGTCGATGTGGTCGTCGTCGCTGAGGTCGAGCCGGGCGCAGCGTCCCAGACGGTCCCTGTAGACGCCATTCCCGCCGACCAGTACGGCGTCGATATCGGCCCGGAGACGGTCAAACGATTTTCGGAAACCATCGCCGGCGCGAAAACGGTGGTCTGGAACGGCCCGATGGGTGTCTTCGAAATCGTCGATTTCGCCCGCGGAACGGAAGGGGTCGCCCACGCCATGTCCGCCTCGGGAGCCATCACCATCGTCGGGGGCGGCGACTCTGCTGCTGCCGTGGAGCAACTCGGCTACGGCGATAAAATCACCCATATCTCCACCGGCGGCGGCGCTTCCCTGGAATTCCTGGAGGGCAAAGCCCTTCCGGGCGTGGTCGCTCTGCTGGATCGGTAGACTGTCCAACCGCCCCCCGGCCCCTCGCCTTATTGAGGTGGGGGAAGCAGACTGTAGGGTGCTTTCCCTACTATCCCCATAGCGATCCCGATCAGGGTGACTGTCCCGCCGGGGCGGGGGGCGGGACTTGGGGAGACCGTTCCCTAACCCCCCCGCCCCCTTCCCGAAACGGGCAGGGGGAGAGATGATCCCTCAAGCACCGCACCCTCTGTCCCCCTCTCCCCGCTTCGGGGAGAGGGGTTAGGGGAGAGAGGTAACCCATCCCAGGGGAGAGCGGTCACCCCTCCCCCAGGAGCGGAGGATGTTTTACCTTATCTGGATAGCTATGGGTGCTTTCCCTACTATCCCCTCCTTACGCACAAGCGAAAAGTCTGAGACAAAGGCTAAAGGAACAAACTCTTATGCGAACACCTATTATTGCAGGCAACTGGAAGATGCACAAGACCGTGAGCCAGGCGCTGGAACTGGTAGAAGGGCTGAAGCCGCTGGTGGATGGCGTCAAGGGCGTGGAAGTGGTCGTCTGCCCGCCGTATACCGCCCTCTATCCGGTCAGGCAGAGCCTGGCGGGATCGGAGATCGCTCTGGGCGCTCAGGACATCTTCTGGAAAGACTCCTATGACGCGGCGGGGAAGCCCACCGGCGCTTACACCAGCCGGGTCGCCGCTGAAATGCTGGTTGAGATCGGCTGCAAGTATGTCATCATCGGCCACTCCGAAACCCGCGGGCGCTTCGGCAAAGTGGAGCCGGATATGACCGAAGACCTCCTAAAACAGTTCGGAGAGACCGATGCATCGGTGAATATCAAGGCCAAAAAAGCCTTCGAGAAAGGCCTGATCCCTATCGTCTGCTGCGGCGAAACGCTCTCCGAGCGCGAGGCGGGGCAGACCGATGAGGTCGTTTCCGGCCAGATCGAACGCGCCCTGGACGGCCTGACGGCAGATCGGGCCGCGTCCATCGTCATCGCCTATGAGCCGGTCTGGGCCATCGGCACCGGCGAGACGTGCGATACCCCGGAAGCCAACCGCGTCTGCTCTGTCATCCGGGGCACCGTTGCCGCTCTCTTCCCCGGATCCGCCGAAAAGACGCGCATCCAGTACGGCGGAAGCGTCAAGCCGGACAACGCCGCCGAACTGCTGAGCCAGCCCGATATCGATGGCGCTCTGGTCGGCGGGGCCGCCCTGGAAGCCAAGAGCTTCGCCGCCATCGTGAAGGGTGCGGCTCAGGGCTGACGTTGAAGCCGGCTCGCTTCAGGACGCAGGCTGGATGCCTGCGTCCTTTTTGTTATGCGGTGAGGGTAGCATGATATATCTGATTCTACTTGCCCTGCTGCTGGGAACGCCGTCGCCCGCGCAGGACGCTCCCGGAGCGGATCGGCTTTCTGAGAGCCAGGATATCGCCTGGCGGATGGCAGGCCCGGGCGGAGGGGGATGGATCGAGTCCATCGCCTGGGATTCGGAAAAGCCGGACCGCCTCTATGTCGGGTGCGATGTGGGCGGGTTTTACGTTTCCGAAGACGCCGGAAAAAGCTATCAGGTCCGCAACAACGGGCTTAAGGATTATTTTATCGAATCGATAGCCGTCCACCCGCGCCGCAGCAAGATCATCCTGCTGGGAACGGAAAGCGGGATCTTTCGCACCGTCGACCGGGGCCGAAGCTGGCAGCGGATCCGCAAGGGGTTCCTTCCGACCGAACGGTGGTCTTTTTCCTCGCCTATCGGGGCCGTATGCTTCGATCCGCGTAATCCCAGGATAGCCTATGCCGGGGTGGGGCGTCCCCGGTGGGATTCGGGGGGACAGGGAGCCATCTACCGCAGCCTCGATGCGGGTCTGACCTGGGAGAATGTCTCTCGGGGCCAGCTTCCGAGCGATGCCCTGATAAGCGATATCGAAATCCGTCCTTCCGACAGCCGCGTGATATTGGCGGCCACGAACCGGGGCGTCTTCCGCAGCGAAGACCGGGGAAAGACGTGGCGCGCTTCGTCAGAGGGTCTCCCGCATTCATATACGGAGGAAGTAGCCTTTGCCCTGTCCGCTCCGCAGACGGTCTACGTGACGCTGAGGACGCTTGCTCGTGGCGGCGAGAAGTGGAACGGGGGAGTCTACAGAAGCGACGATGCGGGCCAAAGCTGGCGGCCTGCCAATGGAGCCGGGCTTCCTATGCTCGCCGGGAAGGCCTCCGAGCCTTCGGAGATGTCCTCCCAGTATAAAGAGATCGCGGTCGACCCGCGCAGCGCCGATACCGTTTATGCGGGCAACCGGGACTGGGTTTCCGCCGGCCTCCGCAAAACCATCGACGGCGGGCGCACCTGGAAAGGCGTATTCGATACTCCCGGCCGGACAGGCAAAATCGCTTACGGGTGGATTACGCAGTGGGGGCCGTCGATGCAGTGCATGACCCTCTCTTCGGCGAGGCCGGAGCGGATCGCGGTCGGGACAAGCGGCCATGTATTCGTTTCCGGAGATGGAGGAGGCCGGTGGAATCAACGCTACACCCGCATGATGCCGGACGGGCGATTCGCCGGCAGGGGGCTGGAAGTTACATGCCTGATGTCGATCACGCCCGATCTCTTCCGGCCCGACCGCCTTTATTTCGGTTTCATGGATATCGGCCTGCTGATTTCCGAAGATCAGGGCGAGTCGTTCCGGCGCAGCTTCGAGGGAATGAAAACCCCCGGTAACTGCTTCATTGTGGCCCAGGATCCTGCCCGCGCCTCCGTCCTCTGGGCCGCAACCGGCGAATGGACCAGCAATATCGGAGATATCTGCCGCTCCTCCGACGGTGGGAGAACCTGGAAGGCGGTAGGTCATCCGCAGAGCGGGCTTCCGGAGGGGCAGGTGCGCTGCCTCCTTGTGGACCGGCGCAGCCCCATAGAAAAGCGCAGGCTTCTTGCCACATCCGCCGGCAGCGGCCTCTACGAAAGCCGGGACAACGGGGATTCGTGGCACAGCCTGAATGGAAACCTCCCTCCTGCCTCCGCGCTCGATCCCCGGGGCCTGCTGCTGGACCCCAAGGATTCGTCTCATATTCTCCTCGCCCTGGGCGGTACGCCGGAACAGGGAGCGGGCATATATGAGTCCAGGAATTCAGGAAAAATCTGGACTCAGCTGAACCGTGATCCCATCTTCGCCAATATCACCGCCCTTGCTGCCGACCCCTCCCGTCTGTCTTCCCTGTATGTCGCCACACGCGAAACCTTTGATCCTGCGACCGAGCGCGCCTATCCGGGAGGGGTCTTCAAAAGCGCGGACGGCGGTTTCACATGGCGTCGGCTTCTGGATTACCATTTCGTGAACGCCGTCGCTGTCAATCCGGCGAATCCCCGGATCGTCTATGCTGCTACCACCGACCACCCCTACCATGATTCCCCGGTAGCGGAAGGCGTGCTGAAAAGCGCCGACGGCGGCCTGACCTGGAAGCGGGCGAACGCCGGGATGAGCCACCGGAATATCATCTGCCTGAGCGTCAACCCGCACCGGCCTTCGCTTCTCTATGCAGGGTCGGGGGGCAACGGGGCCTTTATAGGGGTGGACCAAAAAATCCGGCAGCGGTGAGGGGATCGTCAAAACGCCGACACAGGCTAAGGGCTTTGGGGATCCGGGCATTGGAAATACCCGGCGATTCCGACACCGGTTTGTGCCCCTGATCTGAATCGCGTAGGGTCGCCCCTGACCGAAAGCCACGACCATTCAAACCGTCCCCCGGTTGTAATTGCTGCACGGGACGATATCGAAGGAGCCGAACCGCTTCATGGCGTCATCGAGCAGGCCGTTCAGACCGCGGGCGTCCGCCGGGCCGTGAGGGATGACCACAATGTTCATGTGATTGGTTCGAGCGATATGGTTGAGGTCTTCCGAGGTGGCGACCACCCACAGCGTTCCGCACCCGGCCTGGCAGAGAGCCTCGACCACCTCCGGGGTGGGGTTCCAGCCGCCGTAAAGGCAGGGATAGACCTGTCCCAGAGGATCGTGGCGGCTGCCGACGGCGGCCTCCGTTCCGAGACCCCGCTCGATGGACCATTGCACCTCCGGCCAGGCGTTGCAGATATCGATCAGGTCTCCCACGGTTTCCGGATGGTCTTCTCGAAGGATTTGCCAGCCTTCTTGCAGCAGGTAGACGTCGGCGGGGCTGTGGATGGTCATGAGGGGCATCCCCAGCGCCTCCGCCACCTGGTTGGCCTGATAATTGGCGCTTCGCTGCGGCCCTTCGGCGTTGGCCCGGATGAGCTTCTCCGCCCGGTGGCGTGGCACCCCGAAATCGGTCAGCATTCGCACCTGGGGCCAGATGGTGTCATAGCGGGAACCCAGCCCGCCGCCGATAGGAGTGGTGTGGTGAGCCAGCACCAGATCGACCGGCCTCCCGAGATCCCGAAGCCGGTCGGCCATCAGGATTTCCGAGCCGGTGATGTCGATGCCGCACACCAGCCGGCGGACTTGTGTATCTTCGCTGCCGGTGACGATGCGAGTATCTCCGAAAGGATTATGGAGCCGTTCGGTGTCGAAGAGCCGCTTGCCCATCTCATCCAGGCCCTCATACGCCTCCAGCACTTCCTTCAGATGGTGGGTCAGCTCCTCCGGCCCTCTGGGATCCAGTTCCATGCCTTTTTCGATGGAAAACTCGTATAACTCTTTGATGGTCATGGTCGTTCCTTTACTATAACCCAAGTTACCACCTAGCCCGGGGCCAGTCCCGTTTTCCGCTGTAGGGGCGCGATGCATCGCACCCCATAGCGATCCAGATAAGGGGAAAGATCCTCCGCTCCTGGGGGAGGGGTGACCGCTCTCCCCTGGCCTGGGTGACCGCTCTCCCCTAACCCCTCTCCCCGAAACCCAAGGGATGCGCCGGAGCGCCTCCGGGGAGAGGGGGATAGAGGGTGCGGTCATTGACGGCATCATCCACTCCCCCTGCCCGTTTCGGGAAGGGGGCGGGGGGGTTAGGGAACGGTCTCCCCAAGTCCCGCACCCCGCCCCAGCGGGACAGTCACCCTGATCGGGATAGCGATGGGGCGCGATGCATCGCGCCCCTACAGCGATTCGGGCAAGTAGCAACTTGGGTTCCTATAGAAGAGTCGGCCTGCTTGCGTAAGAGAAGGCTGATATATCATTGCGATCAGGGGAAGCAGACTCTTTCTCTGGCAATAGCCTGGAGATGGCCGCGTCGCTGCGCTCCTCGCAATGGCATTTTTACGCTATCCGTTCGCCAGATCAATTGCTCGCTGGACGGCGGGATTGGGATTCAGGATTTCGTCGGCACCCCGGACGACAACGGTCGGGATGGCACCGTGTTCCTCGTGGATTCGCATTCGGAGGGCTTCGGCTTCGGTTTTGCCGGAAAGGCCGCTGTAGCCGAAAGTGCGGCAGAGCCTGCCGAAAAGGAAATCGTTGAGGGCGCAGCCCCCCGTGCGGGCCAGGCCGCTGCTGTTATTGTGCCAGCTTTCGAAAAGGTGCGCCTGGGCGAAAGAAAGGCCCTGCATGGTGATTTCGTTCAGGCCCTCTCCGCCAACGGCGAGGCCGTCGTTCAGGGAGGCGATCTGGAGGATCAGTTTCTTCATCCCCTCCGAGGGAGTCATATTCTCCACCAGGCAGTTGTGGAGGTTGTGGCTGCACAGAGTCACATCGATAAAGACCGTATCGATATCGAGCGTATCCACGGCGGCCCGGATATTTTCGGCCAGAATGGAGCGCCACATCGACAGGCCGGGATGCACCTTGATCATCACCTTGCGGTAGCGGTTTTGAGACAGATTGTGATTGGAATTGGGGACGCCCAGGACGTGGTTGGTTTCGGGGTCCCACCCCCACCCCAACAGCCGCTTGGACTGCACATCGCGGTACTGGAAATCGCGCAGGTAGGCGTAGGCGGCGTGGGTGGGATCCATATCGACCGAATTGCAGTGGGGCATCAGGTGGAACCCCATCGCTTTGGCTTTGGCGAAAACCGCTCTGGCGTTTTCGGAGGGAGTAAAGGTGGGGTAGTTTTCGTCATAGGGGTCGACTCGCCAGTCGGAGAAGTGGAGCAGGACTCTCCGGGGAACGACTCTGGCGGCGATGGCGTCCAGGATGGCCGGGTCGCCGTGGAACCAGGAGAGTGCAAAGCGGATATCGCGCATCCAGGGCTTGCGGTTTCTCTCCTGCGCCTCCAGGGCGTAAGTCAGCCAGAGCCAATCGCGGTAAATGCCTGCCGGGACCTCCCAGCCGCCCCGGAAGACATTGACGCGCCAGGTCAGGCCGCCCGCGCCGAGGCTGTTGTCAATCGGGCCATAGCTTTCGGTCTCGAATCCCATCACGCCGCCCGATATGTTCAGGGCCTTGTAGCGGTAGCGGTCGTCACGGCAGTGGACCCAGAAGCCCCCCTTTTGGCCCTGGAGAATCGCCATCCCCGCTTCCCAGCTCTGGGGCCATATCCACCGGCGCTCCAGCATCGGGTCGGAGAGCGGCGCTTTCACCCCTTGAAAAAACGGGGCCGCCAGATCGAGGTCGGGACGGACGCCGGGCAGGAGCCACCGGCAGGAGAGCGCCCCGGCGCGCGAGGAGTAGGCGGACGGCTCTATCAAAAGGTCTCCGGTCGCCTCGTCCTCCGAAACGGCCATCACGCCGTCCGCATCCCACCCGCTGAGTCGCAGTTGGGCCGAGGTGGAGGAGAGCCGGTGCGCGGAAACGGTAGCTGCCAGGGGGCCAGCCACATCGACCGCGCCGTGCCCCGGATAGAACAGCTGGAGGGCCGATCCCTCCGGCCTGAATGCCTGGATATATTCTTCCCCGCCCTGCTTGCTTTTGAGGGAGACGAGAAACCCGTTCTCGATGATTGCGGACAGGGACTTCGTTTCTGCAAGGATGCGATGATCGCTGATAGTAATCATGGCAGGGCCTCCGTAATGGATTTTCAAGACAACCATTCGCCCCTCCGGTCGTTTTCCCTGCCAAAATGAAAGGGGCGGCTTGCCGCCCCTTTCGTTCAAACAATATCCGAATGCCTGCTCAATCCTTTTGGGAAACCTGCACCATGGTCGGTCGGATCACGCGGTCGTTGAGGACATAGCCCTTACGGAGCTCCTCAACTACGGTATTGTCGGGATGGTCGGAGGAGGAAACCTGAAGGACGGCCTCGTGTTTCATGGGGTCAAAGGGCTGGCCGACGGCCTCGATGGGCTTCACGCCCAGCTTTTGCAGCGTGTCCGCGAACTTCTTCAGGATCAGCTTCACCCCGGCGTCCAGGGCTTCGAAGTTCGGGTTGGTTTCGGCGGCCTGGAGCGCCCGCTCGAAATCGTCCACCAGCGGGAGGATGGTCAGGATCATCTCCTGGTTGCAGAACTGTCTGACCTCCTCCATCTCCTGACGGCTGCGCTTGCGGTAGTTCTCCAGATCGGCCACAGCGCGTAAGAATTTATTATAGTTTTCAGCGGATTCCTGTTCTTTAGCGGCCAGTTGGCCTTCTTTTTCTTCGAGCCGGGCCTTCAGGGTTTCGATCTCCTGACAGAGCCGGGCGGCTTCCTCCTCGGCGGAATCCGCCGGGGCCTCTCCGGGCGCTCCGGTCGCCTCCGCCGGGGTCAGATTCGGCATTTCCTCCTCGGAGTCTTTTCCCTGTATCTTGATGCGTCTAGTCATCAGAGCGATAACCTCCTGTTGCCATATGATAAACCATCGGATGATGTTCAAGAAGCCGGGCTTTCCGGCGCGTTTTCGGGTCCCTCGCGCCGCCTCAATACGGTCTGGATGCTCAGGATCGCCTCCGCCACCTCCGCCGCCGTTTTGAGGGCGGCCTGCTTGACCCTTAATGGATCGATCACTTCAAGGCGCTCCATATCGGCCACCTGTCCGGTGTCCAGGTCTATCGCCAGGGCCGGGTTCGCCTCTCGCGACTGGGCGGCCATCGCCTCCTCCACCTTCTCCAGAGGGTTGAAACCGGCGTTGGCCGTCATCTGGGCCGCCGGACGCTTCAGGCTCTCCAACACGCAGTCGATGCCGTAAATCGCCATTCCCTGCGCCGCCTCGCGGCGACGGCGCACGGCGCTGATCGCCGCCAGTTCCGCCGCGCCGCCGCCCGGCAGCACGCCCTCCGCGAACGCATACTGCGCCGCTGAAGCGCCGTCCCGGGCGATGCGCTCCCGTTCCTCTTTGACCTCCGCGGTGGCGGCCCCGACAAGGATGGTGGCGGTCGGCCTGCCGGAGCCGCCCTCGATGCGGGTGAACTCCAGCCGTTCGTCCTCCTCGATCCGTTCCGCCCTTCCCAGGGCGGCCTCGATCTCCTCGGCAGAGCGGTTGAGGCCGCCGCGCTTGAGGAGCCTGGCTCCGGTATGGACGGCGACCCGGAACATGTCCCGCGCCGAAACCCGCCGGAAGGCGATGATCCCTGCCGCCGTCATCGCCTCCTCGGCGATCTCATGAATATTGCGGGCCGCCAGCACGGCCTGAACGTTCGTGTCAAGAATCTGCGCCACCTGCTGGCGGAAGAGGCGCTCGTTCTCCAGGTAGCGGGCAAAACCGGATTCGGTGGAAAGCGCCCCTTCCTTGACCGGTTCCGGCTCCAGCGCGTCATCGATCAGAAGGAGCCGGGCGGGAGAGGCGGACAGGGGCATCAGCCGGTTCAGGCGCGTCTGCGAGAGCAGCAGCCCGGCGATCACCTCATTGGCGGCCCCCTCTTCGGCCCGCACCAGGTCCTGAAGCCGGAAGGCCGGGTCCGCCAGTTGCTCCGCTCCCACCAGCCGGGCGGCCTCCAGCACCAGGGCGGCGATATCGTGCTGGCTGCGGGCCGCGACGCGGGCGGTATAGAGCAGCCGGGGATCCTTCAGACTGGAAACAGGGCGGGCCAGGCTCTTCAGGCCGGCAAGAGCCGCATCTACCCCCAATCGGAGGCCCTCGATCACTTTGGCGGCGGGAACTCCGCGCACGATCTGGGCGGCCCCTTCCTGGATCAGTGCGTTTGCCAGGACGACCGTGGTGGTGGTCCCGTCCCCGACCGCCTTTTCCTGCGCTTTGGCGGCATGGATCAGGAGACGGGCCGCCGGGTGCGCGGCATCCATCCGATCTAAAATAGTGCTGCCGTCGTTGGTGATGGTGGTGTTGCCGAACCTGTCCACCAGCATGCAGTTCAGGCCCTTGGCTCCCAGCGTGCCCTCCACGGAGGAAGCGACCGCCCGGACGGCCCCGGCGTTATTCAGGAGGGCGGCAAAGCGTTCGTCTCCGTCCGCCTTGCCGCCCGAAGATTTGAGTGTCGTCATATGATGTTTCGATTATCCGTAGGTCAATCGGGTCAGGACTTTTCCGAGATTCTGAGCCATCAGACAGACCGCCGGAACCGCCCGGTCGTAATCCATCCGGGTCGGGCCGAAGATGCCGATGGCCCCCACCATCCGCTCCCCCACCCGGTAGCGGGAGGCTACGAAGCTGTAATCCTGCATCTGCGGATAGGCGTTTTCGGAGCCGATCAGAATCATCACATCCTCCCGCCCCCAGACGCGAGAGAGAACCCGGTGCAAAAGCTGCCGGTCTTCGAGAATCCGGAGGAGGCTATCGAGCCGTTCCTCGGCCTTGAACTCCGGCTGGCGGAGAATCCGGGATGCCCCTTCGATGTACACCTCTTCGTCGCTGTGGGATCGGAGGGTGTGATTCACCGTGCGCGCGATCTGACGGTAGACCTCCTGCAAGCTCATCACTTCCGGGGGAAGGGAGCCGTCCTCCTCATCGCGCATCACGGTCAACTGGGCCGTGAAGGTGCGGTTGACCGTCTCGGCGAGGGCCATCAGCTCATCGGGCGTGATTTCGCGGGCGATTTCCACCAGGCGGTGGTCCAGATGGCCGTTGTTCAGCAGGACGATCACCATCAAGCGGCGGGCAGCGATGGGCATCAACTGGATGCGCTTGATGCGGGTTTCCTCGCCTCGGGGCGGGGTCGCCACCGCCGCATAGGAGGTGAGTTCGGTGAGGATGCGGCAGGTTTCGCGCAGCACGGCTTCCACCTCGCCATCGCTCAGGGTGACGGCCAGGCGGGCCTGCCGCGCCTGCCCGGGGGGGAGGGGGCTGAGCATCATCAGGCGGTCCACATAGAAGCGGTAGCCCATATCGGATGGCACGCGGCCTGCCGAGGTATGCGGCTGGCGGAGATACCCCATCTCGGACATCTCGGACATCTCGTTGCGAATGGTGGCCGGTTTGACCTCGAAATGATACCGGTGAACCAGTGTTTCCGAACCGACCGGCTCAGCGGTGGCGACATAATCCTGCACGATGGCCCTCAATATGCGCCGTTTCCTTTGATCCAGATCGTTCATCCTTTGAAATCCCTACCTCCGTGCATTATTCCTAATAAAATCATAGCACTGATAAGGCGCTTCTGTCAAGTTGGGGGAAGGGGAGGCGATATTTGCATTCCTATATTCAAGTAACTATATATTTGGATCCTCGCTTGGCGTCCCGCCATCGGAAGCCTCGCTTTCCAGTTCCTCAAGGGTGACAGCCGAAAGAAAGTCTTGTATACGAACCTGCTCCAACTGAGCGGATAAGAAATGATCCAATTCTTGATCACTCATCAATTGGATAGGATGGATGTATTCAAATCGCTCGCCGAGACGCCGGGCTAGATCACGAGGCCAATATTGCCAGTGCATTTGAATGATCTCAGCGCCAATGCGTTGAGCAGCCTCCTGGGTTTTCATACTATTAGCAGGCAAGCGATCAACCAAAATAAAAGTTACCGATTGATGCCTCCCTCCCATAATTTCCGCCTCCCGCTCGTAGCGGGATAGCTTATCTTTAGAGATTTCAGGATTGCCCCGCCCGATAAAGCCGATATCGAACCGCGCCAGTTTTCCAGAACGATATATCAGAGCCGCATCGCTTTCCCGGTTTCCACGCGCATCCGAAAGCCAGAATACTCTATCAGTTATACGGTTTGTCGCTGGATTGACGCGTCTGAAGCCAAGTATGGTCAGCGTCGATCCAAGTATCAGCTTTTCAAAGAGATTTCCGAACATAGACTTATCCGAACCGCGGATAGCCAGTGTCTGGCTACCGATAGCTGTTGTTAAGCGCACAAGGTCGCGCCATCCCAAAGCAATCCGTTTTTCCTCAAAATCCGAGACTATGCCCATGCTGACCCGCAATTCGCCATAATCTTTCAGGCATTACTCTGCGGCTTTTTCAATAACACTATCCACATCATGCTTGTAACGATAGAGGTTGTCTCTTTTATCGCGCAGGACGTTCTGAACCTGTTTGTCGGTCAATCCCAATATCCATTGGGCGGGCAAACTATCGGTTTTCGGATAACTGCGGTCAGGCTGTATTAATTGACGCACCGCCATATCGGATAACTGATCCGTAAATCGCTCGATTTTCGTCCAGCCCTTCAGAAACATCATAAAGAGTACCACTGATCTGTGTCAGCCGCTGGCGCGTCAGCGGTTCCGTTTGGTCGCTGATGTTTTCCCCACGCATTACGCTGAGAACAATATGTCGGGCAACTTCCACCCCGATACGCTCTATGAATTGCTTGCCGGTTCCGCTTAGGAGCAGACGTCCCGCTTCAGGAAACAAGGAACCGATAGATTCCCCCGACTCGTCCATTATTCCTTTTCTCCGTTATCAGATTCGGTGCAATCGAAAAGCCCCAGGGGAAGCGATTTCGGGTCGCAATTGATATAGAGAACGCCTTCGGCGGCGCGGCCCAGCCAGCCGACAACGCTCTCGCGTATGATTTTCAGATAAGCCGGATTGCTATCGATGAGGACGAAACGGCGTCCCAGCCTGGAGGCGGCAGCGCCGACCGTCCCGCTGCCTGCCATTGGGTCCATCACGACATCGTTCCGAAAAGAGTAATAAGAGACCACTTTTTCGGCCAGTTCCATCGGAAAGGCCGCCGGATGCTGCGAATTCGTCGCCGGTTGGATGCGCCAAACGTTCGTTCTTTCGTAATCATCGCCGATCCTGGAGGATTCCACAACGGATGGATCAGGATGATTGCGGATAAACCAATCGATGAGCAGGTCGCTTTTTTTGCGATACACCAGCACATATTCTGTGACGGGAACGGCTTTATATTGTAGAGGGTTCCGGTCTGCGGCGAATCGCCTCCCGCGCCCGGTCGCCCATCCGGCCCCTTCGGGTTTCATCCAGATAATGTCATCGATGAAATCGAAGCCTTCTTCCACGAAAATACGATGTAAATCGAACGGCACCGCGAGACGCCTGGACGATTCGCTGCGGCTGGCCCGGCGCAGCAGCACCGGGGAGGTGTTCATCACGAAAAAGCGGCCCTCGTTCAAGACACGATGGCATCGCTTGATCATCTGCCGCATCTCGAAAAGATACTGCTCGTATTGCTCATATTCGCTGTATTCGGGACGGGCGTTGAAATAGGGCGGGGATGTGAAAACGAGATCGACCGACCCGGCAGGCATATCGTCGATCACATCCACGCAATCGCCGAAAGCCACTGTATTGCGTAAAGGCGAAATCGGATAGTCACGCCTGGAACGGCGCTTCGGATCCGCGCCTTCGGCGTCCTTTTTCAACAGGCGCGCTTCCAGGATTTCCGGGCGCGTGCTTTTATCGGGCAGAACTTCGGTCGTATAAGCATCGATAACCAGTTCTCCCAGCTTGGTTTTTCCATCTTCTTTCAGCAAAGGCACGCGCCAGAAATGGTAACGGTCATCGATTTCGGGCAGCCCGAACTTGATCACATGATCCAGCCCGAACTCCTTGAGCCATGACCGGGCAACCTGCTTGGCCTCCTGGACGGTGGTGAGCAGATAATTTCGGCTGATGGGCACCAGAGGTTTGTTTCGGGCCATAAAGCGCTCCTTGTTTCAATATCATACAGACATGAATTTATTCTTGGAATTTCTCTCCGATTCCTCCTCGGCCTACCGATGCCGTCACGAAAAACGCTCTCGTTATCCAACACCCGCGACCACCGCCATCAGCCCTGCCTGGCTCTCATCCGGAACCCCCAGCAGCGAAGGGTAAAAATCCACTTCCTTGAAGCCGGAGGACTTCAAGATCTGGCGGTACTCCTCGTCGGTATATGCCTGGTAGGAGTGCGAATGGCTTTCTACAGAACCGTCCGCATTCACAATGTAGTAACGGGATGTAGCGGTTTTAGCCTCAAAGTTCCACAGATTTTCCTCCAGGCACAGATAGGGCCGGTCGCCGAAGAGTCCGCTTTCCGAGGTATGCCACGATGAGCCTGCGCCGCCGGTTCGGGCCACAGCGTCATAGGAGTGCGGCTCCAGGAGGAGAAGGCCGTCAGATGTGAGTGCGTCTTTGGCGCGGCGAACGATGTCCAGGGCCACCTCCGGCCTGAAGACATTGAACTCTCCGAAAAGAAGCATCGCCAGATCGAAGCCGCTGCCGAAGTCGGCGTACCGGATATCTTCCAGGCGGTAGGCGCAGGCTAACCGACCCGTTTCGGCCACCTTGCGGGCGTATTCCACCGAGGCCGGGGAGTAGTCTATGCCTATGCAGTTATGGCCCCGGCTCGCCAGCCGCTCTGTGTGCAATCCCGGCCCGCAGCCGAGATCGAGGATGCGTGAGGCCCGGCCCTGGAGCAGTTTCCGGTGAATCCAGTCCACCTGCCGGTCGATGATCTCGAAACGGCGGCTTGCATGGTCGTGCGCCTGGGAGAGATGCTCCCGGAGCATCCTCTCGCTGAAACGGGCGTCATGCCAGGGAATATCGTCGCCCTCCGACCAGGGCTGCGGGGCGGGATTGCGGCGGATGATATCGAGCAGATTCATGGATGCGCCTCCTGATTCAGGGACAGCAGGAATCTATCCCTCCCGATGCGAATACACATCCCGGATTTCGCAGCACGGAGGATAAGATGATGCGCTGGTTATGGTCGCTGGCCCTGGGGTTTCTTCTGGCCCCAGTGATGGCCCAGCCGGTGGTCGCGCCCGATATGCCGGTGATGAATCTCGATGAACTCGGCCTGTACCGGGTCGGGTACGCCTACCGGGGCCGGGCGGAGCAGGAGTACCCGGTCGGATGGTCGGGCAATATGGAGGACAGAACCGGGGTGGCTTGCCTTCCGGTCGGGGAGCAGAACGGCAGGAAGGCTTTTCTTCTGCACTGCCCCTGGCGCGGCGGAACCGGCGTCGCTTTCCAGGAGTTCGCCTTCGATCTGCCCCGGCTTCCCCGCATCGTTTTGACCGGGGCGACGGCCCTGCGCTCGGATATCGTCGGCAATTCCGACGGCGCGGTCTTCCGCATATACGCCAACCGTAAAAAACTGCTGGAGGCGTTCCGCAGGGATGCCGATTGGCTCCCTTATCGGATCGATTTGACTGCTTATGCCGGGCAAAGGCTCATCCTGCGCTTTGAAACCGATCCCGGCCCCAATGACAACCCCGGCTTCGATTTTTCGCTGTGGGGCGACCGGCGGATCGGTCTTCCAGGCCTGAAGCTGCGTCGCACCGCGTATCCATCTCCCCCTCCGATCTTGCTGGCGAAGATGGTATCCACCGGCAAGTCGGTCGTTCCAGCCAGTGGGTTTTTCGGGCAGGCATCGGTTGTGCGGAAGGGAGGCACAGCGTCGCTTCGCTACACCGGCGGCGATGGCACGCTGGAATATCGCTGGCAGCCGCCTCAATCGGCAAAGGACGGCTTTCTCGGCAGGCTGACCCTGAAGGCCGCCATGAAAGGGGTCGCCCCTGTGTCGGTTCCTTTAGCCAATGCCGCCGGTTTCGTGTGGGATCCGCCCGCCGAATTCTCTGGCGTCTCCTGCTGGGATGTGAAAAAGAATCGCTTGGCATATCGAATAAGGTATAAGTCTGCCGCGAAAAATTATATGCTGTCGATTGTCTGTCGGCTGTCCGGGAAGAGCCTGGTCTTCGATATCGAGAGCGACCAGCCGGGCATCGGCATGATGGAGGGAGGCAATTTCGGGCCGGTGCTGAGGAGGCGGAATGTGACGCTCCCCTATTACACGGGCCAGGTGCGCTACCTGCCCGGCGAAAACCTTTTCGTCAACGCCTTCCTCGACTGGACCGCATCCCGAGCATCCAGCCACGAGGGAACCCGCGCCTATTACGGCGCTCTGACGGACGGCAGGCGCAATCCTCTGAAGGAACGCATCATTTTTACGGCAGCCTGGCATCTTGCGGAAGTATTGCCCGGCATCCCGAACCCTCCTTCCCCATATCGAGCCCGGATCGCCGACCGGATCGTTCTGGACACGTGGGGAGGCCGCTACACCGATATTGCCCGCCGCCTGGAAACTCTTGCCGAATACGGCATCACGAACTGCATCCCGATCATCCACGTCTGGCAGCGGAGCGGCTATGACAACGCCCTGCCCGCCCACATCCCTGCGGACGCTTCCCTCGGCGGGGACCCCGGCATGAAAACCCTGGTCGCTGCCGGAAAGCGCCTCGGCCACCTGATGGCCCTCCACGAGAACTATGTGGACTATTACCCTAATTATGAGCGTTTCGATGAAACTCATATCGCTCTCGATTCGGAAGGCAAGCGGGTTCCGGCCTGGTACAATCCCGGCACGAAGATTCAATCCTTTGCCGTAAAGCCCGATGCGATCCTGCCCCTGGCGCAGTCCCAGTCCCCGGAAATCCACCGTCGCTACGGCACGAACGCCTGCTACCTGGACGTCCATTCCGCCGTTCCGCCGTGGTTTCATGTGGATTTCCGGGCCGGGGAGAGAGGGGCGGGCCGGTTCCGTCGGGTCTGGGACGTTCACCGGCAGCTCTGGCGATACGAGCGCAGGACGCACGGCGGCCCGGTTTTCGGGGAAGGGGGAAGCCACTGGTACTGGAGCGGCGCTCTGGACGGCGTGGAAGCCCAGTTCGGGAGCGGTTGGCCCGCCGGGCAGGGGATCGGCGCGCCGCTCATGGTGGATTTCGATCTGCTCAAAATCCACCCGCTCCAGTTCAATCACGGCATGGGGTATTACGAGCGGTGGTGGTCCCGCGCCCGATGGGGCGCGATCCCTCCGATGCGCGTTCTGGACGAATACCGGATGCAGGAGGTCGCTTACGGCCATGCCGGGTTCCTGGCCGCTTCCACCTGGTCGGTGGTGCCTCTCGCCTGGCTGGAGCGCCACCTGCTTTCCCCGGTGACGGCCCGCTACGCCGCCTCCATCCCTGTCGATATCCGCTACCGCAGTGGGGGCCGGTGGATCGACAGCACCGCCGCCGCCAAGAAGGGCGACTGGAAGCAGGTTCGGGTGCGGTACGCCAGCGGCCTGACCGTCACCGCCAACAGCAGCTCGGATCCCCTGAAGGTCGGGAACCTGGCGCTGCCCCGGTTCGGGTGGCAGGCGAGCGGGGCAGGCGTGACCGCCTATACCGCCCGGAGGTCGGGCGTCCTGGTCGATTATGCGGAAACGGCGGACTCCGTTTTCGCCAATGCCCGCAACTACGAGCATTGGAACACGACCGGGCTTCGCAAGATCAGGCCGTCCGTTCAGGAGTTTCGCCAGGACGGACCGCGGCGGTTCCGGGCGGCTTATCGGTGGCAGGTCGGCGAGGCGCTGGGGGAAAATTACCTCTGTTTCGTCCATTTCGGGAAAGCGGAGTCCGCCTCCGAAAGCATTGTCTTCCAGCAGGACCATCCCCTGCCGGTCCCGATCTCCCGGTGGCGCAAAGGCCGGTCCATCAGCGACGGGCCGTATGCGATCCGGCTGCCCGATGGCCTGGAGGACGGCGACTACGACTGGGCTATCGGGCTCTTCTCCCAGGCGGGAGGCCGCATCCCGCTCGAAGGGGAGGATGACGGCTACGGGCGCATCAAGCTCGGCGTCCTGTCGGTGCGCCGGCAGGGGGCGGAGATTCGCTTCACGCCCTCCCGGGAAAGCGGCAGCGAGCGGGTGCAGCTTTACCGCCAGCACCTCAACACCGCCGGAAAAACCGTGGATTTCGGCACGGTCCGAACCGATGGAAGCCTGTGGGCCAAGCGCGCCGGCAGGACATGGGCTTTGATCGCCTATCCCCGCAACGCCAAATTCGTCCTGGAACTCGACGCCCGCCGCTTCGGGAGGCCCCGCCATATCGCATCCGTCGGCGGATCCGGCCCGTCTCTTCAACCTGTCCGGGTGAACGCCACCCGATGGCGCTTGCCGCTGAACGGGGCGAAGATCTATCGGTGGAGGGCGGAGTGATGGATAGGTACGGTTGCCCTGTATAAAGGAGGCCATAGATGTCCAAGCCGTTCGGTCGGTGGGAATTCATGCGTCCCGATGATTTGGAGGAGATTGTAGCGGCTGCGCCGGTCGCCTATGTGCCGCTCGGGACTTTCGAGCATCACGGATGGCATCTGCCGGTGTGCTTCGATGCGGTGAAGGCCCATGCGCTGTGCTTGCGGGCGGCGCGGGAGACGGGGGGAGCGGTGCTGCCTGCCTTCTTCTACGGGACAGGAGGCGGGCATATCGGCTATAAGTGGACCGTTATCGTGGAGGAGGAGCGGATACGGCCCCTCCTGGAAACGACCCTGGATCACCTGGCTCGCTTCGGCTTCAAGGTAGTGGCGATCCTGACCGGGCACTACCCTTCGGAGCAGGTGCAGATGGCCCGCCGCCTGGCGGAGGAGGCGGGCCGCCGGAACCCGGCCACCCGCTATATCGGCCTGACCGAGCCGGAAATCACCACCCCGATGCCCGGGGACGCCTTCGCCGGCGATCATGCGGCCAAATACGAGACGAGCATCGCTCTTGCCCTGGATCCTTCCTGGGTGCGCCTGGACTGGCTGAAGGGTGGAAGGGAAGCATCTGAGGTTGCCTTCCCGGACACCCCGACCGGCCCTCATGACCCGGCCCATCCCCTTTACGCCATCTACGGCCAGGATCCGAGGCGGCATGCGTCCGCGGAGGCGGGAGAAAGGATGGTTCAGGAAATCGTCTCCCGCCTGCGGGATATGGTGATGGAACGGCTGGAAGAGCGCGATTGATCGTCCCCGCTCTTAAAAGCTCAGCGTCCTGGAAACCTGCACAGGGAACTTTTTGGCGACCGAAACATTGAAGCCGAAGAGGTTGACCCCGAAGGCCGGGCCGTTGCGGGTTCCATAGCCTGCCTGGAGCGCGAAGGCGGGGGTGAAGCGTTTTTCCGCGCCGGCGCGGATCTCGCTGCGGCCCGCGTTGTTGCCGAAGTCGAGGATATCCCCTGCGACCACGACCCCCAGCGGCAATTCAGCTGCCGCGCCGAGGTTGATAGCCCGCTTGAAGGGCTTGATTTCCGCCGGGAACCCCTGCGTATCCGTGGCCGGGAACTTGATGTTGGGCTCGATGAAGTTTTCGATCACCAGCGCCAGGGCAGACATCTTTGCTTCCTGGAAGCGCCAGAAGAAGCCCAGATCGATGGAAGCGCCTGTCTTGGAGAGGTAGCTTTTGCCTCCCAATTCGGGGGCCTTCAGGCCCGCGTTCCCGCCCGTAAGGGCGCTGTAGCCGGCGAAGTAGTGGGTGTAGTAGGCTTTGAGCCGCCGCAGCCGGAGACCTGCCGAGACCTCGCCGGTCTGCGTAAAGAACCGGCGGGCTGCGGTGATATCGGGGAGGCTGTAGGCGGCCGCGCCGTATACGTCTCCCCGCGCGTCCCGGGTCAGGTCGTTCGTGGCCCCGCTGGCCCACCGCCGGAGGCTGGGGTTGGAATAAAACCGCATGTCCGCAACCCCGCCGCCGGTGATGCACACGCTGGAGAAGGATAGGCCCAGGTCTCCCGAAAAGACTGCCCGCACGTGGTCTTTCTCTCCGAAGGTGCGGATGATCCGGGCGGCGTTGTTCAGATCGACGATACCGCCCTGCCCGGCCTCCAGCACGTCCTCGATCTGCCGGAGGGTGGCGTTCTCGTGGGCCAGGTTGATGCTGCCGATCCCGAACTTGAAGCCCCGGATGTAGGAGGCGGCAGCCGGGTTGATGAAGACCTGGGATGACGGATTTCGCATCAGAGCCAGCCCTGCGCCGGCCATACCCCGGTTTTCGAGAGCGCCGAAGGAGACCTCATCGGCTTGCAGCGGGATCAGGAAGAGGGCCGAGATGAGGAGAGCCTGCCCGCATCGCAACAGGAAACGCATATCGATTCCTCCCTAAAAAATGATCGTGCCGGTGCCTTCCCCGAACCAGAGGGTCAGGACGCTGCCGTCCGGCAGGCCGTCGGTTTTCAAATTCATCGCGCCGGCGACATTGTTCGCGCCGTTCTGGGTCAGGATGCGGACCAGAGAGCCGAAATCGATCCCAGCCAGCCGGGCGGTCAGGCTGGGATCGGCTCCTTCGCTCTGGACGACGGCGTCATAGGCGTAGATTCCAGGAGCGACCCGGGCGGGATTCGTCAGGGAGATCGTTCCGACGACATCCATATCGAAGGTGACGGCCTGGTTTGGGTTCGTCTGGTCGGAGAATTTCAGCCCGTCGAGGGTCATTTGGCTGAGAGTGATCGTCGCCGGGGGATTGCCGCCCGGCAGGGCGACCTGCGGCTTCCGGGCCGGGTCGAGGCGCTGGGAGATCACGAACTGCTGCACCGGCCCGCCGATCTCCCCCTCGACATCGCTGAACGCGCCGATGAGCCGGATGCTGCTGGCCCCGCCGTTCGCATCCATCCTGACCCCTTGCGGCTCCTGGGTGGCCGGGTCCGGCTTGTCGCTGATCTCTTCCAGGCGCAGCGGGTCAGCGACAGGCAGCCTGCCGTCCTTCTTGAGTCCGGCCCCGCATCCCGCGATCAGCAGGAAGAGAGCCGACCCCAGAGCCGCTGTTAAGCGTCGATAGCTCATAGAAACCTCCTTCTGGCAGGAAACGTCATAAAGAACATTATGCCTATAGAGTTATATATATCCTGAATAATAGAAATCCCATCCTATATTATGGCGCTACTCTGCTCTTGATAGAGACTGAATTTCCTTCATCTGCCCTGGATCGCCCGGAAACTGCCTGGCCGGAAGAAATGCCGCCTTCTACAGCTTCCGAGGGCGGGAAAGTGTGGTATACTACAGGTAGGGAGCGCTTTCTTCGGAAAGGAGCGGTTATGCCTCTGCTGGATCGTCTGGGACGAAGGATCAACAATTTGAGGATTTCCATTACCGATAGATGTAATTTCCGGTGCGTATACTGCATGCCGGAGGAAGGGCTGAAGTGGTTTCCGCGCAAGGATATCCTGACCTATGAGGAAATCGCCCGCTTTGTCGGGATCGCGAGCGGCCTGGGAATAGACAAGATCAGGCTGACCGGAGGCGAGCCGCTCGTCCGCAAGGATGTGCCCGAACTGGTCAGGCTGCTGAAAGCGATTCCCGCCCTGAAGGATGTAAGCCTGACCACCAACGGCTATTCCCTGAAGGAGATTGCTGGAAAACTTTACGAGGCCGGTTTGAGGCGGCTCAATATCAGCCTGGACACTCTGGATGCCGAAAAATACGCGCAAATCACCCGGCGCAACGTATTCGGCAAGGTGATGGAGGGCATCGAGGAGGCCCGGAGGGTGGGATTCGATCCCATCAAGATCAATGTGGTCGCCATGAAAGGGCTGACCGAGGCGGAACTGGTCGATTTTGCGGCTCTGGGCCGGGAAAAGTCCTATCAGGTGCGCTTTATCGAGTTTATGCCTCTGGACGCCGACCGGCACTGGGACAGGGCCGACATCCTGACCGCCGAGGAGATCGTGACAGGCATCGATACGGCCTACCCGCTGGAACGAGTTGCGGAAGGCGTGACCGCGGAGCCGGCCACCCTCTACCGCTTCCGGGATGGGAAGGGGGAGATCGGAGTCATCGCCTCGGTGACGGAACCGTTCTGCGAGCAGTGCAACCGCGTCCGCCTGACCGCCGACGGCAAACTCCGGACATGCCTTTTTTCCATTCGGGAAACGGATTTTCGGGAACCGTTGCGAAACGGCGCGAGCGACCGGGATATCGCCGAACGGTTCCGGAAAGCGGTGTGGGATAAGGAGCCGGGCCATCTGATCAACACGGTTGGCTTCGCGCGCCCGGCCCGAAGCATGAGCCAGATCGGAGGGTAGGCAAAAAAAAGACCGCCGCGATACGCCGGGGGCGCAAGCCACGGCTCAGCGGCGGTTCCCTCCCAGGGGTCTCGTGCGCCTTTCAGGGAAAAATACGGAAGATTGCCGCCTGGGAGAGACATTGCAGATTACTCGAATCGAGCTGCTAAGTTTATAGACAGCGGCGCATCAAAAAAGTTGCAACTTTTTTTGTGAAAAGGGGCGCGAAATTTTTCCGGGAGAATTCGGGGCGGGCAGAAACGCATCCTCTGTTTCTTGCTTTTATTTATAGACCGCTTTCGGGTCGAAAACTTTCTCTTCGGTAATTTCGAGCGTTCCCTCCGGGGTGGCCTGGCGGTAGAAGCAGGTGCGGTAGCCTGCATGGCAGGCCGCGCCTTCCTGGGTGACGCGGACGAGCAGGCAGTCCCCGTCGCAATCGATGGAAAGGCTCCGGACGGTCTGGTAGTGGCCCGATGACTCGCCCTTGATCCAGAATTTTTTACGGGAGCGGCTCCAGAAGCAGGTGCGCCCGCTTTCCACCGTTTTTAGAACCGATTCCCGGTTCATGTAGGCAGCCATCAATACCTGGCCGGTTTCGTCGTCCTGCACGATGGCTGGGATCAGGCCGCTGTCGTCGAATTGGAGTTCCTCAATAAAGCTCAGCCGGTTTTCCACAATTCCCCTTCCCCGATGGTGATTAGGCCGACCGCACCGTGACGCCGCGGTCGGCGAGATATTCCTTGATCTGCCGGACGGTATACTTGCCGTAGTGGACGACGGAAGCGACCAGGGCGGCTTCCGCCTTGCCTTCGGTGAGGGCCTGGTGAAGATGTTCCAGTGTCCCTGCCCCTCCGGAAGCGATGACCGGCAGGGAGACGGCCTCCGCGATGGCCCGCGTCAGCTCGATATCGTAGCCTGCCTGGGTGCCGTCCGCGTCCATGCTGGTGAGGAGGATCTCCCCGGCCCCGTATTCCTGGGCGCGGCAGGCCCATTCCACCGCATCGAGGCCGGTCGGGGTGCGCCCGCCGTGCAGGTAGACCTCCCAGCCCCCTTGCGGCCGCCGTTTGGCATCGATGGCGACGATCACGCACTGGGAGCCGAAGATCCGGGCTGCTTCGGTGATCAGTTCGGGCCTCTGGACGGCGGCGGTGTTGATGGAAACTTTCTCCGCCCCGGCGTTCAGGAGGTTGCGGAAGTCCTGGGTGGTGCGGATGCCCCCGCCCACAGCGAAGGGGATGAACACCTGTTCGGCTGTCCGGCGCACCACATCGAGGATGATATCGCGGCGCTCATGGGAGGCGGTGATATCGAGGAAGGTCAGCTCATCGGCCCCTTCGTGGTCGTAGAAGGCGGCCCGCTCCACGGGGTCGCCCGCATCGCGCAGGTCGACGAACCGGGTGCCCTTGACCACGCGGCCTTCTTTCACATCCAGACAGGGGATGATTCTTTTCGCAAGCATCTTATTTGACTCCACCCTCGCCGGTCAGGGCGAGAACTTCCTTCAGCGACACATCGCCGGTATAGAGCGCCTTCCCGATGATGATCCCTTCCACTCCGAGCGGCTCCAGGGGCAGCAGGCTCCGGATGTCCTCCAGGGTCGAGACGCCTCCGGAGGCGATCACCGGCAGCCGGACCGATTCGGCCATCGCCCTGACCCCCTCCACATTCACCCCCTGAAGCTGCCCGTCCCGGCGGATATCGGTATAGATGATTCTCCTGGCACCGAGGGCGGCCATTTCCACGGCCATCTCTGCGGCGGGCTTGGGGAGAATCTCCTTCCATCCCCGGACCGCGACAAAGCCGTCCCGCGCATCCAGCCCCAGCACTACCCGCTCTCCGAAGGCTTCGAAAAAAGCCTGGGCCAGCCCGCTGTCGAGCGCGGCGCTCGTCCCGATAATGACACGGCAGACGCCCATCTCCAAAAGCAGGCGAGCCGTTTCCGGGGTGCGGATGCCGCCCCCGACTTCCACAGGGATCAAGACGCTATCCAGGATGCGGGCGATGGCCTCCCGATTCTGCGGAGACCCCTCCCTGGCCCCGTCCAGGTCGACCACATGAAGCCAGCGAGCGCCCTCCCGCTCCCAGCGCCGGGCCGTTTCCGCAGGGGCGTCGGCGAAGACCGTCTCGCGGTTGAAGTCGCCTTCCACCAGCCGGACGCAGCGGCCTCCGCGCAAATCGATAGCAGGCAGGATATCCATCAGAGCGCCCCGAAATTCGTCAGCATCCTCAGGCCCGCCGCGCCGCTTTTCTCCGGGTGGAACTGGGTCGCCATGATATTGTCCCGCCAGATCGAAGAACAGAACTCGATGCCGTGGTCGGTAGTGGAGGCGACCGCCGACCCCTCCTCCGGCAGCGGGTAATAGGAGTGGACGAAATAGACCATCGCCTCATCGGGAACCCCCTTCCAGAGGGGGCAGTCCGACTTCTGACGCACCACGTTCCATCCCATGTGCGGCACCTTCAGCCCGTCCCATTCCGGGCGGTAGTCCTCTTTCGGAAAGAAGCGGACGACCCTGCCCTTGAAAAGGCCCAACCCCTCGTAATATCCCATCTCCTCCCCGACCGAGAAGAGAATCTGCATCCCCACGCAGATCCCGAGGAAAGGCTTGCCCCCACGGGCCGCCTCCAGCACGAGGGTCTTCAGCCCCAGCTTTTCCAGATTCTCCACCGACGCCCCGAACGCGCCGTCCCCCGGCAGAACGATCTTATCCGCCTTCTCGACCTCTTTCGGATCGCTGGTGATGATGGCCTCATACCCCAAATGCGCGAACGCCTTCTGCGCGCTCCGAACATTCCCCATACCGTAATCAACGATGGCAATCACTTGGCTCTCCTTTTGAGGGGATAGGGGTCAGGGTATAGGGTGTAGAACACAGAGGGCGCGGCGGCGCTGGCCTATCCCCCGCGCCAGGCCCTATCCCCTACATCCTGGCCCCTATCCCCTACAAAACCCCCTTGGTGGATGGCACTCCGGTGCGGCGCGGGTCCGGGAGGGTGGCCGCATCGAGAGCTTTGGCGAAGGCTTTGAAGGCGGCTTCGATCTGGTGGTGGGCGTTTTTGCCGGCCAACTGGCGGATATGGAGGGTCAGGCCGGCGTGGGTGGCGACGGCGCGGAAGAATTCTTCCGCCATTTCCACAGGAAAGCCGCCGACGGACTCCGCCGAGAACCGCATCTGAAAATCGAGAAAGGGCCTGCCGCTGAGATCGAGGGACACCAGGATCAGGGCTTCGTCCAGGGGGACGACGGCGCTGCCGTAGCGAGCGATGCCCGCCTTCTCCCCGGCGGCCCGGGCGATGGCCTGGCCGAGGGCGATGCCGGTATCCTCAATCGTATGATGGGGATCGATATGAAGGTCGCCTCTGGCCTCTACGGTCAGGTTCATCAGGCCGTGTCGGGCCACCTGATCGAGCATGTGGTCGAAAAAGCCGATGCCGGTATCGATCTGCGACTCGCCCGCGCCGTCCAGGTCGAGGCGGACGGTGATCTGCGTTTCTTTCGTAGCTCGCGTCAGTTCCGCTGTGCGCGCTTCCATTCGGAGTTCCTTTCTGATCCGGCCTCGCCCTGCGCCCTGAAGAGATCGAGAATGAGGTTGACATCCGCGGCGATGATATCGGCCCCGCGTTCCATGAAATGATGCCGGTAAGCCTCCCCGCCCGGCCCGGAAAGCACCATGCCGGAAAGCATGGGTGCGCTTTTCTGCTGGCGGTGCATCTCCACGGTGGTCAGGTCGTCGGGGGTGTCTCCGATGTAGATGCCGGAAGATGTTCCCAGCCGGTCGCAGAGGGTCTTGAGGGCGGTGGGATGGGGTTTTTTGATGCCGTCGTCTTCGGTCAGGATGCTTCCGGGGACGAACTGGCCGTTGGCCCCGACCAGCTTCAGCCCGACCTTCGCCTCGCCCGCCGTCCGGCCTGTCAGGATGCCCAGCTTCATGCCCTGCGGCAGCCGCTTCAGGTCGATGATGGCCCGGTCGCAGCGGATCATGCCCGGCCCGGCGTACCACTCGGGGCGGAAGCCGTAGACCTCCTCGCAGAGATCGCCGACGAACAGCTCCTGAAAGGTTCGCTGGATGGCCGCCCTGTCCCAGAGGGAGTAAATCCGGGCCGTCTCATCCGGGGAAGCCATCCCGAAGATCACCGACTCCGCCGAGCGGAGCCACCCGCCCCGGGCCGCCACCGCCCGGGTGAATTCCTCCACCGAAGGCGGGTACTCCTTGAGGATCATCCCGCTTTTGTCGTAGCGGATGTGCTTGAACAGGTAAAAAAGGACGACCGCATGGGTCAGGTCCCAGTCGCTGTTGAATCCGCCCGCCCGCTTGAAAAGCTCCAGCTCCACCTGGGTGAAGATTCCCGACACTTCCCGCCAGCCCAGGCGGTCCGCAAAAAAGCGTTCCACCGCCTGGAAGTTGACCATGCGGATCGAACCGGAGACATCGATCAGCACGCCGTCCACATCGAAGAGAAGGGTATCGACTTGCGGCAGGAGTGGCTGTACGCCTTCCCGGATAAGCAGGCCGCCCAGGGGCCTGTACATCTCCTTATCCATCGCGGCGCACCTTCAGGGAGAGCGCGTGGGCGTCGAAGCCTTCCGCCATCGCCAGGGTTTCCACCTGATCCACGCAAGCCAGCAGCCTCTCTTTCGAATACGAAAGGATGCTCGATTTGGTCAGGAAGTCATCCACATGAAGGGGCGAGCTGAAACGCGCCGTCCCTCCGGTGGGCAGCGTGTGGCTCGGCCCGGCGAAGTAATCGCCCAGGGGAACCGGCGAGTGGTAGCCCAGCAGGATCGCCCCGGCGTTCCGGATGCGGCCCAGAAGGACGTAGGGGTCGGCGACGGCCAATTCGACATGCTCCGGGGCGGCCCGGTTCACCAGGTCGCAGGCTTCCTCCAGACTCCGGGTGATCAGGATCGCCCCCGCAGACTCCAGGGAGGCGGCAATCGCCTTCTCCCGGGACAGCCCGGCCCGGAGGGAAGCGATCTCCTCCAGCACCTTTTTGGCAAGTGTCTCGGAAGGGGTCGCCAGGAGGATGACCGAATCGGAGCCATGCTCGGCCTGGGAGAGCAGATCGGCGGCGATGTAGCGCGGCGGGGCCGACTCATCAGCCACGATCATGATCTCGCTGGGGCCGGGCAGCATTTCGATGCCGACGCGCCCGAAGAGGAGCCGCTTGGCGGTCACCACATAGAGGTTCCCCGGCCCGACGATTTTATCCACTTTCGGCACGCTTTCTGTGCCGAAGGCCATCGCCCCGACCGCCTGAGCGCCCCCGATCTTATAGATCTCCTCCACCCCGCATTCGCGGGCAGCGGCCAGGGTATGCGGATCGATCTGCCCGTCCCGGCCCGGAGGGGTGCAGAGCGCCACCTGCCCGACCCCGGCCACCTTCGCGGGAACGGCCACCATCAAGACAGTGCTGGGGTAGGGAGCTTTCCCGCCGGGAACATAGAAGCCCGCCCGCCCGATGGGGCGGATGATCTGCCCCAGGACGACCCCATCCTCGGCCATCATCCAGGAGGCTCTGAGTTGCTGCCGGTGAAATGTCTCGATGTTGGCTTTGGCCGCCCGCATCGCGTCCAGGAACGCGCCTGACACCTGCCCGCAGGCCGCCTCGATTTCGGACGGGGACGCCTTCAGGGTTTTCAGGCCCGGACAGTCGAAGCGATGGGTGTAGTCCAGCACGGCGCGGTCGCCGCGCAGCCGGACGTCCTCCAGAATCACGCGCACGGCCTCCTCCACTTCCCGGTTTCCGGTGAGCGGAGAGGGGGCGAGGAGTCGTTGAATCTCCTCGGTAGGGGTCTGGGCGGTGCGGATCAGCTTCATCGAAATGCCTCTGACAGGGAATTGAAACCAAGACATTATACCATGAAGCCGTACGCTCTGGCAACCTGACGGGAGCAGGGGCAGGGCTGTGTGCAAGGCGTTTGAAAAAACACTTCACCCCGGTCGCTCTCTCCTGGACGGCTGACTACCCGGCACATTAGGATTGACGGAATGAATTCCAGTGGCTTGGGATCGACGGAATGATGTAGGTTGACAAAATAATCCAGTTACGGGGGATGGGTTACCTCTCTCCCCTGGCCCCTCTCCCCGAAACGGGGAGAGGGGAGAACTCTGCGGTACATTACGCCACAGTCTACTCCCCCTTCCCGTTTCGGGAAGGGGGCCGGGGGGTTAGGTAACCCCGCTACCGCGGGACCGGATTATTTTGTCAACTTTCATCATTCCGTCGATCCCAAGCCACCAGGTTCATGTCTCGATTTGCCATTCTCTCTAAAATGTGTCGGCTACTCAGCCCAGAAGAGGAATCGCAGGATAAGAAATCTAACTCCCTTACCGATGGAGGATGGAAACCCATGTATCAAAAAGCGCGTTCCCAACGTCTAATCGGTAGAAAGAGAGACACCGGATGTTGATGAAATACAGGCTCAGGAGAGCCGGCCTGCTTCTGTTCTTTATGGTGTGGTTCGGGCCTGCCGCAGTTGATGCGGACCCGGCGGATGAGGTTCTCGCGGGGCACTGGGCTTACGAGCACCTGGATATTCTGGGAAGGCTGGGGCTGATTCCGAAAGCGAACCCTCTCTTCGCGCAGAGAAAGAGCCGGATCAACCGGCGGCTGGCCGGCGATTTTGCCAGACAGTCTATCGAAAAGCTGTTGCGCGAGGGCGAAAGCCGCCCGGTTCCGGTGGAAGCCTGCCGGGCGCTGCGGAACCTGCTGTCAGAATTCACTGCGGAAGCCTTGCAGGTATCGGCCAGCCCGGGCCGCAAGCCGGAGATCCCGCCCGCCTGGAAGTCGCTCCTCCGGTGGGACGGACAGACGATCCTCTCCCCGGACCGGCAGATAAGGGTGATCTGGATGCCTTCCTTCGCCGGGGCGCATTTCGCCATTCTGGACACGAAGGCCGGGAAAGTGACTCACTCGGCGGTGGAGGGCTGTAACTACAGCCCGGTTTGGTCGCCCGACGGCCGCTCCTGCGCCTACCTGCGCTTCCAAAACGGAACGACGGAAGTATGGGTCGTCTCCCGGAGCGATTGGAAGGCGCGGAAAATCGGGGAAAACGAGACGGATGCGGTGGCTTCCCTGGCATGGGAAGCGGACGGCAAAGCGGTCAGGCTCAGGCTCCCCGGCGAAAGCCGGGAAACCACCTACAGTTCGAGCGGCGACCGCCCTCGAACGGCATCCGGGCAGGCTTCTTGACATTCGGGCCGGGCAGCGGTATAATATTAGCAGAGGGCTTTTTACTGATGTAAACTTTGCGCGGCATGGGGGCCGGGCAAAGCGTCGCGCCACAAAGCACAACCCAGAAAGGAAACCATCATGGAAAGATCATCGCGATGGTCACAGGGACGGCGCTTCGAGGGAATGGTGGCAGGATGGGCCGTCGCCGGCATTTTGTTGAGCATGGCAGCGGTCTCTGCGGACAGCGCCTTCGGTCGCCGCAGCGGCAGCAAAGGATCGCCCGGCTCCGCCGGAAGCACCTCCGTCAGCCGATCTAACGCCGGGACCGACAGAGGCGCGTCTCGCGATTCGAATCGCCCGTCTTTCGAGCGGCGCGCTTCTCCCTCCGAGAGAGACCGCTCCGCCGGGCGAACGCCTTCTTTCGACAGATCCCGCGACCGGGGAAGGAACGAGCCTTTCGCCGGGCGCAGGGACGGTAACTGGAACAACAACCGTCCCCGATCCGACCGCCCGGCCTATACGCCCGGCTCCGGCAATCGCGGGGAGCGCGACAATATCTACCGCCGTTCGGAAGGCCGTGACCGGTTCCGCCGCTCCGATGACAGCGGCAACCTTCCCGACCGGGAGCGGACAGGCGCATTCCGGCGGCGTTCCGACCCGGCTCCGGGTACGATCACCGATGGCAAGGACAGGGAGATTCCCTCCAAATCGGTGGAGCGCACCTGGGGCGACCTGGAGCGTTCCGGGCGGATCGGAAGCTACAACGACCGGGAGAGGCCGCAGTCCAACCGGCCAACCCCGTCGGGGGTGCGGGGCCGCCAGTCGGGAACCGGCATGAGCTATCCGAGAGCGCATGCCTCCAGCGCCTTCGAGCGGTTCTACAAGCACGAGAAGAAAATCTACCGCTACCGATACAATGATCGCCAATACGTGCATCGCTACTACTACCCGAACTATTGCACGGCGTACGATCCTTACTATACCTTCCCGGCTCTCTACTTCAGCTATTTTCTGGGGCCGTATCCGCGGTATGTCTACCGGGACCGGGTGGTCGTGGTGGAGAGGCCGGTCTATATCTCGGACTCCGACGATGATGACGACTACTACCTGTCCGACGCCAGCCGCGAACTGGATTACGCCATCGAGGATATCCGGAAGGCCTGGACGGATAAGGATGTCGAATCGCTGATGCGCCACGTGCGCGTCAAGGACAACCTGAGGGTCTACTTCAAAGGGGAATATAACTATTCCATCAGCCCGGAAGACTATTACAATATGACCCTTGATGCCGTCGAAAATATCGATACCCTCCGGTTCGATGTCGACCGCGTGGTCAAAAAGGGAACGCGCCGGGCCTATGTCTATATCAAGCACGACTACGAAGACCAGGACGGGGAGCGCAGCACGCTCTACGTCAGCTATCTCCTGGAGAGGTATCAGGGCGAATGGTGGATCACTGCCGTGGGATCCTCCACCCGCAGAACGCAGTGGTATATCCACTGATCTAAACGGATAGGCAGGCGCTCGCGGCAGGGGCAGGTTCCGAACCTGCCCCTCTTTGGCATGTCCGATTGCGAAGAGGTGAATGAAGATGAACGGCACGAATCGGCTGTATCGCTGCTGGCTGTCCGGGGCGCTGGCCGTCCTGTTCGGCGCGGGCTGCCTCTGGAACGGCGACACGGCCCAGGCGCAGGTCTTCAAACGCAAGAGCGACAACCCCCCGAAAAAGGAAACGCCCCCGCCGCCTCCCCCGCCGCCCGCGCCTCCGAAGCCCGAGCCGAGACCCGAACCTAAACCGGAGCCAAAGCCCGAACCCAAACCCGAGCCTCCCAGACCGGAGCCGAAACCGGAAGCCCCCAGGCCCGAACCTCCGAAACCAGAGCCTCCCAGACCCGAGCCGCCGAAGGTAGAGCCAAAGCCGGAGCCGCCCCGCCCGGAGCCGAAATCCGAACCCAAGAAGGAAGCCCCTCCGGTCTTCGAGCGCAAAAGCGATCCGCCCCGGCAGGAGGCCCCGAAGCCCACACCCGGGCAGAATACTCCCAAGCCCGAGCCGAAGAAGGAGCCGCCTCGTCAGGAACCGCCCCGTTCCGATAGCAATCGGCCTCGTCCGGTGGAGACGCCCCCGCAGGAGCAGCCGAAACCGGAACCGCGCGAGGGGCCGGAGGAGGAGCCGCAGACCCCTGTGTTCGAGCGCAAATCCGGGCCTGCCGAAAGGACGCCCCTTGCGGCGGACCGGGAGCGGCAGCGGCTGCCGGACAGCAATCGGCCCCGGCCCGAGGGCAATCCGCAGGGCGAGCAGCAAGGCGGCACGCTTCCGGGAAGCAACCGCCCCCGTCCGACCGATATCCATACCCAGCCGACCGGCCCCATGATGGAGAAATACGAGCGGAAAACCCGGGCGGAGCAGCAAAAAAAGCCGCACCCTCACTACAGCGACGACGAGTATTACCCTTACGATCCGGAGCTGACCGGCCCGGTGGTGATCTTCGGCGACCCGGTTCCTGCCCCGGACGATACGCCCAAAACCACGCCGAAGCCCGAGCCTGTCGAGACGCCCGCCACGGAGCCGATACCGGCTACCGAACCCATCGCGGAGCCTGTCCCGGCGGATAGCCAAGCCCGTCCCGCCGAACCGGCCCGGCCCGAAGAGGCCACCCTGGAAGGGGCGATAGCCGACCTGGAAAACGCCTGGCAGACAAGCAATGCCGACCTGTTGATGAAGCATGTCTCCGAATCGCGCCCGATCCGCATCTTTATCAAGGGCCGGTTCTCGCACGAGCTGACGGCCCGCCAGTATTTCGAGCTATCGAGCGATGCCTTCGAAGCCCTCAAGACGGAGGAGTTCGCCCTGGGCGAGATCCAGGAACAAGAGGCCGACCGGGCCGTCGTCAGCGGGGAGCATATCTACCGCGGCCCGGACGGCAGGGCCAAAACGACCGCTATCCGCTACGCCTTGGCGCTCGAAGAGGGACGCTGGGTGATCGCCGAGATCCACTACGCGCCCTCGGCCCGGGCGCAGGCCGCGCCCCTGAAGGCGGAAGGGTACGAAGCGAGTCTCCAGGGAGGCCGGCGTCTGCCTGAGATCCCCGGCGCTCTGGAACTGACCGTCTCCGTGCAGGCGAGGAACGGGGCCGCCTTCAGGGAGCCTTTGCGCCTCCGCTTCGTTCTGGCCGATGACACAGGTAAAATCCACTCCGCGGTCAGCGCGCCGGGGGAGATCAGCATCACCGGGCCGCGCAGGGGGGAGTCTCCGGCAAAGCAGGCCATCGGCTACACCGCCCGCTTCTCGAACATCCCGGCCCGGGCCGGTTCGATTCGGGTCAAGGTTTTTCTGGCCCGCGCGGTGAGCGGGGAGCATAAGGGCGGTGTCGAGAAATTGCAGGCCGTGGCAGGCTTCGATCTGGGCTGGTTCCGCCTGCCCGCGCCCCAAAAGGCCTCCGCTCCGATGACCCCGGACGGCAGCCGTTAGGTTTCTGATGCCTTATTCGAGCGCCGGACGTATCATAACCGCCCTGGCGCTCTTTTTTTGCCTGCCAGGGGCCTGCGGTGAGGCGGACTCGGGGAGGCTTTCGCTACAGGCCCGGGCCAGGGAGTCGCTGGGCAGGCGGGAGGGCTGTGTCGCGATGCTGGAGGTGAAAACAGGCAGGCTTCTGGCCGCCTGGCCTCCACAAAAGGCTGCCCGAGCGGAGGCCGCTCCCGGGTCGGTCTTCAAGCTCGTCACCGCATGTGCCGCGCTGGAGGAGGGCGTCACCCGGCTCGCCCGCCGGATCGAATGCCGGAATGTCTTTCCCCTGGAACGGCGGAGTCTATGGTGCTCCCGGAGCGGCGGCCACGGCCTGATGAATATAAGGGAGGCTCTTGCCCATTCCTGCAACATCCACTTTTATGCCCTGGGCCTGCGGCTGGGGAGAGACAGGCTCCTCAAATGGTCTCGATTGTTCGGCCTCGGGCGTACAACCGGATACAGCCCGCCCGGCGAATCTCCCGGAAGCCTGCCGGATCGAGCGTTCCATCCGGTGGATGTCGCCCGTCTGGCGATAGGGCAGGGGGCCTCCTTCCGGGTGACACCCCTGCAGATGGCCCGCCTTGCCGCCCTGGTTGCCAGCGAAGGCCGCTTCCTCAGCCTGCCCGGAGCAGGCAAAGCGCGGCAGCTTATGAGACGCCCTGTCCACTCGGTTTCTACATGGCGCGTTCTGAAATCGGGGATGCGCCTGGCGGTCGAACGGGGGACGGCGAAGAAGGCGGCTGTAGCCGGCCTGGCTGTGGCCGGGAAAACCGGATCGCCGGAACGGGCCGGTTCCCCGGACGAAAGAGACGGGTGGTTCGTCGGCTTTGCGCCTGCGGACAAGCCCGCAGTGGCGATTGCCGTCTATATAGCAAGAGGGCATGGAGGCGACAACGCCGCCCCTGTCGCCCGGAAGATGCTTGAGGCGTGGAAGGGAATGCGGTAGCTTCGCTCACCCCTCCACCATCTTCCTCACCATCCCTCCGGCGGCTTCCAGTCTTTCCCTGGCTTCGGCTGGCGGGATATTCAGGAGGAGGGCGGCGACGGCGGTTTTGACGTGGCCGCCGGAATCGGAGAGCGCACGGGAGGCAGGCCCTTCATCGACTCCGGTGGCCTGCATCACCAGGCGGAGGGCGCGGCGGCGCAGTTTTTCATTGGTGGCCCGCACATCCACCATCAGGTTGCCGTAAGTTTTCCCCAGCCGCACCATGGAAATGGTGGAGATCATGTTCAGCGCCATCTTCTGCGCCGTTCCCGCCTTGAGCCGGGTGGAGCCGGTCACGGCCTCCGGGCCGGTCTGCGGGGCGATGGCGATATCGGCCAGGGCCTCCATCTCGGAGGGCCGGTTGTTGGCGATGGAGACGGTCTTCGCGCCCACCGAGCGGGCGTATTCCATCGCGCCCAGAACGAACGGGGTTCGCCCGCTGGCCGCTATGCCGATCACGACATCCTGCGGCCCGGCCTGCCTTGTCTCAAGGGCCTGCGTTCCGTTTTCGCGGCTATCTTCTCCGCCTTCCGCCGGGGAGATCACGGCCCTGTCTCCCCCGGCCATCACGCCCTGAACCATTTCCCGAGGAACCCCGAATGTGGGCGGGCATTCCGCCGCATCGATGATGCCCATCCGCCCGCTGGTTCCGGCCCCGACATAAAAAAGCCGCCCTCCTGCCGACAGCGCGGCCACAACGGCCTCCACGGCCCGAGCGATATGAGGCAGTTCCCTGCGAACAGCGCCGGAGACAGAGGCATCCTCTTTATTCATCATCTCCAGCGCTTCGAGAATCGAAACCCGGTCTATCTCTCGGGTGGCCGGGTTGACGGCTTCAGTGGTCAGTTGATCGAGTTCGGACATGATACCTCCGTAATAAAGCCATGGCAGGGGTCGCCCGCGGAGCCGGGTCGCGAACGCCCCGGCTTTAGAAGCCCTGCTAACATTCCTGATCCGGATAGTTATGGGAGGCAACCGTTCCGCTGCTTCCGCTCCTTACCATGAAAGACGGGCGAATGTCCCGGGGCTTTTCATTCGCGATAGGCTTCCGGTTCCCTGCCGGAAAGCAGGATTTCCGGGAACAGAGAAGAATAGTGAATGTCGGAATGACCGAACAAAGCGGGGTGGGAATCTTGATCGATAGAATGATCGTGACAGCGGTGGGGAAGAACCGGGTCGGGGTGCTGGCCGAGGTGACGACCCGGATCGCCGAGATGGAGGGCAATATTATGGATATCAGCCAGAAAATGACCCAGGACTATTTCAATCTGCTGATGATCGTGGAAATCGCCCATGCGCCCGACCGCTTCGAGCGGTTCGTGAGCGAGATGACCCGGCTGGGAGAGGAGAAGGGCTATAAAATCCTCGTCCAGCATGAGAGGGTCTTTCAATATATGCACCGGCCCTGAAAGGAGCCTCCCATGACGCTGTTCAGTTCGGATGAGGTGCTGGAAACGATCCGGATGATCGAGATGGAGGGCCTGGATATCCGCACCGTCACTCTGGCCGTCAGTCTCCAGGACTGCGCCGATCCCGGTCTGGGAGATGTCTGCCGGAAGATCGAACGTAAAATCCTGTCCGTCGCCCGCGGGCTGATCGAGGCGTGCGAGGAGGCGCAGTCGCTTTACGGGGTTCCGATCATCAACCGGCGGCTGGCTGTGACGCCCATTTCCATCGTGGCGGCCCCTGTCTCGGCTCCCTCCTATGTGCCCATCGCTCAGGCCATGGACGAGGCGGCCCGCAAGGTCGGGGTCGATTTCATCGGGGGGTTTTCCGCGCTGGCCCATAAAGGCTTCACTCCCAGCGCCCTGCGCCTGCTGGAGTCCATCCCTGAAGCCCTGGCCGCCACGGATTATGTAATGTCTGCGGTGAATGTCGCCTCCACGCGCACCGGCATCAATATGGATGCGGTCGCCCGGATGGGGCATGTCATCCAGAAGACGGCTGAGAGTACCGTGGACCGGAGCGCCGTCGGCTGCGCCCGGCTGGCGACCTTCGCCAACCTGCCGGAAGACGTTCCTTTCATGCCGGGGGCGATTCACGGCTTCGGCCAGCCGGAGGCGGTCATCAATATCGGCGTCAGCGGCCCGGGCGTGGTCCGGTCCAGGCTGGAAAAACTGGGGGACGCCGACCTGGGGCAGATCTCGGAGGAGATCAAGCGTACCAGCTTCAAAATCGCCCGGGTGGGCGAACTGGTGGGACGGGAGGTTTCCCGTCTCCTGGGCGTGGATTTCGGCATCGTCGACCTGTCCCTGGCCCCGACAACGGCGGTGGGGGACAGCGTGGCCCATATCCTGAAGCTGATGGGGCTGGAGCAATGCGGCACGCACGGCACGACGGCGGCCCTTGCCCTTCTGACCGATGCCGTCAAAAAAGGCGGGGCGATGGCCTCTTCCTATGTGGGCGGCTTCTCGGGAGCCTTCATCCCGGTCAGCGAGGATGCGGGCATGATCGAGGCGGTCGCCCAAGGCGCTCTCACCCTGGACAAACTGGAGGCCATGACCTCGGTGTGCGCTGTTGGCCTGGACATGATCATCGTCCCCGGCGACACCCCGCCTGAAACGCTTTCCGCCATCATCGCCGATGAGATGGCAATCGGGGTCATCAATCACAAGACGACTTCGGTGAGGATCGCTCCCGTTCCGGGCAAGCATCCGGGCGACTGGGTGCGCTTCGAAGGCCACAAGGGTCTGCTCGGAGAGGGAAGCGTGATGCCCGTCCACCGGGAAAGCTCCGCGGCCTTCATCCAGCGCCGCGGGCGCATCCCCGCGCCGATCACGAGTCTGAAGAACTGAGGGATCGGGTCTTCCCGGCCAGGAAGGGGTATTGGAGTCAGGGGGCAGACAAGAGGGCGATCACAAGGATCGCTCCTACGGCTCGGACGGGGAAAATGGTTTTGCGGCGCTCTCTGGTGGAAGAGGCGACTGCCGGGCAGTCGGAGGGAGGGGCTAACCGCTTCCAGGATCGTCCGGGCCTAAGTTTGCCGTGCCAGATGAGGCGCATCTCTTCGGATGTTTGCAGTAGGTTCTCCGGAGGCCCCGCCGCTTCCAGCCGCCCGTCTTTGAGGACGAGAACGGTATCCGCCCGGTTCTGGACGAAGCGTGAGTGAGAGACGGCCTGGCAGGTGGCCCCGGGCCGGGCGAGGATCCTCTCCCACAAGAGGCGCTCTGTCTCGATATCCAGAGCGCCGGAAAGCCGCACGCCGCGCGGCCCGATCCGGGTATCGGCCCCGTCCGGCATCCGGGCGGTATCCTCTTCCAGAACCGTATCGCCAAGAGCGTCGTCCGGATCGAAGCGATCTGCCGGCAGGCCGAGCAAGATATTGTCCCGGAGGCTTTCGCCGAAGCCCTTTATGGGCCCTTTTCTCTGATCACCACATACACCGGCGTATCGTCTATTACGAGCGCCAGACGTCCCGATCTTGGAACGGCTCTCGAAGTGTGGCCCATGATATTGACCACTTCCGCCGCCCGCGCGCTTCCTACCGGCAGCAGCACTTTGCGTTTCCTGCCGGTCGTCCAGGCGGCGGTGACCGTCTGGCCTTTGCGGGTAAAGACATACGCCCAAACGTCGGGCCCGAGTGTTTTGATACGGGTTTTCGGGGCAGCGCCCTCCAGAAGCTTTGCACAGGCCGCTACGGCGTTTGCCATAGGCTTGGGGCTGATGCGCTTCGTGGCCCACGGGCCGGAAGGGGCGTCCACGTCCGGGTTGAAGGCGAAACCGTAGCCCTCGCGGTCGTAGTCGATGCCGTAGAAGGGGAGAAAGGCGCGGATGCCCTCTCCCTTGAGGATTATGGCGGCCCGCGCCATCTTCCGGGCTTGCTCCCGGTGCAGCGACCCCGCGCCCAGAATTCCCCGTTCTCCGCGTTCCGTGATATAAATAGGAAGGGTTTTGCCCTTATACCGCCTGATCAGCGCATTCAGCCGCCTGATCTTGCCCGGCAGGTCGTTCTCTTCCGGGGTGACCACTCCATCGTTGTAACCGTGAGTTTCGATGCCGTCCAGATATTCCAGCACGCCTGCTCTGAAGGCCCTTTCGAACCACTCGATATTCAGAGTGGATGGGCAGGGGCCGATGACGATGCCGCCGGGGTCTTCGGCCTTCACCGTTTCGCGCACGCGCCGGTATAATTCGGCCACGTCCTGCGGGGTATGCTCGGGCGGCTGGCTGATATAGGGCGGCATGTTCAGGTTGATTTCCCATCCTCCGCCGTAAATCCGGGGCCTCATGTGCGGGTAGAGGCGCTTCTCCAGCGTCACATGGCGGCGAAGCAGGGCCGTTGCATCGGCCCAGTCTTTGAAGGCCGGGGCTTTCTCGCTGCCGCTTTTCGCCCATTCCGGCAGCGAGGATTTCAGGTTGAAGAGAAAGGGCTGTATGTGGAGGCGATAGGGCGGCTGGGGCGGGCGGGCCATGGCTTCCTTCACCCAGTCGGGCATCCCTGCCTCCGGGTCGGGCTGGGAAGGTTCCAGGAAGCGCCAGGCGGAATAATCGAACCGCCAGGCCAGGCCGATATGGTCGGCAAGCCCCAGAAAATCGCCGTGCAGCCCGAAGAAGGCGTTTTGCCCCATCCTTTGAAAAAGGGCCCGGTTCTCCCGGAGGGTGGCCGGCAGGACGGAAAAGGTACCGATGCCTTCCGGGACCGTCCCTTCGGTGCGGATGCAGGAGCGTTTCTCGATGTCTTTACCCTGCGCATCGGTCAGGAAGGCTCTGGCTTCATAGTAGCCGTGGATTTTCGGGGTGGCCCGGAGGCGGTATCGCGCCGAGCCGCTGAAGGGAACCCTGCCCCGGGAAACGATCCTGCCGAAGTAGTCCGACACCTCGTAGCGGAAGCCTCGAGCATTGTCGGGCAGCGCGCCGCCTATCGTGAAAACGAGCGTGACCGGATCGGTGCGCTGAAAGAGATTGGTGGCCGGGTGCGAGGTGGAGAAATCGAGCCAGCAGCCATAACGCTCCCGGCGATATGCGGTGATTTTATCCAGGTAGAAGGCCGGGCCACCTGCCGAAAGCGTGAAGGATATCTCACGGACGGCGGCGGCCTGTTCGCGGGAGAGCCTTGCCTGCGCGTGAGACCGGAATTCCTCGAAGGGGATGTTATACTCGATCATGCGCCCTGCGGGGAACGGATGGTCTATGACATAGGAGAAAGACGCGCCGCCTTCCGTGACCAGCCCCACCGAAACCCACCACTGGGCTTCGGTATGCGAACCGAGCATGAGGCGCAGGCCGTCCGCCTCCGTAGGGATCGCGTCCGCCGGGAGGCCTTTTCGGGCGACCTGAAACCAGTTATGGGAGGGTTCGCCGTCCGAGGCGCTCTTCCGGTTCAGCCCGATCCTCATGAGCGTGGCTGCGACACCGGGGATATGATAGCCGGTGTCTATTCGGTAGGCGATATTCTCCCCGCCCCGAGCCGGCCACAGAGCTTTCCTGTCAGCGGTAAAGTCCTCGATGAGCCGGACATCCTGCGCCGGGCCGAGGACAGTCGCCTTCGGCATTGCGCTTCCGGAATCAGCGGGCGCGGCCCATGCTGTCAGGGCGTTCAGTAACAGAAGCAGGCAGAGACGAAACCATTTCATGGAAACTGTCTCCGAAAAGAGCCGTAGGGACGACCGCCCCGTCACAGCTACCGATACCGGTAAATATGCACCCCGTATCGCCCGAAGTCGACCGGACCGATGACCGGGGCTGGAAGGGATACCCTGACGGGCTGCTCCGAGGTGCTGACCGCGATCAGGGTGGTCTGCTTGCCTGTTCGCTTGCGCCACCAGTGGATTTTGCCGCCGCTGATATTGATGCTGCCGGTTTGCGGGCGGACGGGGTCTGTGATGACCGGCTCCAGCGCCTGGAGGCGCTGGACGACCTGGCTCAGGCCCTCCCAGGCGGCAGGCACATCGGCCACTGTCGGCCAATCCTCCGCCTTGTCGGCGTACCACCACCACCAGAGGCCGTTCACGCGCTGCGTGACCCCGGCAAAGGCCGCCGCCATCATCCAGTCCGGATCGGGCCGGAAGCGGGCCGGGTCGAAAGGCTGGCCTCTCCGGGAAGCCTCGAACTGGTCCCGGTCGTAGCAGTGGGCCAGAAGGGTGATGGGCGTTTTCGGCCCCAGGAGGCGGCGGTGTTCCTCGATCTGGCTGACCACGCCCGCAGGGGTGGTGTAGGCCTGGGTCCAGTGGGTATCGAAGCTGCGCCGGTAGGCGGCCATGCGCGGCCCCCAGGTGGTCACCACCACCGGGTGATAGGGATCGAGGCGGCGGATCAGGTTCGCATAGGCGGTGAGGGTCTTGGGAGAGATGTACTGGCTGGCGATTTCCGGTTCGTCGAAAAGATACCAGCAGAAGAGGCTCGGATGGGCGCAGAGGGCAGCCACCCGCTCGATGATGTGTTCCTTATTGCCCTGCACCAGCCCCTTCTTCGTGGAGCCGCCCCGGTCGAAGCCGATAAAAACCCGCAGCCCGGCCCTTGCCGCCGCATCCAGGTAGTTCAGAGCGTCCCGGTCGTCCGGGCTGCCCTCGAAGCGATAATCATGAACGACCTCGAACCCGGCCCGCTTCACGGTCGGCATGGCTTCCGGGGAGACCTGGTAGATGCCCAGGGGGAAAATCCTTTTCCGGCCTTCCCGGTAGGTCCCGTCCGGATCGATAGAGACAGGCCGGGCCGGAGCCGGGCGAAAGAGTACCAGGAGCGTTTCCGAGGCGGCATTGCCCTTCGCATCGGAAGCGGTAAGGGTAATCCGGTTCAGTCCGGGATCCCAGCGCGGGGAGCGGAGGATGAACAGGTCGCTTTCCGGCTCCGGCGCGATAGAGAGATTCTTACCGTGCCAAACTGCCTTGACCTTCGGGCGGTCGCGGTCGCCGTCTGCCTTGATCCTGACCCGGGCGGCTTCCCCGAAGCTCCTGACGCGAACGGGATCCGCCTCGATGCGGGGCGGGGTGGTATCGGCGTCCGCCGGGGCGGTCTGGCTGAAGCGCCAGGGGGTTCCGGGGACGTACCCGGGAGCCGTAACGCGCCAGTGCCAGCGGCCCGGGGAAAGCGGGGAGGCGGGCCGGGCGCGGGCGACCTCCGTCCGGATCCGCTTGGTGACAGCCGACGGGAAGGCCGGATCGCGGGAGAACTCCAGGAGATAATAGGAGGCGTCCGGATCGTCCTGCCAGGCGAATTCGGGCCGGTTGCTCCGTAAGGAGCGGCCCGGGGGCGGAAAGAGGCGGGCCAGGCTGCGTTCCTCGCGGGTAATCTCGATCTCGTCGAACCAGGCCGTCCCCGCGCCGCGTAGGGCCAGGTAGATAATCGCGAATCTCGCCTGCTCGGGGGAGCGAAGGTTCTCTATCTCTTTGAGCGTCCAGTCGTTATCCCCGAAGAGGCCGGTGGCGTAGTCGCCTGCGGCGAACCACCGGCCCTTTTTGTCCGCCCACTCGACGATCAGGCCCGCGCCGACGCTCTCCATCCTGCCGGGCCTGGGCGATACGCCTTCGGTCTTGACCCGACATCGGGCGCGGTAGCGGCCTCCGCCGGTGATCGGGACCGTCCGGGTGATATAGACAGGTTCGGCCATCGGGTCTGCCACGGCCAGGCGGGCGCTCCGCCTGCCTGCTGATGCCCGATCTTCGGCGATGGCGGCGTTCTGCGGCAGGCTCCAGCCCTCCGCGCCCTCTTCAAAACCGGGGTTGGGCAGCGGAACAGGGACAATTGGCTGGGCCGGGGCGGGAAGGCAGGCCAGCAGGATGATGACAAGAATCGCAAGATAGCGTCCGGCGGACATGGTAGGTTCCCCCCTTCGGAGTGGTCAGGCGTATTCTTCGGCCAGGCGGCGGGCGATCCGGCTCCATTCGGTCAAGCGGCGAGACTCGCCCCGGACAGTGTGCAGGTCCTGGAGGTTGATTTCCACCACATTGTCCCGGGTTTTCTCCAGAGCGTCCCGAAGCTGCCTGCGGGCCAGGTCGGGATGCCACTCCTCCATACTGACGATGGTGGGATTCGGCTTGTGGGTATAGATATAATCCTTCCCTACCGCCTCGGAGGCTGCCGCAATATCCACCCACGGGCTCATCGAGACGCGCCGCAGGTTCCGGATGTTCCGTACGACGCCCATCTTGCGGTGGAGCGGCTCACAGCAGCCGTAGCAGCTCAGGCCGAAACACTCCAGAAGGCGTTTTTCGTAGCGGATGGCGAACTCTTCGTGCATGGCAGGGGAGATGCCTTCGGTAAAAATCTGCGTTGCGGCTCGCGCCCAGAGGTCCTTCAGCCTGACATGCCTGCCGTCGAAATCGGGCCCGGGTAGGCGATCCGTCCAGCCATAGCCGCCCGATCCGAGCATCGTGTTGCGGTGGCCGGGGGAGAGGACATTCAGCCGTTCAAGCTGCTCGATCCGGTTCGTGTGGGCCGCCGTGATCCGTTCGAGAGCCTCGCACACCCACCGGGGGCGGTCCAGGAGATCCACGAACATCTGCTGGATGCCGCGCCAGGTGGCGAACTGATCCATCGGCGCGAACCAGAAGAAATCGGGGCCGCGCGTCTCCACCCGCAGGATGCCCTCGTACAGTTCGGAAAGGCGGGCCTGGCGAAGGAGGGTTTCCTCCACGTTGACGCGCACCTCCTGCTCGACTTGGATCTTCTCGATATCGCGTTCCTCGGCGATCACGCTCCGGTAGGCGTGCGCACCCCAACGCATATCGGACTGATCCACCTCCTCATGAATGCCGAGGTCCATCCCCTCGACGACCAGGGGGCAGACCACGATATCATCGGTCACGCGGTCGTCCTGGAACTCCTCCCAGGCGTAGATGCGCTTCCGGAGCATCAGTTCCTGGCCCCTCAGGAAAGGGTCCGTGGCGACAAGGGTTGAGGGAGGGATCAGATCCTCCCAAATATTGGCATCGAGGGCCTGGATGTGGATGGGCGGGCGCACGCGCTCCAGTCGGTTGAGGCGGGTCCACAGCTCGATGCGCTCCTGCTGGGCGGGCAGGGCGGCGATCTCGGCTACCCGCCGGGCAAGGGAGCGGACAATTTCGCGTTCTTGAGGCGGATCGGGCATAACGATCTCCTTATGGATTTCTCAGCGTTCCAGGGGCGGCGGGTTCCGGCGCAGAGTTTCCGGGTCTGCGGCGCAGGCGGTGAAAATCTGCCATTCGGAGGTGACGAACCGGAATCGGCCGATGGCCCAGTCGCCGTTGCTGCTCCAGTCGGCTTTCCAAACGGCGTCCGAAGAGCGCCAGTAGTCGCCCCCGGAGGAAGCGACAATGCGAGCGCGGCCCCGGTCGTCCGGGCGGGCCGGGTCGTCCGCAACCAGCCTCGCTTTGAAGGCGGAGGCCATGCCGGCGATGTCCCCCGGGTCTATCGCCACCCTTCCGGCGGAGGGCCAGAAGTGGTAGTTGCGGCCCGGAGCCAGCTTGACCGATAGCGATCCGTCCGGCTCGCTGCGGACATCGGCGGGAACGGATTCGTCATGGGCGAAATCCTGGCGATAGGCTGCTCCCTCCACCGAAGGGCCGCGCTGCAATTCGCGCCACAGGCCGTCTTTTTTGCTCAGGCAATGCAGGACAGGCTCGCGGATCTGGATGCGGACATTGGAGACGGGGCTGCCGCCCTCCGCCTCATAGACCTGGCCCCACATGGTCGCCGCCTTCCAGCCCTCCGGAGGGGCTGCTCTGTGACCTGCGCGGGGCTTCACGGCCCAGCTGTAGCTTTCAGGGACACCCAGGGGACGGGCCTCATGGGGCAGGGTTATATCGCCGATGAGAAGTTCCGCAAGATCGAGGGGCTTTTTGGCATCGGGCGGTAGTTTCTCCAGATTCTTCACAGGCTGGAGGGCGATCCGGTAGCCGGGCGTGCCGCGGACGGTTCGCTTCTGGCCGCCGTTTTCGAGGATGGCCTGCTCGCAGACCCGCATGAGCATCTCCGCCTGCTCCGAAACGGCGGCCTCACGGGGCAGGCCGGGGCGCGTCCGGTTGATGAAGCGGTCGGCCATGCGGAAGCCGGGCAGGGCGGCGATCTTCCGGTATCCCAGCCGAGCGCCCGCTGCCGCGCCTGCGGTGGCGGCATTGCAGTCGGCGTCATGGCCCAGGGCCATGGCGTATTGCAGGGTGCGGGTGAAATCGCCCTTGCCGTAGAGCAGGGCCAGGACCACCATCCCGCCGTTGAGCGGGGTAGAGTTGCCGTTCCAGCCCTTCCGGATGCGCCAGCGGGCATCGAACCGCTGGCGGGCCTCTTGCCAGTCCGAAGGGAGGCTCTTATGGAGCGCGAGGGCATCCCGGACGGCCTCGGAGAGGGCGCTTTTCGCGTCCGCCGCATCGAGCGCCCGGACGATGATCCGGGGAAGGGAGGCCTCCTCGACGGCGGCCAGGCTGATGAGGCTTGTCCAGTATTGGGCGGCCTGAAGCGGCTCCCCGGAGACGGCGATTTTTGCATAGTGCAGGCCGATCCCGGCGGCGGCCTGCGGCATCCCCGGGGCGATCAGGCCATAGGCTTCGACGCAGAACTGGCCCGACAGGTTGTACCAGGCGGCACGGTTCAGGGCGGGGTCTCCGGTTTTCGGGGGGAGGATTCCCTCGTCCATCAGCTCCCGCGCCCGTTTGTTGGCGACCCACAGGCCGGTGTTCATATTCTCTTTCCAGATGGAGACGATGCGCTCGTAGGGGAGCCGGAGGGCCTTCTCCCGATCCATATAGTAGAGGTGCGTCCACTCGAAATCGTTATCGTCATCGGTTTCGGCACCGCCGGGGAGCATCTCGAAATCAGGGAGGGTCTCGCGGGGTTGCTCGTTATATTTGAACTCATGGGCCAGCCCCTCCAGGCCGCCGATCAGCATTCCGACCCAGCCGCCTTTCACCCGGTCCGCCAGCCGGTCGCGGGTGAAATCGCGGGTTTCGGAGGCGCGGGCAGCGCCGGCCAGAAAGGGCAGGAGAAGCAAGGCAAGGATAAGGCAGAGCGGCATGATCCCCTCCGTGTTCGCGAGGTTTCTTCAGGAGGTTCGATGCGCGGCAGGGAAGTCCTGCCCCTGGCGAAGCGAGGAGAGAAGGCTCTATGGGGAGAATTATCGATCAACTCGACGCAGCGAAACGAAAGGAAACCCGATATGAGCTATGGCATCTATGTGGGCAAGAATCTGACCGCGGATGGCAGCGTGTTCCTCGCCGGTTATGGCGATGAGCCGTCTAGCCACTGGCTGGAGATCGTGCCGGCACGCGAGCATCCGCCAGAGGCCACGATGACGGTGGGCGCAACCCATGCCGCGATCTATCCGGGCGAGCTGATCAAGATCCCTCAGGCCGCCCGGACAGCGAAATATATCACCATGAACTACTCCGCCTATGCGGGCTTTCCGGCCCCTCTCACCAACGGCGGGCTGAACGAATACCATGTCGCGGGCCGCGATATCTGGTCGCCCTCGCGTAGCGAACTCAGGGAGATGACGCCCAATCCTCAGCGCGGCCCCCAGTACAGCGACCTCTCCCGGATCGCGATGGAGCGGGCGAGAACGGCCCGGGAGGCGGTGGAGATCATCGGGGGGCTGATCGATCAATACGGCTACACCACCTACGGCGGCAATTCGCACCTGTTCGCGGATGTGAACGAGGGGTGGATCCTGATCGAGTTTGCCGGCGGAGCGGGGCTGTGGGCGGCGGAGCGGCTCGGGCCGGACGATATCCGCGTCTCGCGCCCCGGCTATATCGGCGATATCCCGCTCGATTACCGGGACAGCCCGGGCTACAGGGGGTCTCCCAATCTGGTCTTCTTTGCTGCGGAGCGGGGATGGCACAACCCGTATTCGGGCGAGCCGTTCAATGTGAATCGGATATACGGAGACGGGGAGATGCGGCATGAGGCGGTCGCCATGATGGAGGAGCGGCTGGCCGGACTCAGGGGCAGGATCGGCCTCAGGGAGATGATCGCGGCGGTACGCGACCCGGAACTGACCCGCGATTCCGCCGGCTACGGGCAGGTCGCCCACCTGCGCGAGGGCGTTCACCCTGAACTGGGCGTCCTCTGGGTCGCCGCCGCCACGCCTGCCGCCGCCCCTTTTATACCCTATTGTCTGGGCGCGACCGATATCCCGCCCGAATACGGCTGGCATCGCTACCTCACGGAAGGGGAATCTTCCCGCTTTATGGACGCGGAGCGCCAGGGCATCGAGTCCACGCGCTACGCCTTCCAGTCCTGCAAGCGGCTCTACTATCTGACGATGGAACACCCGGACAATTTTTGCCCGGAGGTGGCCGAAGCCCTGGAAGCCTTCGAGTCCGGTCTGATCGCCCGCCAGGAAGCCGTGGAGCGGACGGCCCTGAAGCTCTATGAAGCGGATGAACCCGAACTGGCCCGGCAATACCTGACCTATTACAGCCATACGGAAGCCCTGAACGGCCTCCACCTGGGCGAGACTCTCTCCCAGAGCATCGAGGCCCGAACGAAGGCGCTTTTCGGCATCCGCAAGCCGACCGGGTGAGGGGCGACGGGTTCTCTGCGGAGGTGAAAAGAATTGGTGGCTCCGCAGGCGTGGCGCTGCCTGAGGAAAGAGGATGTTCGCAAGGCTGGCCCTTCCCCCTGAAAAGGGCTAGCCTTCTTTGAACAAACCCTGCCGTCACTGGACATTCCCCCTGACACCCCGGCGATTGTAAAGTGGGCCGGGAAGTCGCCGAGGGCGGGACAGGCCGGGTCAGTAGCCTTTGTGCTATCTACTCTTGTGACTGTTGCCAACAAACCGGCAAAAAATACTGAAAATTTAGCCCTTACCGTCTTGATATTTTATGTGGTTGTGAGATACTCTTTCCAAACCTGAGAAATTTTGCTCTTATCGAGTTGTCAGGATGACGTGCCCTTCTCGTCCCTTTTATCCTACCACAGCATTAAATATATAAATAAGGAGTTTTATCGAGATGTGCCAAATCCGTTACAGCACTTTGTCGATTATTGTTATGATCGCTATATTGTTGGGTTTAGCGATAGGAA
>JADLDR010000096.1 GCA_020846535.1 Armatimonadota bacterium | reverse complement strand
GGTTTTCAGGACCGCCGGGGGCGGGGCCCAGTCTTCCGTGATGGCGGCGACCAATACGGCAGCCGGATCCTCTGCTTTGCGCTGCGGGAGCCACTCCATCTGGCGGCGTAAGGATTCGGGCGGGTACTTCCGGATCAGTTCTTCGGCCACCTGCCGGGTGATCCCGGTTTCCGTTAAGGCATCCGTCAGAGCAACAACAACAGCTTGAGGCGGTGGGTTGGGAGCGATGGAGGGGTGATTTACGTCCTGTACCGTATTCGTACCGGGTTGTTGTTGTGTCTCTTGTACTTCTGTTTCTTGCTCTGTTTCTTGTGTGTCTAATTTTTGGACTACCCCTTGTCTATTTTTTAGACTAGGGTAGTCTAATTTTTGGACTACCCCTTGTCTATTTTTTACCCCGGGGTAGTCTAATTTTTGGACTACCCCTTCGGGCGCTTCTTCCTCCCGCTGAAGGTTGATCTCGTAGGTGTTTTCCGCGTATTCTCCGGAAGATGCGCTCAGGTGCTGAATGCGGACGATCAGCCCCTGCTCCTCCAGCGATTTCAAAGCATTGACGACCGCCTGTTTGGACAGGCCGGTGCCGTGGTCGAGCCAGGATCCGTCCCGCTTCTGAATGCCCTCCATGATCTGTTTGAGGCTGATAGCGTCTTCGCGCTTGCCGAAGCCGTAGGTGCGTCGGGCGACATACATGAGAACTTTGAATTCCGACCCGGAAAGCCGGGCCATCCAGTCATCCAGGATGACATCGGGAATCTGGGTGCTGTTAGGGATCAGAACGCGGGACATCCGGGATCCTCCTTGGTCGGGGCCGAAACTGCGAGCGGAGACAACACGGGATCGGAATCGCCCGGGGCAGGCGCTTCCTCGTCTTCCTCTTGCCCATAGGGCGGGTTTTCCGCATGAGGGCGTGCCAGTTCCCGGTGACGCTGCCAGGCCTGGTGGAGCGCCTCTTTATTGACCCGGACATAGAGCTTGCGCGGCAGGCCCTGATACTTTTCTTCCAGGAAGCCCTTCGCCTTCAGGCGCTTCCGGCAGGTTTCCTGCTCGGTGCGGATCAGGCCGGAGGCCTCCCGGATCGACTCTATCGCCTGCGCGGTCCAGCCGTCCGGGTCCGCCCCGGAGAGCGGATCGGACGGAGAAATCGTGGAGTTCGTGCCGCCTGGGATCGGGCAGAGCCGGGGGCTGAAGGTCAGCGCCGGGCCAAAGGGCTGTAACGCATCGGTGAAGGTCATGGCAAACGGGTCTCCTCAAGCGGGAAGGAGTCCGCACGGGGGGCGGACAGGGGCTGAAGGGGGGAGGCGGAAGGGTTGGTGGCGGAAGGCGGGCAGATCGGGGGCGTTCGGCCATCACGGTGTTGCATTGTGCAACACCGATGTTGCGTTTTGCAACAGGGGCATCCAGCCTGACACTGCCGGTCAGGGAAAGGGCCGCTGCCGGGTCACGCTTCATGGCCGGCCTCCGGTGCCGTGCGGTCCGCCGGGGCGCAGCGGATCCGGTCGGAGCGCGAGAGACCCCGCGCGGACCGGACGGCTTCCAGGGACTCTTTGGGGATCCGGTACAGCCGCACTCCGGGCCGGCCGGTTTCTTTCACTTCCAGCAGCCCCTTGCGAATGAGGTAGCGCCGCGCCCGGCTTTGCTCTTTGGCGCTCGCCCCGATCTCCAGGGCGATCACCGCGTCGGCCCACCGGACCCAGCCGTCGCCTTCCGAGCGGGCGTCGGTCCGTTCCAGCACGCCGCACCAGACCAGGGCGGGCACGACCCCGCCCAGCAGCCGGCACAGGCGCGGCTCGTAGGTGCGGGCCGGCCCCAAAGCGGCGAGAAAATCGAGTGCTGCCGTCATCAGACCGCCTCCTCGATGGATTCGGGGGAAGCCCCGGGTTCCAGGCCCGGGGCTTCCCGGAGGGCGACCGGCAACAGACTCCGCAGTCTCCGCCGAACGCCCCGACCCCCCGGAGGGCGACCCGCGGCAATCCCTGATGCCGGAAGCCGAAAAATTTACAAAAAAGAGCCGGAAAGCCAAAATTCTGGCCCGGCCCTCTGGACAAGGGATAGCGCAACATGGTAAAATATGTCCAGAGGGCATAGGCAACTATGACCCACGAGCCGGGTATGGTAAATCCATACCGGCGTTTAGGACCGCCAAATCCTATGGTTTCGGAAAAGCCAGGTGCGGGAACACCTGGCTTTTCGCTTTTTGAGCTGCCTTATTATATCAGGCAGCCCCGTGCATATCAAGGGGTGCGGATGGCGGGGTGTCACCCGCACCTCTTCAGGCCCCCCCGGTGGGAATCGAAATAATCGAAATAACGAGCATTCTCCTGTATACGCAGGCCCAAACTATTATATACCAATGTTTATGGGATGTCAACACCCATTTTCATATCAACCGTAATGTTGTACCAGAGGGGTTGGTGGAAACGCCAACGTACGGATACACGGCAGGTCTGGCGCTGGTGGGGAAATGCGGCAGGGGCAGCGTATCTGCGCGCAGGCCGGACCCCTTCAGGCGGCCATCCCTCTGCGCTCCGGCGAAGGATGGGCGTCCCCGGCGGAGGCAAAGCGTCCGGCATCAAGGAGGCCCTGGGATCCCGCCTGCCGCTGCCCGCCAGTAGAAAGGATACCATAATCAGGACCAAAAAGCAATATTACCCGAAAGGATTATGAGAATTTTCCCGTAAAACAACCTTGACCATAGCGTCAAGGCAGCCGATGCCGCCGGATTCACGGGCGCTACCGGGTGTTCTCTGCCTCACCGTGCCGGTACAGGGTCAGCGTCGGCTTCTCTTCCGGCGGCGCTTCCATCCCTGCGGCGATCTGGCGGGCGGTTGCCACAATCTCGGGGATGAGCGCGGTCACCTCGGATAGTTTCGCCCGGGCCGATCCGCCGCCGCGGGAGACCAGGCCGGTCACGATGGCGGCCACCAGGGCGGTCACGCGCTCCTCACGCCCCCGCGCGAAAGGCGGGCCGGTGTCCGCTTCCCACGCTTCAAAGGCTTCCATGTCCGCGGCCAAGGCCGGGCAAGGGGCGACAGGCTCATCTTCCATCGGCATCTCTCCTTCGTTTATTCCTCCCACAGCCCGAGCTGAAGGGGCGGGGCCTCATTGGTTCCCGGCGGCTCCTCCGGCGGCGGGTGGCTGCCGCAGGGCCGCACCGGGGCGGCGGAGTCCGGGGCGGCCAGCAGGGGCGCATCGGCCAGGATCAGGGCCGTGGGCGCGGCGAACGCCTGCGGGGCGTCCCGGAGGAGGGCCAGGGCGATCTCCGCGGCCAGCGCCCGGTCCGGCAGGCGAGCCAGGGCCTCCTTTCGGGCGGCCTCCGGGGTGGGGGCATAGGCGATCACCTGGAAGGGGTGGCCGAACCGGTCCTGCCCTGTCCAGACCAACAGCTGCATGCGCTCGCAATCAGGTGGCATACTCTATCCTACACGGGCCGGAGGGCGGGTGTCAAGGGAACAAGGGCTGCCGGGAAAAGCTATGGCGGGGCAATATGATGGGAGGGGAAGCGGCAGAGACTCCCGAAGAACCGACAGTCCGCGTGGGGGCGCGGGTCAGGGGCCGTCCTGGCCCCCGCCCCGCACCCTAAAGTTGGAAGGAGGGGTGGGGTCCCGTGGCGAAGGCTGGCGGGTGCTGCGAGGGCTTGGTATGATCCGCGGCAGGGCCGCGGCGGGTGGGGCCATCCGGGCCCCACCCGCCGCAGCCCACTCATTGGGGTTAGGAGGGTGGCCCGTACGCGATAGCCCCGGCGTTCCCGCGGTAGCCTGGCACGATCCGCGGTAGGGCGCAGGCCGCAGGGCCATCCTGTCCCAAAGAGCAGCGATACGGACATAAATTCTGGTGTATATCCGTATCCCTGCCTCTAGCGGCCCGCCGCCCACTGGCTGGCCTCTGTCGTTCCTGACGGCCTCCCGCCGTCCGCGCTACCCGGGTCCGGGGGCCTTCAGACGCCGGAGGGTGAGCCAGAAGCCCAAAGGATAGCCCAGCATCACCGCCGACAGCGCCATCAGGCTGTGCGAGAGAATCCCCGCCGCGCTGTAGCTCACCGCCAGGAGCGTGCCCAGCCCGCCGCACACCCCGCCCGCCACCCGGCAGACGGGATGCTTCGAGCGAGCCAGTTCGCCCCCTAATTTCCCCAGCGTAAAGAAACACCAGAACGAAACGATCAGAATCGCCGGTGCGACGAATGCGGACATGGCTGCCTCCCCGGGCGACATGGATCAATGTGGTCTCCCGCTTTCCTCTATTATCGGCGGGTCGCCGCATTTTTTGCACAGGCCGCCCGTTTTCGTTCCCGGCTCAAAGACGGGTCGGGTGCGGTGCGTCTTCGGAACGCCCTACGGCAAAGCGCTTTTCAGGGAAGGAAAGGGGGAGCGCCGGGAGCCTGGGCCGGGCGCCGTTCCCGCTTCGTCCGTGCATTGCTCCGCGCTTCGCGAAGACAACCCTTCTCCCGCGTGCCGACCGGACTTGTCGCCTCGTGCCTGGCGCTTGGGGATCGTGCGGCCCTTTACGCCCCCGCTCCGCAGCCCCCCCACCGACAAAAAGATGATACGCTCCGGGGAGGGGCAGGTCAAGGGTTCTCGCTTCGCTCGAATCGCTCCGCGACTGCGCCCTTGACCTGCCCCTCCCCTCCGCTGCAAGGTCTCAAAGGTCGGTGGGGGGCTGCTCCGCTCCGCGCCAGGGGCGTAAGATCGGGCGGAAGGGCCGGGGCGGGTGGCGCTTCCCGACCGGCGTGGGTCCGCTTCCCCTGCTCCGGTCCGGGTCCCCTCTGCCGCCGGGGCCGGAGCGGATCCGGCCCCTCGTCCTTCGGATCAGGCGCAGTGGCCGCAGACGCCATGCCGGTCGGGAAGCTGGAGCTGCTCGGCCCCGATCCCGCTGGCCCAGGCCGCCGCATCGTAGGCAGCCGTTATCACCTGCTCGATATACGCCCGCGCCTCCCCTTCGCTGCACCAGCTAAACGTGATGCTCTCCACCTGTAAAAGGTCTTTGGCCCGCACCACCCCGAACTCCGCCGCCCCGTCCTCATGGGTCGCATCGTTCAGGAAAAAGTAGCCTTGCAGCGCAAACCCCTGGCATAGCACCCAGGTGCGCCCGGTCAGCAGCCGGGCCAGCTCCTCTACGGTGGCCGCCGGGGCCACCTGCCAGACTCTCCTTTGATGCATCATGGTTGCCTCCCGAGATCGGGGAAAGGGGCCGGAGGCTTCCCTGCCGGCCCCCGGAATGGTTACTTCAGGCCCAGCCGGTTGCGGATATCGCTTTCCAGCGTGGGATGGCCGTACCGCCCATACAGCAGGATTTTGCTCCGATAGCCCAAGGCATAACCCTTGGCTTCCCGCGGGTGCGGGGCCGGGCGCTGGTCCTGCGCCGGGTCGATCAGCGGCAGGATCTTGCAGCATTCGGCCAGATCGCCCAGCGCGGCCCGCACCGCCTCCGGGGTTTGCTTCGTATACCACCTCTTTTGCAGCCAGCCCTTCATCGCCGTCTCCTTTCCGGGCCGGGGGTGGGTTCCCCCACCCCCGCGCCGCCCGCCTAGCCTTCCACACCCAGCGCCCGGTACACTTCCTCCTTCTCGTCCGGATCCAGCCGGCTGCTCCGGATATAGTAGGGCCACACCGCCGGGCTCGGATACCCGTTCATCGGTTCCAGCTCCCCGATCTGCACGAACTCCGTCAGGCCGCCCAGCACCGCCCGCACCTCCTCAGGCTCCCGCTGGGTCACCAGATACAGCCCCCAGAAGGTCTTCAGCGGCAGTGCGATGGTCTTCTGCCCCGCGGGCCGCTTCACCGGCCGGGTCCGCACATCCACATAGGTTCCCCGCTCCAGCGCGAACCAGGCCATAAACAGGTGCTTGCACGTCACCGCTTCCCCGTTGGCTTCCGGGCAGTAGCACCGCTTGCGCTCCGCGCTCCATTCGATCCGGTACTTGCGGGTGTCTTGCCCGCCCTCCTGCCGCACCACCCACAGCAGTTCATCACATTCCAGTTCGATGCGATACGCCCCGCGCTCCAGCCCCTCCAGGGCTCGCTGCCGCCGCGCCTGCCGTTCGGCCTGCGTCATCCGGCGTCTCGTTTCCGCTACGACTGTCATTGGACTTGCCTCCTTGAAATGGGGTAAACTACGGTGCAAGCCCGCGGGCTTGCCTCCGCCCCGGCGGGTGTCTCGATCACCTGCCGGGGAAACTACCTAATTATGTAGTTTCTTATTTAGTTAGACGATGCAGCGCGGAAAAAGTTTCGCTTTTTGGGGCGGATCGGCCCTTATTTTTGGCTTCTTTATATAGTAGGCTATGATTTCATAGGGCTAGATATAGGCTTCTCGATGATCTGTTTATTTTCTTATTTGTGAATTTTTTCGCAATATACGACGACCGTACGCCGGGAGATGTTCCGGAGCTTTGACGGTTCGCTCAAAAAACCGAAACTTTTTTCGATTGTATCGGTCTAAGAAATTAAGAATATACCTGGCAATAAGGAGAGTGGATAATGCCTAATCCCGGTAAGAAAACCTATATCAATCTTTATGTGCGCGATACCGAGGAGATGCAGATGATTGCGGACGCCCTTGCCGTCATCGCCAAAGCCCAACGCCGTCCCGTGACTCACCTCCTGGAAGATATCCTCCGAGAAGCTTTGAAAGAACAACAGCCGTTGATGCAGGCACTCCGGGACGTACACGCCCGCTATTCGGCTCAGGCTGCACCAGAGCAGGAGCCTGCGGAAGACTGACCGAGCCAACAGGAGACGCGCATGCCCGAAGAGATCGCCCCCATCAACGGGGAATATAAGAAGCTCATCGAGTCCATCCAGACGCAGATCGCCTCTGCTCGGGTCCGGGCCGCCCTCTCCGTCAACCGGGAGATGGTCCTGCTCTAATGGCGCATCGGGCGCGCCATCCTGGAGCGCCAGCAAACCTACGGCTTGGGTGCGAAAGTGATCGACCGGCTCTCCGCCGACCTCAAACGCGCCTACCCGGGCCTGAAGGGATTTTCGCCCCGGAATTTGAAGTATATGCGCGCCTTGGCCGACGCCTGGCCGGACGAGGCAATGGTGCAGCAGCTTGTTGCACAAATTCCCTGGGGCCATAATGTGATGGTCCTGGATAAAGTGCATGACCCGACGGTCCAGGAATGGTATCTCCGGGCGGCCTATGAATGCGGCTGGAGCCGCAACGTCCTGGTCCACCAGATCGAGACCCGGCTCTATGAGCGCCAGGGACAAGCGATCACCAATTTCGACCGCACCCTCCCCGCCCCGCAGTCGGACCTGGCCCGGCAGCTCCTGAAGGATCCCTACAACGTGGATTTCCTGTCGCTCGTCCGGGCGGCCCAGGAGCGCGAGCTGCAGGCCGGGCTGCTCGAACACCTGCGCTTATTTTTGCTGGAGCTGGGCGCGGGCTTCGCCTTTGTCGGCAGCCCCTACCGGCTCAATGCCGGCGGCGACGACTTTGAGATCGATATGCTCTTTTATCACCTGACCTTGCGCTGCTACGTGGTCATCGATCTCAAAATCGGCAAGTTCACGCCCGCGGACGCCGGGCAGATGAGCTTCTATCTCGCCGTGGTGGATGATACTTTGCGCCATCCCACCGACAACCAAAGCCTCGGCCTGATCCTGTGCAAGACCAAAAATAAGGTGGTGGTCGAGTATGCGCTCAAGGCGTCGGACCAGCCCATCGGGGTCTCGGAATACCGGTTGACCCAGGCGCTGCCCGAACACCTGCAAGGGCGGCTGCCTTCCATTGCGGCCGTGGAGGCCGAACTGAGCCCGCCGGAGGAGCCGGACTGACCGGCGCGGGCCGCGCTTCCAGGGCCGGGGCGGCCCCTTCTGCGGAGGCGTTGCCCCACAGTGGACAAAGTATTCTTTATGCAGTATACTTATATCCATTCCATCGGAACGGGGAGAGAAGTCATGTCGAACAGGGTAACCACCGAGGAGGCGGCCCGCCGCCTGAACATCGCGCCCCGGCGCGTGGTGGCCCTGATCCAGGCGGGGAGACTGCCGGCCCAGCGGGTTGGCAGCGGACAGCGGGCCATCTATGTGATGGAGGAGGCCGACTTACAGCAGGTCGCACACCGGCCCACGGGCCGCCCGGCCAAAGTCAAGGAGACAAGGCCATGACGAACACTTTGGAGATCCATATCCCGCTGCCCGCCGGGGTTCCCGACGAGGCCGCCCGGATCGCCGAAAGACGCGCCCGGGAGGCGGCGGTGGTCTCGCTCCAGCAGGCCGGCGAAATCTCCATCCGCGAGGCCGCCTCCCTGCTGGGCCTGGGGTATGAAGCCTACCTGGACTGCCTGGCCGCTCTGGGCCTGCCGGCCACCGCGGACACCACCACGCCCGATCTCACGGACGCGCTGGAGCAGGCCCTGCGCGCCCGGAAGGGCTAGCCGGTGGCCGAGACCTTCCCCTATCCGGCGGCCGTGCTGGATGCCAACGCGATTATCGGCCTGGCGAAAAGCGAAAGCCTGGCGCTGACCCCGCATCTGGTGGCGGAGTGCGCGATCTCGCCCGGGGCAGCCGGGGAGGTGCAGGATGCGCTTTCCCGCACGGCGCTCCGCGATGCCCTCGCTTCCTGGCTCCGGCTCCGGACGCCCCGCCCGGAGTTCCTGGACCGGCTGCCGGCCTTTCCCAGCCCGGCGGACCGCGAAGTGCTGGCCCTATCGCTTCAGATGCGTCCCTGCGTGCTGGTCACGGGCGATCTGTGGCTGTCCCGCCGGGCCGCCGAACGGTCCGTGCCGGTGCTGCCGGCGCCCGCGCTCATCCAGTGGTTCGCCGTGGTGGGATTGATCGACCGCGCCCGGCCCTACCTGGATCGGATGATCGCTCAGGGGTTCGGCATCGATCCGCTCCTGTACGGCGCGATCCTCTCCACCCTGGGCGAGTGACTCGCCGGCCCGGCCCCTTGACCTGAGATCACCCGCCCGGCTCGTTTCGATGCCCCCGGTAGGGTGTGGTTTGGCGAGCAGGAACCTCCGTTTGAGTGTGGAATAAGTAACCTTATTCCACACTCGTTGCAGGCCCCATGCGCCGGGAGGGGAGGCCCCCCAGCGCCCTGTCCGCTCCCCGGAAAGGATCCCGATCCGTGAATGAATCCCAGGTCCCTGCATTATTCCGGGAGACGATCCCCGCTGTCTCCCCGCCCGCGCCCCTGACGCCCACCGGCCCCGCCCAGGCCGCCACCGACAAAGACCTCCTGCGCCTGTGGCTCCACGGCCGGACGGTCAACACCCAGAAAGCCTACCGCCGGGACGGCTTTCGCTTCCTGGACTTTACCGGCAAGCCCCTCCCCGCCGTCACCCTCTCCGACCTGCAAGCCTTCCAGGAGTCTTTAGCGGATTACGCCCCGGCCACCCGCGCCCGGATACTCGATGCGGTCAAGTCCCTCCTGGCCTTCGGACACCGGATCGGGTATCTGCCCTTTGACGTGGGCCGGGTCCTCAAGCTCCCCCCGCTCAAAGACACCCTCGCCCAGCGCATCCTCACCGAAGCCCAGGTCCAGCGCCTCCTCGCCCTGGAAACGAACCCCCGCAACCACCTGCTGCTCCGCCTCCTCTACGGGGCGGGCCTGCGGGTCAGCGAACTGGTCGCTCTGACCTGGCGCGATCTTCAGGCGCGGTCTGAAGGCGGGCAGATCACGGTCTTCGGCAAGGGCCGCAAGACCCGGGCGATCCTCCTCCCGGTCAGCCTGTGGCAGGACCTTACGGCGATGCGCGGGGGCGCTTCGGAAGATGAGCCGGTCTTTGTCAGCCGGCAGGGGAAGGCGCAGCCCCTCTCGCTGGAGCAGGTCAAGCGGATCGTGCGGGCCGCCGCGCACCGGGCCGGCATCTCCGCTCCGGTCTCCCCGCACTGGCTGCGGCACGCCCACGCCTCCCATGCCCTCGACCGGGGCGCCCCGATCCACCTGGTGCAGGCCACCCTGGGGCACGCCTCCATGACCACCACCGGCCACTACGCCCACGCCCGACCCGAGGATTCCAGTGCCCGGTACCTTTCGGTTTAGGGAGCAGGGAAACTCAGGCATGTGTTGACCTCGTTGTGCAATGCCGCCTGGCCCCCCTTCATCAACCGGATTCTCCTGTTGACAGAAATTGTCGTATATGTTATACTCCCCGCAGTGAGGGAAGGAGGCAGCGCCGATGGAATACTGGACGACCGAGGAAGCCGCCCGGGCGTTAGGCATCACGCGGGTGGCGGTCCTGAAGCGCATTGAGCGGGGGAAACTGCCGGCGACCAAGTTCGGCCGGGACTGGATGCTGGCGAAAGGGGATGTGCTCCGGACCGTCTCCCGGCGCGGCAGGCCCAGGAAGCAGCGATCCGCAGACCGTGCGCCGGGGGACCACCATGCATAAGATTGCGATCGTGAACCAGAAAGGCGGCTCCGGCAAGACCACTACGGCAGTCAACCTCGCTGCCGGGATCGCCGCGAAAGGTTGCAAAGTTTTGCTGCTCGATCTGGACCCGCAGGCCCACGCCACCTATGGGCTCGGGCTGGATCTGGATCAACTGGATGCCACGCCCACGCTGGCGCATGTCTTAGGCGAGGAACGGATACCCCTGTGTCAGATCCTGGTCCCGACCGCCCTGCCGGATCTATATCTCGCGCCCTCCGACATCCGCCTGGCGAAGACCGCAGCCCTGCTGCATGCCCGCACCTTTCGCGAGACGGTTCTTTCGAAGGCCTTGCAGGGCGCCGCCTTTGACTATATCATCATGGACTGCCAGCCCAGCCTGGATGTCCTCTCCGTCAACGCCCTGGTGGCCGCCACCAAGCTCCTGATCCCGACCCCCCTGGCGGGTCATGCCCTCCGGGGCCTCTCGGACCTGCTGGTCACGATCCAGACGGTGAAGGAGGGCGAACCTTACGATTGGCGCATCCTGCTGACGATGGTGACCGGCTACGGAGAGGAGCGCCAGCAGCAGGCTGCCCGGATCCTGGAGCCCCTGTCGGATCGCATCCTCACCACCCGGATCCGCAGAACCGAGGCGGTGGAGCGATCTCAGATGGAGGCTGCCGACGAGGCATTGACCCCGGTCATCCTGCAAAAAGGGTGGACCCGGGGCCGGCAGGACTACCAGAAGTTGGTGAAGGAGGTGCTTCAGCTATGGCCCGCCTGAAGCAGCGATTCGAGAGCATTGCCAAAGGGAACCTGCGATTGGGATTCGATCCGCTGGGGGGCGATGCGGCCCAGCTGCAGCGCATTCCTCTGAGCGCCATCGAGCCCGATCCGTATCAGCCCCGGCAGGCGATGGGCGATCTGGAAGGGCTCATCGCCTCTATCCGGGCCCATGGCATCGTGCAGCCGCTCATCGTCAGCCCGGTAGCGGAGGATCGCTACCGGATCATTGCCGGGGAGCGCCGGTTCCGGGCAGCGCTCGCACTGAACCTTCCGGATGTTCCCGCGGTGGTTCGTTCGATGGAGGAGCACCAGCGCCTGGAAGTGCAGCTGATCGAAAATGTGCACCGCAAGGATTTGAATCCCGTCGAGGAGGCGGGGGCTTATCGAAGGTTAATGGAGGAGTTCTGGTTGACTCAGGAGCAGATGGGCAAGAGGGTGGGGAGGTCCGTGGCGACCATCAACGAAACCCTGCGCCTGCTGGATCTGTCTCCGGCGATCCTGTCGGAATTTCGGACGTCCGAAAAACAGAAGGCTCCGGCGCAGGCATTGCAGGCGGTTGGAGAAGCGACGCAGCTGCATTCCGAAACCGACCCGACCCCGGCCCAGTTTCGGACGTCCGAAAAAACCGACCGCCCGGCCAGGACCACGCCCCCGGAGCCGGCCGCCGACAGGATCACCAAATCGCTCCTGTTAGAGATCGCCAAGCAGCCGGACGAGCAACGCCAGATGGCGATGTGGGATCAGGCGCTTCAAGGGCAGATGACCGTGAAGCAGGCCCGGGCCGCCAAGAAGGCCGGCAAGCGCCCCTCGCCTGTGCCGGCGGGCGCCGGGGCGTCTCCTGCCGGAGCAGAGACTCCGGACACCAGCCTTCCCCTGCCAGCCTCGGAGCATGCCGTTGCCCGGTCGTCCGCCCCGGAGCCTGTCCAGGTGACCATCGAGACCGCACAGGCCACCGTCACCCTCACCTTTCCCGGCGGCCCGCCCACCCCGGAACAGGTGGCCGAATCGCTCCGGCAGGCCGGGGAGCAATGGGCGGCCCGGCGTTGAGAGGCGGAAACCTACGCAGAGAACAGGGGAGGGAAGGAGGGTGCCTTTCTTCCCCCTAAAATTAATCATTGACAAAAGACAGATCAGGTGTTATACTACTGGCAATCTATAGCAAGCCCGTAATTGAGGAGGTTTGGCTGTACAAAAATCAACCCCTGCCGGTGGATGAGACCGAGCAGGGGCCAGGAGCAAAAGGACAACATGAAAGTCCTTTACGCTCCTATGATACCACAAACGGGGCATCCGTGCAAGCCCCTCTGCGCCGGCATCGCCCTGTGAGGAGCAAACCAACATGAAAAGCACGCCGCTTGTCCCCCCCGGGAGCGTGGTGGCCCGCATCTCCAGCCTGCATCTGGAAGGCAACATCACGCCCCATAGCTGGTTTCGCTATATCCGCTATCCCAACGGCAAGCCGCACGCCATCGCCATCGATCTCCTCTCGGATGTCATTTACTGGTATCGCGCCCGGCCCCTGCACGATCCCGACACCAAAGAGTTCCTGGGCTGGCAGAAAAAATTCAAAGGCGACAAGCTTCAGCGTTCCTATGACTCCTATGCCCGCTCCTTTGGCTACTCCAAGCGCCAGGTGCAGGAAGCCTTCCATTTCTTGCAGGACATGGGTTTCGTGACCCTGGAGTTTCGCACCATCGGCACCGGAGTCGGGCGGATGTCCAACGTCCTCTTTATCGAACCGGTCTATGATCAGATCCGGGCCATCACCGAAGTGCGCCGGGAAACGCTCTATGAGCCGCCCGGAACCATGGAAGGGGGGGTATCCCATTATAATGTGATAGCTCCCCCATTAGAACGGGATACCTCCCCCATTCAAACGGAAGACCTATCGCATTCTAGCGGAATAGCTCCCACATTACAATGCGAGACAAATACAGAGATTACTCCGGAGATTTCTACAGAGAAACAACAACACGTCGACGAGAAATGTACTGTACAGGCCCAGCCCTTGCCCGTCGCCGGTGTTGTTGTTGCTTCTCAGGCTTCGCCTCCGGGGAACGGTCAGACACCGGAGCCGGACACAGCGCCAGGCCCCGGTTCTCCGGGCGATGCCCCCGATCCCGCCCTCCTGGAACGCCTCTGCGCCGCCGGGGTCACGCGCCTCAAGGCCAGGGCGATGCTGTTGCGGCATCCCCAAGAGCGGATCCGGGCGCAACTGGAGGCTCTCTCCTTTCGCAAGGCCGACGACCCCGCTGCTGCCCTGGTGGCCGCCATCGAGGAGGACTGGGAGCCGCCCGCCGCCTTGCGCCAGGCGCACCAGAAAGCGGAGGCGAAGGCGAAGCGGGCCGCCCGGACCGCGGCGGAGGCGGCCACCCGGCAGGCCCAGGCCGCCGAGGAGTCCGAGCGCCAGGCGGCCCAGGACGCCCTCTGGGAGAGGCTGCCCCCGGGCGAGCAGGCGGCGATCCTGGAGGCGGCCAGAGACCATTTGCGGGCGGAGAACACCTTTCTGGCGCTCCAGATGGACAGCGGGAAAGAGAGCCGGGCCGTGGCGCTGGAACTGGAGCGATTGCGCGGGCGGCTTTTGGCAGAGAGGGTAGGGGAGTCCCATGGCGCGTAACGAGCCGGCACGGGAGCCAACCGAGCGGACGCCCTGCGCGGGCTGTCAGCAGCTTGTGGCCGACGCTTCGCTGGAAGCCTTCGATTTCGGGGCCGGCCGGTGGGTGTTTTTGTGCCGGGACTGTCTGGGGCTGGTGTGCCAGCAGGCGATTGAGGCCTTAAGCGAGGCGAAGCGGGAGGCCCTCTACGGGGCGATCCTGACGGGGCGCTTCCGGTGAAAGGGCAGATCGGGAAGCCGGGGCCGCCTGGGTTTGGATAACATAGATACCTATAGAGAGCTTAAAATAGGTTCCGATAAAAAAGATTATGTTAAGTCTGATGCGAGATCGCCGATCTTCTCCGGGCCGCGGAGCCACCGGGAATCCCTGAAGAAGAGGACGGCCCCGGTCGGGTCGAGCGCCTGCGGTCCCTTTCCACTACGCCGGCAAAAAGTGTTCCGTCTGTGTGTCCGCGCCACGCTTCAAAAACGCCATGTTGCCTGTCTATGTGTGTCCTGAAATTGCGCCCTTTTCGCCTAAAATCAGGGCACGCATAGACGGGCAACATCGCATTTTGGCGCAAGGTCAGCGACCGGCCTGAAAAATATTTTTCGGTAACGCAAGGAGAAAACCGACAGGCCGCGAAAGCGATAGGGCATCGAGTTTGCGGTGCGAATGGCCGTTGTGATGTTGGCAGGTGATGTATGACAATGAACTCCCCCCTCCTGATGTCGGGCTGTCCCTGGTGGCAACCCTACGCCTCGGCAGGCGCACTGGCCGGGGGCGTGGGCGCTGTGCCCAGGTCGCTTTTCTCCTCGATCCTTTCCTGTGCCCCTCATCGGTAGTCTTTTGCAACATGGCTTCAACGCCAATAAAGCGGCGAAGGCGTTCCTTGAGCGACCGGTGGCCTACGGTCTCCAGGATGACCGCATCGGAGAAAGCTGGATCTGGGCGCTGCCGTCCACTTCAGGGGCAGCGAACGGATTCTGGATGCATCGCATTGGTTCGATCTGGCAGCGTTTGAAAGAAATTGTTGTTGTCATGTCAGCCAGCAGCCTCCTTGCATTGAGAATGACCGAAGACCGAGGAAATAGAACATGGCTGATCCAAAGCATGTGGCAATTCTCAGGCAAGGGGTGCCTTTATGGAATCAATGGCGAACAGAGAATCCAGCCATCGAGCCCGACCTGAGTGGCCTGAGTGATCAGGATTTGGAACGCTCCTTTGTGTGCCCCCCCGGATCTAGTCATACAATCCTGCGAGGCATGAATTTCCAGTCGGTCAGTCTACGACAGTGTACGTTTTTTCGGGCCGATCTGACGGGCGCTGACCTCAGCGGAGCCAGTCTCAGCCAGGCAAGATTTATTCAAGCCAACTTGAATGAAGTGTCTTTCCGCCAAGCCTGTCTGACGAGTGCCGATCTCAGGGATACGTCTGTATTCGGAGCCGATTTTACCGGTGCGATCATGGGCTGGACAACCTTGGGCAATATAGATTTCAGTGAAGCCAAAGGACTTGAGTCCGTCATCCACGAAGGACGCTCTGTCATCGGAATGGATACCTATGCCCGGTCTCAAGGACTGATTCCAGAAGCGTTTCTCCGGCAGGCAGGCTTTTCTGAACAGCCTACCGAAGATCCACAGATCAGGCGATTGGAATCGCTTCTTTCCTATCCACGCGAGGACCTCGATATCGAGTTGAAAGGTTGGCTGAACCTAACCACACCGGACGACAAAGCGAATCTGGCCCAGGCGCTCATCGCACTCGCCAACCATGGGGGCGGGTACATTGTGTTGGGGTATCAAGAAGACAACGAGAAGTGGATACCTGCCGCCCCAAGGCCGACGGACATGAGAGGTTATACTCAAGATTTGATGAACGGGATCGCCGAGCGTTATGCAGAGCCAGTCTTTCCCTGTGAAAGGCATCTGGTGCGGCATCCTCAACAGGGTGACCTGTTTCCTGTGATCGTGGTGCCGGAAGGTAAGGTCCCCATCCGCGCCAAGCGTGACGGCCCGGATAAACGGCATGTCCGTAATGGGACCTATTATATCCGGCGTCCAGGCCCGAAAAGCGAGGCTCCACAATCGGGTCAAGAGTGGGATCAATTGATCGGGCGATGCGTTCGGTTGCATCGGGAAGAACTTCTGGAACAGATACGCGCTATCATGCTAGGAGGTATGGAAACCGTCCGCACGCCTTCTCCTGAAGAGAACGCGATGCATCAGCTTCAAGATTGGGTTCAACAGCCTTTGTCTCGCTGGGAAGCGTTAGTGAATGAGAAGCACTCGGAGAAGCCATCATTCCGCTTCCTCCATGGGAGTTATGCCGTTGCGTACCTGATCATGAATGAGGTTCCTCAGTCAAATCTCCCTCAATTCATCGAAATCTTACACCAGGTGGAGGGCCATGAAACAGGCTGGCCGCCTTGGTGGGTGCCTACCCGCGATGAGATCAAGCCATACCCTATGGATCATATGGTGGAATGCTGGCTGGCTGAGTTGGGAACAGAACCTTATGATTCGGACTTCTGGCGGGCCTCCCCCGATGGCAGGATGTTTCTGTTGCGAGGCTACCAGGAAGACAGCGATCCCGGCAGGGCCGCGCCGGGCACGCTCTTTGACGCTCACTTCCCCATCTGGCGTGTCAGCGAATGCCTGCTTCATGCCGACCGTCTGACCAAAGCCCTGTGCGGCGATAGAGCCTCCATCTTGTTTCAGGTAACCTGGAACGGGCTGGCCGGTCGAATGCTCTCTTCCTGGTCTCAGCCTGGATCTCATTTATTCCGGAAGCGCAAAGCGTCACAAGATTCGGTCTCCGCCACTGTAACGGTTTCGCCGGAGCAAATCAGCGTTACCCTTCCGGAAATTGTGCAACGCCTGACCACACCTCTCTATGAGGTCTTTGATTTCTATGCCATGCCTTTAGAAACCATTCAGGCAGAAATTGCCCAGTTACGACAACGCCGTTTTTAGACGTTCTCCATCCGAGAGAAGAGAAAACATGAGCAAACCCGTCACCATCGAAAACCCGGTCATCAACTCGCCCTTTTCGACCCCGGAGCGCCACTTCCGCTTCTCGGAGGAAGGCATCACCGATGAGATCGCCCCGGGCCGCCGGGTCAGTTCCTATTTCATCCCCATCCCCCAGCCGCGCAAAAAGGGCCGCCAGCTTTCCCTGGAAACCGAGTGGACCAGCGAGCGCCTCCAGGAGAACGCCTTCATCAACCAGGTGCGGGGCCGGGTGGACCTGTGGCGGCGGCGCGGCTACCCGGATATCACCCGCACCACCCGGCGGCTCCTGGACTACTGGCAGCGGCCCGACCGGGAGCGCCGTTTGTTTTTCTGCCAGATCGAGGCCCTGGAAACGATCATCTACCTGACCGAAGCGGCCCACCGGCAGAATGACGACTGGATCGCCAACGCCCTTCAAGAGGCCAACCGGGAGGCCAACCCGCTTCTCAGCCGCATCGCCCTCAAGATGGCGACCGGCAGCGGCAAAACCGTGGTCATGGCGATGCTCATCGCCTGGCACACCTTGAACAAACAGGCCCACCGCCAGGACGCCCGCTTCTCGGACGCCTTCCTCCTGGTCACGCCGGGGATCACCATCCGCGACCGGCTCCGGGTCTTACTCCCCGGCGATCCACAGAACTTCTACCGCCTGATGGATCTGGTGCCTCCGGACGATTCCGAACTGATGGGCCGGGCGAAGATAGTGATCACCAACTTCCATGCGTTCCTACGCCGCGAGCGCACCCCCGCCGGACAGCTCACCAGGCAGGTCCTCGCCCGCGGCCAGGACAGCCCCTTCACCGAAACCCCGGAACAGATGGTCCGCCGCGTCTGCCGGGCCTTCGGGGATAGCGCCAAGAACCTCATCGTGATCAACGACGAGGCCCACCACTGCTACCGCAGGAAGCCCGACGGCGAAGAGGAACGCCTCAAGGGGGAGGAACGCAAGGAGGCGGAAAAAGCGGCGGAAGAGGCCCGCATCTGGATTACCGGCCTGGAAGCGGTCAAGGCGAAGCTCGGGATCAAAGCGGTCTACGACCTGTCCGCCACGCCCTTTTTCCTGCGCGGCTCCGGCTATCCGGAAGGCACCCTCTTCCCCTGGGTCGTCTCCGACTTCTCGCTCATTGACGCCATCGAGTGCGGGATCGTGAAAGTCCCCCGCGTTCCGGTGGAGGACGATACCTTGACCGGCACGCTCCCCACCTACCGCGATATCTGGACTTCGATCCGCGATCACCTGCCCAAAAAGAAGGGCCAGGCCCGCCCGGGCGGCGCTGACCCCGTGCTGCCCCCGGCGCTGGAAGGGGCCGTGCAGAGCCTCTACAGCCACTACAAACGCGCCTTCGACCGGTGGGCGGCTAGTTCCACCGCTCGCGACCAGGGCCAGACCCCGCCCGTCTTCATCGTCGTCTGCAACAACACCCATGTCTCCAAACTCGTCTATGACTACATCGCCGGGTGGGAGAAGACGCTCCCGGACGGGAACCCCCTGGTCGTTCCGGGGAAGCTGCCCTACTTCAGCAACGAGACAGGCGGCCACTGGAGCGCCCGGCCCCGCACGGTGCTGATCGATTCGGCCCAGCTCGAATCCGGGGAGGCGATGAGCGAGGAGTTCAAGCAGATCGCCGCCCGCGAGATCGAGGAGTTCCAGGCCGACTACCGCGCCCGCTTTCCGGGCCGGGACTCAGGCAGCCTCACCGATGAGGACCTGCTCCGGGAAGTCATGAACACCGTGGGCAAAGCGGGGAAACTCGGCGAGCAGGTCCGGTGCGTGGTCTCGGTCTCCATGCTGACCGAAGGGTGGGACGCCAACACGGTCACCCACATCCTGGGCGTCCGGGCCTTTGGCACACAGCTCCTCTGTGAGCAGGTGGTGGGCCGGGGACTCCGGCGGCGCAGCTACGCCCCCGAACGGCGCACCTTCCCGGTCAACGGTGAGACCGTGGAGATCGACACCTTCCCGGTCGAATACGCCGAAGTCTACGGCGTTCCTTTCTCGTTCATCCCCTGCTCCGGACAGAGCATAGACCCTACGCCCGGGCCGACGCCGACCCGCGTCCGGGCGCTTCCCGACCGGCTGGCCTGTGAGATCGCCTTCCCGCGGCTGACCGGATACCGCTACGAACTGCCCGAAGACCGATTGGCCGCCGCCTTTTCGGACGATTCGATCCGCACCTTGACCACCCGGGATCTGCCGGTCGTGGTGGAGAACGCGCCCATTGTCGGGGAGTCCAGCATCCACACCCTGGACGATCTTCAGCGCCGCCGCCTCCAGGAGGTGGCCTTCCTGCTCGCCAAGCTGGTGCTGGAGAAATACTTCCGGCAGGACGGCTCCGAGCGCCAAGAGAAGCCTGAAACGCACGTTTTTGACCCCGAGGTGCAGGCCTGGCTCTTCCCCCAGGTGCTTGGGATCGCCAAAGACTGGCTGGAAACCTGCGTGGTCTGCAACGATCACACCTTCCCGCAGCTCTTGCTCCTCACCGCCTACGCCCACGATGCCGCCGACCGGATCTACCGGGCCATCGTGCGCTCCGTGACCGGCGACAAGCGCCTGAAGCCGATCCTTAGGGCTAACGATCCGGTCGGGTCTACAGAGTCGGTAGATTTCGATACGATCCGGGGCGTTTATCCGACCCGGGAGGACAAGAGTCACCTGTCCCATGTGGTCCTGGATAGCGGCTGGGAGGCGAAATTGGCCGCCGCCCTGGAGTCGATGCCGGAAGTCCTCTGCTACGCCAAAAACCACGGGCTGGGCTTCACCATTCCCTACACCATCGAGGGCGAGGAGAAGAACTACCTGCCGGACTTTCTGGTGAGAATGGAGGACGGCCACGGCAAAAACGACCCCCTGACCCTGATCATCGAAGTGACCGGTGAGAAGCGCAAGGACAAGGAGGCCAAAGTCGCCACCGCCCGCAACCTCTGGGTCCCTGCGGTGAACGCCCACGGCGGCTACGGGCGCTGGGCCTTCCTGGAGATCCGCGATCCCTGGGACGCCGAAAACAGCATTCGCGCCGCCGTGCAGAGCCAGACTTTGTTTGCCATCAAGGAGAATGAGTGATGCCCCGCCAGCCGAAAAGCGCCAATCAGAGCCCCACCCCCATCGAGAGCGTCAAGCACCAGGACAGCCGCGCCAACATCCCGACCGAAGAGCTGCGGGATTTCGTCGAAGAGGCGGAGAAGGCCCCGAAAACCGTACTCTATCCCCGCGATGAGTCTTTAGACCCCCAGCTGGTCTGGCAGGGCAAGGATGAGCAGAACCGGGAGAGCCTGGAAGTGCCTGCCGTGCCCATCTACATCCAGGAGAAAATCCATCCCCAGGCCCTCATCGAAGACCTGCGGGCCGAAGCCAGGCAGGGGGTTCCCCGGCAGGCGTCCCTCTTTGACGACTTCAACGGGATCGAGTTCGAGGAGCTGATCGAGTTCTACCGGCATCAGCAGCACTGGTCCAACCGGATGATCCTGGGGGACTCGCTCCTGGTGATGACCTCCCTGGCCGAAAAGGAGGGCTTGAAGGGCCAGGTGCAGATGATCTATCTGGATCCGCCCTACGGGATCAAGTTCGGCTCCAACTGGCAGGTGTCGACCCGGAAGCGGGATGTCAAGGACGGGAAAGCCGAGGATTTGACGCGCCAGCCGGAGCAGATCAAGGCGTTTCGGGATACGTGGGAGAAGGGGATTCACTCGTATTTGACCTATCTGCGTGACCGGCTGGTGGTGGCCAGGGAACTATTGACGGAGAGTGGAAGCATTTTCGTTCAGATCGGGGATGAGAATGTCCATCTGGTAAGATGTGTGCTGGATGAGGTGTTTGGGAGTGAGAATTTTGTGTCGCTGATCTATGTAGCTAAGACAAGCGGCTTTGGCGACACCCTCTCACTTGCATCGGTTGGTGATTATCTCATCTGGTATGCTAAAGATATTAGCTGTGTCAAGTATCGCCAACTCTATCTTGAGAAAACGGCAGACTCTCAGTTCGTGCGTGAATACCGCCGCGTTGAGAGTCCGGATGGAACCTCAAGCCGCGGACTCAGTCGTCCAGAATTAGAAACACAAGACCTAATTCCTCCGGGCTGGCGTCGGTACAGACCAAGTGCAACAACCAGCCAGGGAGCCACTGGTTCTGGGGGATTTGAAATCGATTTTGAGGGAGGTCGCTTCGCATTAACAGGCGATCAGCATTGGAAAACTTCAGCGGAGGGCATGAGCCGACTGATAAAATCTAGCAGGATCATCCGGAGAGACAAGTCGCTCTCCTACAAGCGGTATTTGGACGACTTCCCTGTAGTGCCATATACTAATAACTGGGTCGATCTTCGCTGGGGGTTCGACGCCAGTGAAAAGAGATATGTAGTTGAAACCAATCCGGGAATTGTAGTGCGTTGCCTCCTCATGACCACCGACCCCGGCGATCTGGTTCTCGACCCCACCTGCGGCAGTGGCACCACGGCTTATGTCGCCGAACAGTGGGGCCGCCGCTGGATTACCTGCGACACCAGCCGGGTCGCCATTGCCTTGGCCCGCACCCGCCTCATGGCCGCCAAGTACCCCTATTTCCTCCTCTCCGACTCCCCGGAAGGCGTCAAACGGGAGGCCGAACTGACCGGCCAGCTTCCGGCCACCATGCAGACCCAAAGCGATATCAAGAAGGGCTTCGTCTACAAGCGCGTTCCCCACATCACCCTCAAAGCCATCGCCAATAACCCGGAGATCGATACGATCCATGCCCACTGGCAGGAAAAGATGGAGCCGATCCGCACACAGATTAACCGGCTGCTGAGCCAATCCTGGGAGGAATGGCAGCTCCCGCGGGAACCGGAAAGCGCCTGGCCCGCCGAAGCCAAAGAACTCCTCGAAGTCTGGTGGAACCGTCGCCAGCAGCGCCAGCAGGCCATCGATGCTGCCATCGCCAAAAACGCCGACACCGAACTCCTCTACGATCAGCCCTTTGAGGACAACAAGCGCATCCGCGTGACCGGCCCCTTCACGGTGGAAAGCCTTTCGCCCCACCGGGTGCTGAGCGCCGATACCCAGCGCCCCGCCACCGAAAGCGCCGGGCAGGAATCCTCCTCAGTCGGCCAGTTCGAGCCGATGATCATAGGCCATCTGAAGAAAGCAGGCGTCCAGAACACCCGGCGCTCCGAGCGGCTGGTCTTTGACCGCCTGGACGCCTTTGCCGGAACCTACCTGCACGCTGAAGGGGAATACACCGAAAGCGGCCAGAGCAAGCGGGTGGCCGTCTGCATCGGACCGGAACACGGCACGGTCGGGCCGGACCTGATCAAAGACGCCGCCAAAGAAGCCGTGCAGGGGATCGGGTTCGATCTCCTGGTGATCTGCGGCTTTGCCTTCGATCCGCATGTCTCCGAGGAGGTAAAGCGTTACGGCAATCTCCAGGTCCTCATCGCCCGGATGAACCCGGATCTCGCCATGGGCGATGACCTCCTGAAAAAGACCGGGGCGGGGAACCTCTTCATGGTCTTCGGGGAGCCGGATCTGGAAGTGACAGCCCAGCCCGACGGGAAGCTGGTGGTGGAGATCAAGGGGGTGGATATCTACGACCCCACCACCGGGCAGATCCGCAACTCCTCCACGGACGATATCGCCTGCTGGTTCATCGATACCGACTACAACGAGGAAAGCTTCTTCGTGCGCCACGCCTACTTCACCGGGGCCGAAGAACCCTACGAGAAGCTGAAGCGGGCGCTGCGGGCCGAGATCGCGGAAGCCGCCTGGTCGGCGCTGTACCAGACGTTGAGCCGCCCGTTTGACCGGCCCGAAAGCGGGAAGATTGCGGTGAAGGTGATCAACCATTATGGGGATGAGGTGCTGAAGGTGTGCCAAATAAAATAATAGATTTGGCAATAATCACGAAAGAAGAAGATGACAGGACAAGATATAATAAACACAACGAAGCCAATCCTTTTTGAAACTTCACTTGAGGAATTTCCATATGGACTTGTGGGTACATGCTATCCTGTGAAGTACAATGGATCTCTTTATATTGTATCGGCTTTCCACTGCTACAGTAAGTATGAACTTAAACCTGAGCAAACATGTTATCCAAGGCCCGATGATCCAACTGACTTCTTCGCTTTCGACCGGTGTGCAAGATTCAAGGCAGAACATGCTATGGATGATGAACACTACGATCATATTGCACTTAGAGTCTCACAAAGTCACCACTCTCAGGGCGAAATGGATAAAGTTGCTGCTCTTGATCTGGCTAACCCTGATAACGCCCGACCCCCCGAAAGCAATGACATTATTGATTTTGTTCTCCGTGGATACCCTGCCCCGATGCAGAAAATAGACTATGACCTAAAGAAAATCTCATATCAAGCATACATGACAAATGGGTGTTTAGGTGTAGCTAAAGCACCCTTCGATTTATGCTATTCCATTCGGATGAAGACACCGATTCCAGACAATATGGACCCAAAAGGCATGAGCGGCACACCTCTTTATGGGATTAACCACAATCGTAAAATCGTTTACTGTGGTATGCTAATTCAGTACGGAGAATTTACTGGAGAATATATAGCAATTGGGCCTGAGATTCTCGTCAATGGCCTGAAGGAACTCTAGTACTGAAACGCTGCTATGCCTATATCTTGTCTACCATAATCTGTCTCGATGAGCATCAACCCCGCCCGTTGTCCAAGCTGTCGAAATGCCCGATGAAATCCCGGATGAAGGCCTAGCCCGGCAGGTTGAAATAGCCGACACAGATATCGGCCCGGTAGGAATGGGTCAGAGTTTGCCGGAGGATGGGTAAGAGGGGTGTTTCGATATTGTCATAGATGGTGGGCATGGGCCTAGGATTCCTCGTAACATGGACTGAATGATCGTTAGATTCCGCGTGTGTGGACGGATTCCTGCCATCGCTCCTTGATATTATGAAGAGATTTGCCGATAATAGAGAGGTAGATGTTACGAGGAACGGAGGAACAGGGCTATATTATCAAGACCGCCGTGAAGCCATCATGCCTCAATATCGCTATGCGTACAATCAGAATGAGGAGATTATCGATGTTTTTTCGCTTCCCCAAAAAGGCAGCGAAAAGGCAGGGCCATTCATATGTATTGCTTGCGATCAAATGCTGATCGCCAAGACCAAGGGCGAGAAGCGGGAGAAGCACTTTGCTCACAAAGTAAGCCTCGACTGCAATGAAGAGACCTATCTGCACCGGCTGGCTAAGAAAACCTTTTATGCCGTTTACACCCGCTGCCTGGAAGAGAATACGCCTTATATGGGGGAAACCCGTCATTGCTGCAGCCAGCCGCAAAGTAGCCCGGTTACCATCAGGTTTCATGCTGCCATCGGGAGTTCAAGGGGGAGACGTTTCGTCAAATCCAGATCGAACCAACCGTAGGGATGCACATGTAGATAGAACAACGGCGTCAACGCGCGTCGGTCCTCCGCTTGCAGACGGTTGCGCCACTCCGGCTCAGCGAGGATCTGCTGGAGCATGAGGGTATTGATGTAGGCCATGCTGTTTTGCAAGAGATGCAGGCACAGCATCGTGCGCTCCTGATCTTCCGGGCTGTTGCTGGCGAGCTCACCGCCTTTCCCATAGAGGATAAAGCTGTTGGCGCTGTTCCAGTTCTCCACGACGTTGAGCCCTTGCTGGATTTCGCGACGCAGCGCCTCCGAACGCAAATACCGGCACAGAAAGATCGTCTTGCGGGCGCGTCCCCACTCCGCCAGTGCTTTGTAGGTGGGATGTTGGACATTGTTTCGGGTGAAGCGGCGCAGGATCGTTTCCGCATCGGTGGTACCCAGGCGGAGCGCCGTGGCGTACTTGACCATCTCATCGTATTGTCGGCGAATGAGTTCCCAGTCAATGGGCTTGGCGAGAACCGGTTGGAGGTGGGGATAGTCCTCCGGTTTGCCACTCTCCGGACGGGCCAGTTTCTGACGATGCAGCCCTTTGAGGCGAGGCAGGAGTTCAAAACCCAGCAAAGAACAGAAGGCAAACGCCACCTCGCTCTGTCCATGCGTGTCGACATAGTTCTTCGCCACATTCATCTCGGTGTTGTGTCGCAGCAGCCCCTGGATCATGGAGGCCACTTCGGAGGAGGAACACCGCTTGAGCTGAGAGTAGATGCACGCGGATTTCTTCTCCACATGCCAGTAGATCATCACGCCGGGACCGCGATAGCGGATGTGCCATTCGGTCATCAGGTTCTGGTCCCAGGAACCGAACTGTTTGGAATCGGAGGCGCATGCGGTCGTCCCTTCGCCCCAGATGTCGGGATGCCGCACGCGCAGAATGGCGTTGACGACCTGGGTAATGGCGTTTCGGAGATGGTCGTTGGTGATGTAGCGCCGGTGGACGTAGAGCAGGTCTTTGTAACTCTCTCCATGCTCTCCGGCGCACATGCTCTTGATGCCAGCGTTGGTTCCCAGACCATAGAGGCAGAGGAGCAGACGCCTCTGTAAGGTCTCGCGGTCGAGTTTCTCCCAGGGGGTCGGGCTTTTGAAGGCTTCGGTGAACCCCACGCGCAAGTCGGTCTCTTTGAGCATATCCAGCAGACTGGTGAGCGGCCAGCGTCGGTTCACCTCCGCTTTCAAGGCGTCCAGGTGAGGCGGATCGGGAAGCGCGGCGAGCGGCGTGAGACAGAGGCGTCCTTTCTCCCTCTCCAGGAACTTGACCGCCGGGTTCTTGGGCATCGCTTTGTCGAGGGCCTGCAATTCCTGGGTGAGTTCGCGTTGCGTTCTGGCAAGGAACTCCTCCCCGTCTTCGGGCAGAGCCAGCGCCTGGTAATGGACGGTGCGCTCCGCCTCGAAGTTGGCAGGCAAGTCGTCGTCCGGTTTGCGGAAACGCGCCGCGCCTTCGGTCCATATCTCCCGGCAGCGCAGTTTCTCGCGCAGTGCTTTGAGAACGCAGACCTCATAGGGGATCCGGTGAACGCGCTCCCGCCCTTTCGCATCGATCTCAACAACGGCGTTGCGGTCGGAAGGCTTGACGACATCCTTGATGAGAACACGAGTCTTGAGGGGAAAATAGCGGCTCTTGCGTTCGATATGTTGTTTGAGCAGTTCCAACGCTTCCAGCACCGGACGATGGAGGGCATTGTTGGAGTGAAAAGAGAGCGCTTCGAGAATATGAGGCACCATGCGTCGGTAGTGGTGGCTGTAGGAGTTCCGGAGCGATTGCTGCACCTGTCGGTCGTAGTTGGCTGAGGCTTCCCATTCGGCAACCAGGTCCTTGAGGGTCTGCTCGTCGGCGATGGGATAGACCACCTCCCGCACTTTGCCCTCCGGCGCTTGGAGGGAGGCTCTCGCGATCTGGAAGAGGAGTGCGTTTTTGCCGACGACCCGCTTGAAGTCTTTGACCATCTCCCTCTGAACTTTGCGCTCGGCGCGGGTATCGATGGTATGGACCATCTCATTCAAGAGATCGAGCAGCCCATCCGTAATCTCCTGAATCCGCAGATGACACCAGACCGCCAGCAGCGTCAGTCGCAAGGCTTCCGGATGACGGCGTACATCGCGCGCTTCTTCCGCGTTCACACGCTGGCGATAGCGTTGCAGGATTTTCGGTGGGACCGTCGTGAAGAGACCGGCAGGAAGTTCCAGCGCCCGCAGGCGTTGGAGTTTGGCGATCTCCTTCAAGACCGTTTTGACCGTCATCTCGCCGGGACCGGCTTTCAGGCGATAGAGCCATGCCTGTCCGGATATTGCGTCCGCTTCCGGTTCCTCGATGTCCTCCTCGGAAGCGTCCAGAGACATCTCCTCGTCGGTGGGAGGACGCAGGAGCGCTTCCAGAGCGGAGCGCATCGCAGGAGAAAGCCTCTGTAAGACCGTGGAGCAAAAAGTCTCTTCGTGTAAGCGAAGCGCCGATTGTATCCAGCGGGAGAGACGTTTGGGAGCGGGCGGCTCGAGGCGAAGCGCGCGGCAGCGGGTGTAGAAAATCTCGGTCAAGGTTTCGGGGTCGCGCTCCTGGGGCAGAATATGTGTGTCCATCCAGCGGAGGATGGCTTCGCTATCCGCTTCCGTGCTGGGGCGGAAGCCCAGCGCTTCTCGGATCTGGGCGCGATGATATTCTGCCGTTCGCCCCTGGGTGGGATAGTGCACGAACAATTCTGGGTGCAGTTCGATCTGGTCGGCAATGTGGCGGATAACGGCGAAGGGGATTTCGTGCCTGGCCGGAAAGCGTCCTTCCTGTTGGAAACACTTGAGCATGACCGCAAAGCCCAGGCGGGTGGCTTCGGTCTTATTTTGTAGCAACTGACGGTCCTGGGGAAGCAGGGTGAAGTGCGCGACGAGGTCTTCGTCGTTCCAGAGACGTTTCATGGGTTCTCCTGAAAGAAAGCGTCAAGGGAGGGAATGGAACCGGTTCAGCGTCGGCGTTTGCGCGCCTCGACCAACTGCTGCTTGATGGTTTCCAGATCGATCTCCGCATAGCGCAGGGTGGTCTGGAGATTCTTGTGGCCCAGCAGTTTACGGACAGAAGGGAGCGGAACGCCGTCGCGCAGTTTCTGAGTGGCGTAAGTGTGACGCAGACGATGGATGGTGATGGGTTCCGGCTCGGGTGGGAAGATCGCCGGCTTCTTCTGCCGGGCGCTCTCCAGAGTGCGCTCAAAGTGGTAGTACAGGGTTGTATAGTCCAGCGCTTCTGCAGCGCTGCCCCCTTTGCGGGAGTCGCCCCGGAAAAGGGGGCCGACCGTCGAGAGTGTTTTGAGCATCTCGCGCAGCAGGCGGACCGTGCGCGGCGCGTCAATGAGCGGGACGATACGCTCGCAGTCGCCTTTGCCGACAACCCGGATGTAACCGCCGTCCCTGTCGTTGAGGTGGACATGAGAAATGAGGATCCCCAACGCTTCGCCCACGCGTATGCCGGTCTCATATAATAAGGAGAGGAGGAGCCGGTTACGCTTTTGCGTTGTCGGAATAGCAGCGAGGATGGCTTCCACCTGCGCTTCTGTCAGCGGACGCGGATTGCGCTCGGGCAGACGTACAGGTTCGAGTTTGACCGTTGGGTCAGCAGGCAGCAGATCGTTTTTGTAGGCCCAGGCGAAACAGGAACGCAGCGTCGCCTGCCGCCGCGCCAGGGTGGAGGGCGCCAATTCTGCGGTTGCCTGGAGGAAGGCGCGCAAGTGGACGACGGTCACTGCCTCAGCACGCATATCAGGGAATTCCCGTTCCAGTAGTCCCAGGTCGTAGCCGTAAGCGCGCAGGGTATTGGAAGAGAGACGATGCTGATTGGCGGCGAGGAAATCTTCTGCCAGTTCCTGGAGGGTCATCCGGGCGTTTGTCCAAGATAATCTAAGATTTGCCCTTCCCAACAGTGTCCGGGCACCATTTTAAATTCGACAGAGAACCGGGAATTCCTCCAAGATAATAGAGCTTATTTGGGGGAGAGAAGCAGAGTCAGATAACTCTGAGGAAAAACAAATGCGGGATCGTTTCCACTCCCGCTACTTTGCGGCTGGCTGCAGCAATGACGGGTTTCCCCCATGATGGGCTACAAACTTAACCTCCTGCGCTTGGTCGACAGTCAGATCATGGTCGATCATCAACTCCAGACAAAAATCGCCATCCCAGAAGTGCTGATCCTCTGATGAATCGTGCCACCACGGCCCATTCTTATCGGACGGATTATATGGTGCCAAAATACTGTCGAAGTTTTCGCCTGTTAAAAGAATACGGCAGGCTGGGGGGCGGTAGCTACGGATTGCTTCTACCCAGTAAGCTCGCTTTCCCTCTAATAAACTCTTCCAATCGTATTCAAAAGCGACATTGCCATAGCGAAATCCATGGTTCCAGAAGTTCGGGGAGAGCCACGCCACATGGATACGCTCCGTGTTGAGCTTGCTTTGATCATACACAAGACCTGCCTTGATTTTTCCTGCGCGTATGATGTTCATGGCGGTATCCAGATGGGCGACGTGGGAGACCATATCAAGCTTTCGGCAATGATTAGCGCCTTTGTTTTCGCCAACTCGAAATTCAGATCACTCCCCCATAGATCTCCCTCACTTCCATGATAACCTCACAGCCCGTACAGCGCCGCCACCCGCTCATTGATTTCCGCTTCCCAGGCTTCGCAGCCGACTCCTTTGGCGGCGAGACATCTTTGCACTAAAGCCGAAATGTCGTCCCGATCCGACTGAGAAGCCTCAGGAATAGGAATTAACGACACGGACTGATAAATAAATCGGAATCTACCGCCTCTTGCTGGATCGCCCAAACAAGAGAAAGTAGCTGTTGCATATTCCCACACAGACAAGGAATTTAAAACACCAAGAAGATAATAATCTTCCACCGGTATCACATAAGCGGTGTTTCCAAGATACTTTCCTGCCTTATCGAATGTAAAACGTGATGCCTTGGCAATATCAGGAAATACAATTTTAGGTTTATCAAAAGCGTCATAATGCGCACAAGCTCGCAGTTCCCACCAATAGTTGCCCTGATCTGCTCTTCTTTCAAGCTGGGGTTGCCATTGTTTGAGGTGATCAAAAATAGCGGGATAATCGTTGATGGGCACGCCTATTTTAGTCACAATCAGCCATTTATCCTTATCTTCAGTTCGCCAGCGCCGAATATAATCTCCGATAGCTAACGGTTTGATGATTTCAACACTCCTGGGATCTTGGTTGACTAATTCTGCCCGCTTGGCTCCATCTAGAACAAATGCTGTGTTAAAGCCAGTTAAAATACCGCGGTATATTTGTCTCTGAACATACTCCCCCAGTGGAACACCTCTTCTCTCCATCTGGCGCAAACGTATCTTGGCGTCTGCATCTGCCAGGATCCACTGTGAGCCACGCACCGCACCGGCTGGCAGGCACTGCCCACTCTCTCGCATAATCGTCAGAATATCAGGGTAAGGGGCATCCAGGGAGCGAACCTGGGTAAAAATAGTCCTGCTAGACGATCCGTCTTTCTGTGCGATAAAAACCATCGGGAAGGTGGCAGCCGTTTGAAAGACCGGCAATTCACCAAAATCCATGATGCTTTTGATTTGGCACTGTTCTGCCATATAGGTTCTGAGCTTAGCCCCATAGTTTGCGCGGAACCATTTGTTGGAAGAAATAAACGCCAGCATCCCATCAGAGCGTAAGAGATGCAAAGCTCGTGCATAAAAGTAGCAATAAAGATCTGCCGTTCCAGTAAAAATCTCTGGATACCCCAGTTGCAGTATTGGCTTGATATGTCGGATCAACTCCTGACGCACATACGGCGGATTCGCCACCACGATATCAAACCCACCCTCCACAAAAACTTCCGAAAGCTCCACCGCCCAATCAAAACCTTCGATGCGCTCTTGCCCATGGTTCAGCATTGCAATCTCACCGCGAAGGCTATCGATCTCCTGCCTGAGCCTTTGCTTGTCCTCCTGATGCGCCGTCAGATAGCGGGCTTTGGCTTCCCGGAACTGCTGGATCAGCATATCGCGCATCCCTATCTGTTCGCCCATGGTTGGGCGCGGCGCTGACAGGCTATCCCCCTGCTCGATCTTAAAATCCAGATTAGGCAGCGGTGGCGGCACATCCCCATCGAACTCCACCGCCAGCGACAGCCACAGCCGGAGCCGGGCGATATTGACCGCAAACAGGTCCATATCCACGCCGTAAAGATTGTTCTCGATGATCTCCAGCTTCCGGTTATACATCGAGATTGGATCCAGTCTTTTGATATTGAACAGGCTGGTCCTCAGATCCAACAGCTCATGCAGCATTCCCAGCAGGTAGGCCCCGCTCCCGCAGGCCGGATCGCACACCTTCACCCGACGCAGCGCATCCAGGATCGTTTCCGGGTTATGCAGCCCGTCCGGATCGTGTTCTTCCACAAACCGCTCGATAGCTTCTTTTTCTTCCCCGGGCGCTGCCGACTCCAGATACCCCTTCAACGCCTCCCGGCACATGAAGGACACGATGGGCTTGGGCGTATAATACGACCCGCTCTCATGTCGCCCCGTCACCAGTTCCTCGAACACTTTCCCTAACATCTCCGGATCCACCGCCACCTCGATATCGAGCGGGGTGCTTTCCGTTACGGTGAAATTGAATTTGAGGAAGAGATCGTTGATCACCGCGTCAAATACATCGTCCGGCACGCACTCTCCCCGGCAGTCATCCGGCATCTGCTCGAACAGGCCGCCGTTCAAGAAAGGGACGCTGCCGATCCGGTCAAAGAGATCCGGATCCTCATCCTGAAGCCGGGCAGCCTGCGGGTTATTGAGGCCCTGGAAGAACAGCGGGATCATATGATGCTCGTAAAAGCTGTCGTTCTCCTTGTGGTCGTTCCACAGGGCGGCCAGATAATCTTTACTCCCATGGTAGCTGAGCCATCCCTTGCGCGAGAGAAAATGAATGAACATCAGCCGGTTGAAGAGGCGCTGGGTAAAGAGGCGCTTGTCCTCACACTCCCCTGTGATCTGTTGCTCCGCCGCTTTGAAGATCTCATGATAGTTCTGATAGAACTCTTTGGTGACCGCTTCGACATCGAAGGCCCGGTTGAGCTTGTCCAGGACCGCGGTGATCGGCGGCTCTCCGAACATACCCAGCTCGGGCACCGTGAAGGCCAGTTCCGAGAGCCGCTCGATAGTGGTCCGGCCCGGCAGCCCCACCACATAGGGCAGCGTCCTCAGCTCCGTTTTCCCGCTGGCGAGTCGGCGGGCCCAGACGACCTGAAGGGCCTTGCTGTCGGCGGTGGTATACACCAGCACATGCTCTACCGCCGTAGGGGAGAGCGCCTTCCAGACGGCCCGCCGATAGGTCACGCCCGGCAGCTTGTCGCCCGCAGGCATCTCCAGGTGCAGGACCGGCAGCCCGGAGAGTTCGGCCAGCGGGCTGAGCGTCAGCTTCTGGCCTTCCACCAGGATCGAGCGGGGCCGGCCGCGGCCCGCGCCCCAGCCGAGGGTTTGATAAAACAAAGGCCCCAGGTTATCCTTGAACGATCCAGCTTCCAGCCGTTGGCATACTTGGTCCTGAAGACTCATTGATTCTGTCCTTCCTGACATTCCGCAGCCGGAAACATGCCCAGGCTGCACAGCACGGTCGGCTCCTGCATCGCCGGTTCTTCCTCAAAAATACTCAGCTTTCCGGCTTCGTGCAGCGTCATCACCACCTGCGCCAGGTCCGCATCGTTAATGCCTAACCGTAGTTGCCGGTTGATCTGATCGGTCGCCTGGTTGGTCAGCCGGAGTTTGTGCAGGGCTTGCAGGCACTCCTCCAGGACATTCAGATCAACAAAAAGATCGGGCTTGCGCTTGAGCTGCTCCCGATATGAGATCAATCGCTCATGCGCCCGCCGCCGGGCGCTCCGGGGCGGCCCCATGGCTCCCGCGCCGGTGTGCTGCTCGATCATCGTTTTCTGCACGGCCTCTTGAACCAGGGCGTGATGCTGTTCATGGCGCGGCAGGCCTGGGGTCTTCGGATCGCAGGCCGCCGTTTGCAGGATCGAAGCCAGCGATTGGCTGAGGATATTCCCCGCAGGGTCGGTGCGGACCAGGGCGTCGGTGCCGTCCGGATACTTGAGGTAGACCAGCACCCCCGGCGGGCCCTCGCCGCGCCCGGCCCCGTGGGGCTTGGTGGCATAGACGACATTGGGCAGCGCCTCCACCTGCTTCTGGTGGGCAGGCTCGGCGTTTTTCCAGATCTGAAGGGCTTCGCTCCCGAGGTCGACATCGCCGTCCGGATCATCTTCCAGCACCTTCGCCTTTTCGGTGTAGAGGTCCCGGATCTTGGATTCCTCCGATTCCCCGAAGAAGGCTTCATCGGCCCCGACCACCTCCTGGTTGGCCCGCAGGCGCTCCTGGAGGCGGCGCTGCAACCCGATCACCCGCTCCACCCCGACCGCCGGGAGGAAGGAATAGACGAGTATCGTATCGCTTTGCTGCCCGATCCGGTCCACGCGCCCGGCCCGCTGGATCAGGCGGATGATGGCCCAGGGCAGGTCATAGTTGACCACAATAGCCGCATCCTGAAGGTTCTGGCCTTCCGAGAGGGTGTCCGTTGCCACCAGCACCCGCAGCTCCGGCTGATCGTCGGTCGGGGTGAACTGGTTGCTCACCGGGCTGAACCGCCGCGCCATCAAGGTGGGCGATTCGGTGGCCGCCGTCACTCCGGCGAGGTCCTGCACGCCCCGGGCGATGAGTTGGGTTTCGAGATACCGGACGGAATCGGCAAATTGGGTGAAGATGAGTACCTTTTCCTTCGCATGGGTCCGGCAGAGGAGTTCCCGGAGCGCGTCCAGCTTGGCGTCCCGGGCCGGATCCCAGAAGCCTGCCTGCTGAAGCACCCCCAGCAAGTCCTGCGCATCGCTGAGCAAGTCCTTTGCCAGGGCTGGCACGAAGAAATGCGGCGCGATCCACTTGAACCGGCTTTGGTATTGCGTCCGGTAGAGGTCGTAGACTTCGGCAGCGCGCTTCTGATAGGCGGGCAGATTGAGCGACGAGGCGGATGGGATGGCAATCGTTATCGGAGGAGGTGTGGGCGCGGCGTCATCGCTGGAATCCTGAGTATATTCCTCGGATGGAGTCGGTTTATCCGGGAATTCGCCGTCGGTATCGGTGCGGGAGGTGTCCAGCGGTTCGCTTTCCTGGGTTCCGATAGGGATCGGCTGATTTGTTTGAATGGCGTGCAGGGTGACCAGGTTCCGCAGGAGATGCCGATCCAGGGACACCAGGAAGCTGTAGCCGCTGCTTTCCAGCCGTTTGAAGAGGTTGGTCCGGCAGAATCCCATCAGGCGCGGCCCGGCCCGGCCCAGGTTTTCGAGGATCTGCTTTTCCCGGGCGTTGGCTTGATTCAGTGCGTTCTTTTTTTGATAGTTCGCCAGCCCATAGCGCGGCAGGCATAAGGCGTTGATGATCTCGACGACGCTGGCCTGATAGAGCCGAGCGTATTGGTCCTGGGGATCGGCATCGTTTAAAGCGAAGGTCAGGTTTTTCGGCTGGCGCTTCGGAAAATAGGAGTTCCCCTGCTCCAACGAAACGAAATAGCGGTCTCTTGCGGGGTCATACTGCGCGTAGTTCTGGATGATAAAATGGCGGGTCCGGCGCACCAGAAACAGGCGCATGAGGTTGCGCCAATCTTCGGGGTCCTCACTTTTCTCGAAGGCCAGCAGGGAGCGCGAAGGGGCCTGAAACCGGGCGTCAAACTCCAGATCGCTGATCGGCTCCCGCTCAAAGTATTTCTCGGGCCGGATGCCGATATCGCGCTTTTCATCCACGAACAGGCGCAGTTGGTTAGAAAGATCCAGATATTGCTTGTTATAGGGCGTGGCGGTCAGCAACACCACCTTGCTGTCGTTGCGGTCAATGTAGTCCCGGATCACCTGATAGCGTTTTCCCTCCCTGTTGCGCAAATTATGGGACTCATCGATGATGACCAGCTTGTGGCGGCGCAATTCCGGAAGCCGCTGCTGGGACCGGCTGACGGAGAGGACTTCGGCGTTGAGTTCATACAGTGCCACCTGCTGCTCCCACATGCCGACCAGGTTCTTCGGGCACAGGATCAGGGCGCTGCCGTCCTGATCCTCCTGGTAGATCCGGGCGACCGCGGCGGCCACCCTGGTCTTGCCCAGCCCGACCACATCGCCCACCAGCACGCCGTTTCGGGTGTTGAGATGGCGCACGGCCAGGGAGACGGCTGCCGCCTGAAAATCGAGCAGTTGCCCCTTGAAGACTTTGGGCAGCTTGAATTCCTGCTCCCCTTCCCGCGCCTCCTGGGAGAGGTGATAGGCCATTTTCAGATAGACCAGGTAGGGTGACAGCAGCTTCTCCCTCGCCCAGCTCGTCTCGATCAGGGCCGCCAGTTCTTCGGAGATATCTTCGCTTGCAAGGTCTTCCCAGCGATCCTGGAACCAGGCGGCCAGCTTTTTCGCGGCATCCTGTTCTAAGACATCGACATTGAGTTCGCCCTGGTGGGACAGGCCCGAAGCGGTCAGGTTGCTGCTGCCCAGATACCCCAGGATGGGCGAGGCGTGATCCTGCCGGAACCCCAGGTAGAGCTTCGCATGGAGCGGATGGCCTAAAAAGAGCTTGACCCTGAGCTTCCCCGAACGTATCTGCCGGGCGATGCAGCGTAAAGTCGCCTCATCGGTGTTCGAGGGAGCGCCGGTCTCCAACTGCTCCCGGAAGCTGGCGGCCACTTCATGGAGCAGTCTGGATCTGCGAGGGCCATCGATCACCTCCGGACGCTGGAGGAGCTTAAGCGACCGGCGCATGTCCTCTTCCGGGGCCTGAACCATCCCGATCAACACCCGCGCCCGCCCGTTGTCCGAGCCGTCAAAATGCTCAATAAAATCCCGAATGCAGGCCCAGCCCCGCAGGTTGAAATAGCCGACGCAGATATCGGCACGGTAGGAATGCGTCAGAGTTTGCCGGAGGATCGGTAAGAGGGGTGTTTCGATGTTGTCATAGATGGTGGGCATGGATCTAGGATTCCTTGCATAGCAGACTCAATGCCAATTAGATTCCGATTGTCTGAGCGGATTCCTGCCGTTGCTGGTAGGAATTATCAAAAAGGCCCTGCGGTATATATATGATTCCGCAGGGCCTCATTCAAACCCCGTATTCAAAATTGGGGAATTGTTGTGTTTACCATATTTCCGAAGGTATAGATACTCCCCAAATATCAGCAAAGGAGACAAGCAGTTCAATTGGCAATATTTTACTCCATTCCTCTGTTAACCGGAAGCGATCACATTCCAACCGTTCAAATATGAGCAAACTCTCCGGCTGGAATAGTAACGGATTGCATCGGCTATCTGTATAATAATTGGTGAAAATTCTTGTAAGGATCGCTTCCTTTTGTGCAACAAAAGTATCTATTATACGGTCATAGGTCTTCTGATCCGAGGGAGCGTAAAGCAATTTGAGCTGACTAACGATCCATAGAGATAGGTCTTTGTCATAGTCGCGAGCAGTTAATTTATAGAAGTTTTTCTCTAATCGAGATAACATATAAGCTTCTTCGTATCCATCTGCCATCATCATATCATTATAACACTCTGAAACTTCTTTATCGAAGAGTTCCATAAGTACTTCCAATCTATTTACTCTACGCATGATTGCAGGCGGGACAGGAATGGGTGGTTTATAATATGGGTGTGAGATATCAGACCAGAGATTCTGAGCGCGTGTTTGGAGTTGTATCTCACACGGCATACCAACAAATTCACCTACCTTCATGCTTATATCGAAATGGATCCCTTGATATCCAAGCCTATCAGCCTCTATATTTTGAGCCTTGTTATCGTAGTAATGAACAGTGAAATTTTCCCATATGATTTCTTCAACCTCGGTAGTTGAGAAAGCATATGTAACAACAATCCGAACTCCAGCCTTATCTGTGATTTGTTCCCATGAAGTGTAATTTTTGAGTATTATCTTATTAAGGAAGCTACCTATTTCTTTCGGCCTCCCAGATATACTGCATATGATGCCTCGCTGTTTAGTTTCTTGGTCTATAATATGGCGAACTTCTGATACCAGCTTTTCGTAATTTGGCCGTTCATTTATCCACCTGGTACGAAAGGCTTCTAAGTCTATCATCGCTTCCCTTGGACCTGCTTCAATTTATCTTCGAATTCTACCTTGATGTTACCGCTAGGCAACTCTGTCATTTTAACGCGCTCATCAATTACAGAGGGTGGGCCTAATACTGTCACTCCGCTTGCGAAGCTTAGTTGCATACGGGTAAGTTGTTTTTCAATCCGAACTGTATTTTTCTCAAATGGCGCATCACGAAATTGGTGGGCTTCCAGCCAATCTGTATATGGCTGTCTGTCTGCCGTATCAAGGTGCCGCTGAGCAAATATCTCGGGGCGCATACTCGATATCGTACTATTGAGTTCAGAGAGGAGGGCAATTTCATATTTTGCCTTTTTTAACGGATCCGATACCTCCTCGTTGATAAACTTTCCAGTCAGCTCATAAAATCGCTGAGTCGTGACTTCAGGATCCTCTTTGAATTTGCAACCCAGATATTTTCTGAGAAAGAAATCCGCGATACCACCTTTCGAAGAAAGGCTCCGTTGCTTGTCAGAGACAAGCCCATCTATTGTGCAAAGCTCATTACCACGTTGAACAAAGAGACCTACTTTAAAAACCTTCGTCTGTTCGCCAAGCATAAGATCTCTAAGATGTCGGAGGTTGAAAGTCGATTTACCGGCGATTTGTGTTTGCTCCAGTCGAAGCGCCACTTCTTGTTCGAGCTTTAGAATAGAAAGAGCACGAATACCGTCCAACTCTCCTTCCACCACAGTAAGCAGCCCGGCAGGATTCACGCCATTCTGGCATTCATACAGGTGTTTCGTCATAGTATGCGAATATTCCACAAAGGGCGCTTTACCATCTCCTAAGAAGTTAAATATAGTATTTGGCATCAGTGAATTGGCTGTGTCATCAAAAACGACTCCAGAGGCAGCGTTGCTGAGGCTACTTTTTATGCGCTCACAAAAGTAGTTTTTGATGTCGGTTGTCAATTCACATTCAACTTCACTTAATCCAAGCTCGACCTCGTCACTAGGCTTGCTTATAAATCTAGCAGGAACTTTGTGGACTATAACCTTTTCTATTTGTAATGTGCTAAGAAGCGATTTCATTGCCCCTCCTCGTCTATTCTAGAAACACAATGTATTTCTAAATCAGATTTCTATATTGAGGTAAGCCAATGTAAACCGCGAGTGTTTTCTAACCAAGCTAAGATTTAAATCATTATCGTAGCGAAGGGAACACTCGGGCTTTTGGGATAGACATACCTTCTTGGTGTCCCTTCGCTTCTCCTTTACAACACAAAGAAATTTTAATCTCAAAATATCAAACTATTGTTTGTTATTATTATAATCTTTTAACCTGAAAAATACAAGGAAAATTTTGAACGTTGGGGCCGCAAGGCGCAAGAAAAGATCGCCTTATGAAATGTACCGTCTGGAGAGGAATCCCAATCTTACCTAAGACGCCACCGCCACACCCGCGAGCAGGTCTTCGCCAAGATCGGGAAGCACCAGCAAAACGGCTGGGAGTTCGTCTTCCTGGCCGCCAACCAGGACGCGATCCAGTCCGGCGAGTCGCTGGGCATCCAGGCCGCCGACAGCGTGGCTTTCGATGCCTCCGCCCCGGGTATCCACGCTGCCTACAGCCGCCTGACCGATGAAGTGACCCGGTGCCGCCGGCGGAAGTAAGGACCGCCGGGACCGGTAAAAGCATTGTCTCTTTCCGATCAAGAATATCGGGATCGGAGGAGACCTCTTTATCCGTTTTCTACCGACCTTTTTCGCCGAACGAGAAAACCGCCAGGATCAACAGAGCCGAGTTCACCCCAGCGGCGGTATGCGGGACACAGACCGGGTATGAACCCGGGGCAGTTTGGAAACCGTGGGCATATCCATTGTTTCGCGGGGGCTACACTGAAGTTTCCGGCCCCCGTTCGGGGATCCATGGGTCGGAGGATATGTTCACCAGGAGGACGCTTGATGGATACGGATCAGCCTTTGCAGACACCTCTGACGCTTCATCTGAAAATGACTCCTCTCGCCGAATTCCTCGCAAGAGTGAGCCAGCAATGCGCCATTTCACTGCAAGCCGACAAGGCCATTGCCGACGATAAGGTTACGGCGATTGTCAAGCACAAACCCGCCTGGGAAGTCCTGACAAAAGTGTCGGCATTATTGGATTTGTCATGGGAGAAGACTGAAGCGGGATACCGTCTCTATCAAACTCAGGAGGCACGCCGTCAGGAGCACTCCCTCCGGCAAGCCTATCAGCAAGACCGGCGCAAGGAGGCTCAGGAAAGACTTCAGGCCTTGATGGCCACCAGCCAAACGGATTTTGACGTTCTCGGTCAGGAGGATTCGGACTCAACCTACGCCTATTCCGCGGCTTCTGATGACCGGCAGCAGCCGAAGGCTTTTACTTTTGGTATTCGATCCCATCCTCCGAACGGCTTGCCGTTGCATCACTACCTGGCAGGCTGGGCCCTGCGCCATGCGACACCCGGTCAATGGAAACGACTATGGCGGGGAGTTCCGCTGATCGCTTCCACTGATCCTCAGAGGGATCTGCTCCCGCTTCCTTCCCGGTTGCATGAGTGGCAGCAAACCGAACGCCTCCGTCAAACTCAATTCCTGCAAAGTGTTCACCCGAATGTGAAAATCGATACCAGACTCCCCCCTCCCTCAGCGGAATGCCTCTACCTCATCCTGCGCTTATCCCCCGATGATCGCTGGCTGGATATCGTTACGTGGAAAGATGAGGGGCCCCGTCTCCACTGCCAGGAGGCTACCGGGGTAGGGCTGACATCCTGCGTCGGTCGTCCCCAGGATTCCATCCTGTCCGAACATCCCGGATATGGTCGTTGGCTTCAATGGGAGACCCCGCCCTCACAGATGCTAGACAACCCCGCTCTGCAACAGCCGCTTCGGCAAGGGAACCAGAAGGCGGGTGACTTGCACCTCGAACCGCATGGCGCCATCAGAGCCACTCCTTCGGAGCGCCTGGAGTGGCTGGCAGATCATAGCGATCTCTCCATCATCGCGGATGCCTTTCGGGTCCATTCTTTTGCCGTGCAGTTTGCCCGGGTGCGCCAAATGGATCATTTCCGGCCGCCAAGCTTGATGGTACCGGAGTGGGATGCCGCCACACCGGCGCAGTGGTTGGAGCAATATACCCGGGACCAAGTGGATGGTTTCGTAAGGGTCGAGGGCGATTATGTGCTCTTCCGCCATCTCCATTACTGGCAACTGCGCCCCAGTGAAGTGCCGGAGCGTTTGCTGCGACCTCTGGAGAGGACAGCCCGACAGACGGAGGTTCTGGATCTGGCGGATTTCGAGGATCTGGCGACTCACATCACCCCGGCGCAGGAAATCGCTTTATCTGCCCAGTCTGGCAGGTATCATTTGCCGTTTGATGCTCGGATGCTAGATGGCAACATACCGGCCCTGCGCTTCTGGGCCAGCCTGAATAGCCACCAGCAACAGAGGGCGCTCCGGAAAATACCCATCTCCTGGGCCGAACTGACAGCCCGCCAGCAGCGATTATTCGGGAAGGCTCTCGACGGAGGTCATTGGTGGCAGACGGCGCTTCTGTTTACCTCGGAAACCGTCAACATGGTGGCGCATCTCTCGGAGCCTGTCGTGTGTGCCGATCTGTCTTTCTATTGTGAAGAGCATGTCTTCTCGATGCCGGATGGCCCGCTGCATAGAGGAGTGACACTCACTTTCGGCAAGCCTTATATCGCCTATCTGTCCGCCAACCAGTATAGTTTGCCCCTGACACGACCCAACCTCATATAGGCAAGGGAGAGCCTGTCTTTTGGATAGGGAAAAACAGAGCGGACAAGCGTCCCACTAGCTCGGCCCATAGCGTCGCCGTACAGGATCGATGCAGATCCTTACGGCGCTCCAAGGGATCGCACCGTAAAGCACCGCCACACCGGAGACCCCTTCTCCGGTCTGCGCGGTCTGCCACAGCGCGGTTTCGGAGAAGGCCCTGGCCTACTGCCGGAGCCACCCGGAACGGTTCGGCGGGCAGGTCTTCTGCTACGAACACCAGCGCCGCCGGTGACGGCAGAGCCTGCGCCTCTACATCAACTCCCGGAACGTGCCGGTTTCCACCACGGCCAACAGGATCGCCGGCACCGCCATCCCCACCGCCTGCCGGCCCCGGATCGCATCCTGTGCCAGGGCGTGCAGGGCCAGCTCCACCGCCATCATCCGCTCCCCCGCCCCGGCTTCCCGGGTAATCGGCTCATAGTCGATCACCACTTGCTCCCCGCCCTCCGGACGGCCCGTAAATTCGATGATCAGTTTCTCCGTTTGCTCCGCCATGGCAGGCTCCTTTCCTGGTTCTGACCCCATACTCCTTCCCCGGAGCGGGCCGCCGGTTTCCGGATCTATTTCGCACCCGCAGTCGCCCCGTGTGCAGGGCATCGCCTCTGTGCCGGGAACCTAACTCTAATCGCCCCCGGAGGCCCGATGATGCCCACACCCGACCCGACCCTGAAACGCTTGCAAGCCGCCGCCAAAGGCCTCACCTACCCCAGCGAGACCGATGCGCCGGTGAAAGCCTTCCTATGGGCGGATGCGCCCCGGGGGGAGGCCCTCATGCCGGATCGGGTCCGGCAACTGGCGAAACTCCCTGCCGATGCGCCTGTGACGCCCCTGGACCTGGACCAGTTCTTCGCGCCCGTTCTCACCGAAGCCGACTGGCACGGCCCCGAGGAGCAGGCGGCAGTCCGGGCGTTTCGCACGCTTCGCCAGACGCTCGAAGAGACCCTTTCGGACCTGCAGGGCTTTCAGATCGGAGAGATCGAGCAGACCGTGCTGGTGGTGGGCCAAACCGGCGATGGCCGCTACGCCGGGATCCGGACAAAGGTGGTGGAGACGTAAGCGCCCGGCGCATCCCCCCAGGACGGCCAGCATCCACCGGATAACCGGCCCTCGCCGTGACAGATGGCGTCCCCTACCCCTTGTCCAGTTTCCCCTTCAGGCACTTCCGCACTTTCGCCGGCACATTGGTCAGCAGCCGCGCCCCGGTCGCCTGCTCGATGTCGGACGCCTTCACCCGGAAAGCCCGCCAGCCCTTCCGGGAGATCGTGGTGATGTTGGGCATCCGCACCGCGATCACCCGGGTCTGGGCGGTGATCCGCTTCAGGTCGTTTCCCGCCTGGTCGGGCAGCACGACAATCACCTTCCACATGAACGACGGCACGCCCACTTTGCCTTGGCCGATCTTTTTCGTGACCGGCCCCACCCCGCAGATCACGTAGCACTCCATCCCCTGCCGCACCAGCGTTCGGGTATAAGACTCCAGCTTTTCCCAGGGGCCGCGATTGAGCCCGGCGGCCTGGGGGATCATGTTGGTCATGAGGAAGGTGGCGTCATTGTCCCGGCGGGTGGCCGTGCGATCCCCGGAAGGACAGCCATGGCCGCGGTCGTAGCCGCTTCGTTTGTAGTCGGTCGGGAGTACCGGGTCGAACCCGGGCGGCAGCGAGGTATCCGGGGCAAACACACCCCGCGCCTCTTCCCCGAGGTCTTCTTTCGAGACATGCCAGGCCACCCATTTGGGGATCCCGATATCGGCATTGTAGGCTAATGCATACTGGGGGCGGCGGATGAGGAAGTTACCCCGGCTGGCGGGCTGGGCGGACGCCTTGCTGGGGTTGCCCAGGCGCATCTGGATGCGGGTGTCGATGCGAGCCGAAAGGGGGCAGGCAAGGAGCAGGACGAGGACGAGCAGCGACAGGGACAGGCGGCGGATACGCATGAGAGCCTCCTGGGTCGGGATGTGAGGCAAGAGGTTCGGCAGAAGAGCGCCGATTCCTGCCGCCCTCACCGGGTCGTCAGTGCGCCGACCATCTTCTCCAGCCGCGCCTCCCCTTCGGGCGTGAACAGGTCGACCACCGTACCACCCGCCGCCTCCAGGTCCCGCGCCAGCCCCGCACACCCCGCCCAGCGCACACCCACCACGATCTTGCCGTATCGCCGGGCGAAGCGCACCGTATGGGCTGTGCCCCCGCTGGGAGCGCCTTCCACCGCGATGACCAGATCTGATAGGCCGGCGATCAGGCGGTTGCGGGCCACGAACTGGTTGCTTTTCGGGCCTTCTCCCGGCAGGTATTCGGTTGCTATCGCCCCGCCCTTCTCCAGGATCTCCGCCCGCAGCTTGCGATTCCCTTCCGGGTAGGTCGTGTCCAGCCCGTGTCCCAGGAAGGCGACATTGGGCAGGCCGCGTAAGAGGGCAGCGGTGTGGACCGCCGTGTCGATCCCTTCCGCCAGCCCGGAGACCAGGGTGATGGGGCAGCCCCCTAAAAGTTTGGCGATCCGGGCCGCCGCCTCCAACCCTTCCGGAGAGGGCGTGCGCGTACCCACCACGGCCACGGCAGGCTTATGGAACAGCGCCTGGACATTCCCTTCCACAAAAAGCCACAGGGGCGGGTCGGGCAGGGTTTGCAGCGCCGGGGGCAGTTGGGAGAGCGCCAGGACCCGGATCTGCCGCCGGGCGAAGGCCTCCACTGCCTGACGCCCGTATGCAAGCAGGGCTTCCTGCTCGGAGGCGATCCGGGCCACAATCGATTCCGGCTGCGGGTGCTTCCCGTGGGCGAGGATCTGCTTCATTATTTCAGGAGACGACCAGGCCCGGGAGAGGTCGCCGCGGAAGGTGCGGGCTATCAGGCGCAGGTGGGCGGAAGTGACGGAAGGCAGGCGGCTTTAGGCCGGAAGCCATTCGGCGGGGCCAGCACCTCCGGGGGAAGGCAAGCTGTATGGCGCGCATGGGAGCAGAGACGGGCTATCAAAGGAGATCTGCAAGGGATGGAGAGAAATACTGCAGCGATAGGGACGCGTCCCAAAATATGATGCCAAAATCTTGACAGGCGGACAGGATCGTCTTATAATGATATCAGCCTTTCACCCATAAGGTGAATTCATGATTCGGAGACGGCCTTGCGATTTCGCTTTCAGGACAGCGATCTGGAAGCACTTTATTACCAGGGGCTCCACGTCCAGCGTTACAAGCCGGAGGTGGTACGGTCCTTTTATCGCGTCATGGCCCAGATCGATGCGGCCCAGGACGAACGCGACTTATACGCTTTGAAGGGCCTGCATTTTGAGAAGCTGACCGGCAACCGGGCGGGTCAGCATTCCCTCCGTCTCAATGACCAGTATCGCCTGATCGTCGAATTGACTGTCGATGCGGACGGGAAACTCATCCTGGTCATTGCGATCGAGGATTATCATTAGAAAGGGAGGGTAATCTATGAACCAGGAGCGTATGCCATTTCTGGTGACTTCTCCTGGCGAGGTGCTGGAGGAGGAACTGGCGGCCCGGCACTGGACGCAAACCGACCTGGCCGCCATTATGAAACGGCCTGTGCAGGCTATCAATGAGATCATCCGGGGCACCAAGCAGATCACCCCGGACACCGCGCTGGAGCTGGGGGCGGCCCTGGGCACATCGCCGGAGTTCTGGATGAACCTGGAGTCCAAATACCGGCTCTGGCTGGCTCGAAAGAACGGGCCGGCATCGCTGATCCAGCGCCGGAGCCGCCTGTTTTCTCTGGTGCCGGTGCGCGAACTCATCAAACGCGGCTGGATCCGGCATACCGAGTCCATCGATGATCTGGAGCGGCAGGTGGTCGGCTTCTTGGGGATCGCCAGCCCTGCGGAAACACCGGCTTTGAATTTTCGGTATTCTCCGAAGCGCGCTCCCTCACCCGGGGCGCTGCTGGCCTGGACCAAGCGGGTGGAGCAGATTGCCCTTGCACAGACGGTGGAAGCATTTTCGCCGGACCGGTTGCAGGAAGCGATCCCCAAGCTGCTGGCCTATACGCGCCGCCTGGAGGATGTCGCTCAATCGCCGTCATTCTTGCGGAACCTGGGGATTCGTTTCGCCATTGTGCCGCACCTGGAGAAAACCTATCTGGATGGAGCCGCTTTCTGGATGGACAATAGCCCTGTCATCGCCCTGACGCTCCGGTATGACCGGATCGATGCGTTCTGGTTCACGCTGCTGCACGAACTGGCGCATATCGCGGCCGGACATCAAGGCGGCTATCTTGATGACCTGGAGTCCCCCGAAAGCGACCCCTGCGAAAGCGAGGCGAATCGGATCGCTGCGGATTGGCTGGTTCCTGAGAAGGCGATGCGGCACGTTTCAAAGTCGGACGCTTTGACGAAAGCGGAAATCGAGCGGAGCGGGGAACGGTTGGGACGACATCCGGGCATCCTCATCGGACAACTGCACCACCGGAACGCCCTGGACTTCCACAGGATGCGTTCGTATCTGGCGAAGGTCCGACCCTTCCTGTCGGAATGGATCGATACGCCGGGACCCGCCTGAAGAGGGGATCCCGGCGTGTTCTTTGTACCTTCCGTGCTCCCGGGCAAAGGCGCTTTGGAGCCTCTACCCGGTTTCATATGCGGGCGATCATCCAGTTCACCAACTCCCCGTACACCCGCTTCGCCTGCCCCTCCGGGATCTTAAAGGTCTTCCCCAGAAAGGCGATCCCTTCGGGCGCGTTTTGCTGCGCCGCCTTCCGCAGTTGCCCCTGAAGCCACTTCCTCAGCATCGTCTTCCTCCTTGGCTGCCAGTCCCGGCAGCACTTTCCCCACCACCCAGTCCAAAAGTTTGATCCCCGCATACCCGCCCGCCCCGCTCATCACCGGATGCCGGTCCACCACGTACCCCACAAACGCCCCGATCGCCACCGCCGAGACAAAGCCCAGCGCCAGCCCCTTGCGCCCGCCGCTAACCACCACCTGCGGCAGCACCAGCACGCCCCCGGTCTGCCCCAGCGCCGACACCAGCCCGCCGAACGCCCCGCAAAGAAGGTGCTCTGCCCCCGGCTGCCAATTCTGTAACCACTCCATCACCACACCTCCATCGCCCGGGCGCTGAACACCAGGCTGCCATCCGCCTCTTCCTCCACCGGCACGATGACCGGCAAGGCATCCGCATTCTTCAGGTACGGGGCCAGCCGCGCCCAGCCTTTCTCCTCCAGGGCCTTCGCCTCCCGGAAGTCGCCTTCCGGATCGGACTGGAGGCTGAAGATCTTGACCTCCGAGGCCCCTTCCTCCCGGTTCATCTGGTTCCAAAACTGGCCGGCCAGCACCTCCAGCGCCCCCAGCGTCAGGGTCGCCTGCAGGCCTGCCGAAACATCGGCCAGAGAACTGTCCCGGATCTGATACTCGATCACCGGCAGCGCCCGGGTGATGTGATTGTCGATCGCGGTATCGTATCCGGTCTCGGAGGCCGGGATCATGAGCAGCTCTTTGAGGTCGCTGCGGACAATGGGGATCGCCATCTTTTTTTCTCCTTGTGCGGCAGGAATCCGAGGGGCCGGCCGCCAATCGTAAGCTATCTTTCCGGAGAGGAGGCCCGCCATGCATATCCGCGCCTTCCGCCCATCGGACGCTTTCGCCCTTACTCGTCTGACCGGTTCAACCCCTGCCGTCTCCCGGCCGGAACGCTCCGTCTGGGTCGCCGAAGAGGGGGACCGCCTGGTCGGAACGGCCAGCCTGATCGTCTCCCCCGGCCCGGACCGGCCCGTGTTCCGGGTGGCCTCGCTCTTCGTCCTGCCGGAGCGCCAGGGACGGGGCATCGGCAGGGCCTTGATACGCACTCTGGAAGGGGCGGCCCGCCAGCGCGGCGCGGAAAGCCTCCTGGTGCCGGCCGGCTTCCCGTCGTCCCAGGGAACCGACACCGACTCGGGCACTTATATCCTGATGGGCAAGCCCCTGTAGGCCGTTCAATCCATGAGCAGAGTTCTCGCCACCGCGGTGTTCCCCAGAGTGCGCACAGTCGTCTTCTTCACCATATAGGTGCGCCCCTCATAGAGCAGGGTATCGTTCACCTGCAAGCTGACGCTGCCGGAAACGGTTACAATCAGGGCCGGGCGGGTGAACATGGCCACCTCGGCATCATCAAAATAGGTGTGCATCTGCGCCGGGTCGAGGGGGGCGATCAGGGCCTTGACCGGGATATCGAGTGTACCGCCGCGCTTGAAGGTCACGTCCCGGCCGTAATGCTTCAGCAGGGCGTCCAGATGCCGGACGATTCTCAGCCTCATCGCCGCCTCCTTCGCACCAGCACCCGGTCCAGCCGGGAGGCCCAGCCTTTCGCCCGGCAGGCGTTCAGGAAGGACAGCACCGCCGCAGAGTCCCAGCAGGCGGCCCCCAGCGCCCCGTGACCGGCCCCGGCCACCTGGGTTAAGGTAATGTCCCCTCCGGCTCCCTGTACGGCAGCGGCAAACGCTTCGCTATTGGCGGCCAGCGGGACGGTGGCATCATTCGTGCCGTGCCAGATGCGGATGGGCACGCGGCGCAGATCCCCGGCCCGATCCAGGGGGTTATGCCCGGCGGTGGCTTCCTGGTATGCCGGATCCTCCGAAGAGGAAGCAGAGATCGAGTAGGCCGCGTTGATGTACGCTTGGAAGTTCTCCCCGCCTCGAATCCCGCCGTCATACATATCAGCGAGGTCGCAGACGGGATACACGGCGGCGATCCCCCGAAACCAGGCCGGGTGCTCGGCAGCGGTCAGCCAGGCCATGAGGCCCCCCATCGAGGAGGCAAACACCCCCATGGATCGCTCGCAGCCCAGCACGGAGACGCCGTACTCATGGGCCAGGGCGACGTCTTGCAGCATCTCGTCATGGCCCCAATGCCGGGTGTGGGCTTCGGGCAGCATCAGCACCCAGCCGTCGGCCAGCAGCGCGTCATGAAGCTGCTTGCGGGGCGGCTCAGTCGTCTCCCAGAAGGTCCAGAGATACTGGCCCGAGGCATGGCAGAGCAAACAGGTCTTGTGATTGGCTTCCCCGGACCGGTAGGTGGCTGGCAGCCGGAAGCGGATCGGGTGATTCTCCGGACAGGCCAGGGAGACGACCATCAGATGATCGAAAGTTGGATCGGCAAAGGGGCCCAGACCTTGGCGGTAGCCCAAAGACGCCAGCGTATCCGCCTGCCGTTCGCTGTGGACTTTCAGGGCATCTACGGTGTAACCGACCGGTAAAGGCATCGAGGCATGATACTCGTTCAGGCCGTTCGCGTGAAAGGCCGTGGCGGAGATCCGGGAGCCGTCTGCGATGAGCTGGATGTGAAATACCTGCCCCGCGGCAATCGAAGCGGCGGAGAGCAGGCTGATCCAGTCAGCCCCGTCATAGAGGCCCAGCCCGCCGCTGGCCATCGAATACCCCACACAGACGGTTTTCTCGGCCCCGGTTTCATCCTTCAGCACCATCCCGGCCCAGAGGCTGCCGCTTTTGGAGACGGTGAGTGCGGCATCCAGGCGAAAGACGCTCCCGCCCGTCACCGGCATCTCCCCTTCCCCGGCCTGCCCGTCCGCTGCGGCAAACACCTTGTTGCCGGAAGCCGTCAGGCCCGACCCTTCCCAATGATCCAGGGTGTCCCACACCTCGCAGACCATATCGGGCCGGGCGGAGGCTCCCAGGGTGGAGGTCGACAGCACGGCGCTTGCCGCCGACCACCCCTGCGGGTCCTGGTTGTCGTAGGTCTTGGCAAAGAGGTGGTAGTTGGTCGCCGGATTCAGACCGGTCAGTGTCACCTCGCTTTCGGCCAGGAGGCAATCTGCTATTGGCGTGGACGGGTCGGACTCAAAGTAGAGTTTGGTTCCGACCCGCGGGTACTGCCCTTCGGCCCCATGAGTCACCGCCAATGTCAGGCTGGTGTTCGTCCGGGAAACGAGTGCCAGTGACGGCGTTCCGATGGCGACCGAGTAGGTCACCGTGAGTTTGGGCCGCTGGGCCGCGTTGGTATACTCCCCGGGCCGGAACATCATGTTCGTGTAAGGGGTAGACGCTTCATCGGCATCCGGGCACTTGATCAGGAGGCCGCCATTGGAAGCCGGATCGCTCACCCACCCCTGCACCGCTTCGGCCAGCGCCGCCGAGGACAGCGTTTTCGTACCCGTGCTCGTGCCGTTGATCGTTCCGAGCAGGCTGCCCTTCGTGCCGCCCGGGGCGGTCCAGGCGACCCCGCTCTGCCGGTTCTGCCAGCAGGCTTCCGTCTCCACCCAGCTCTGAGTGAGGCTCCACACCTCCAGCGCCGCCAGCCCGGAGCCGCTGACCAGTTGCGCCAGGTACAGTTCCAGGGAGGCCGCGGACACCACGGCGGACGAAGGGATGGCGGACACATCAAAAGCGATGAGGAACCGCCCGTCGCCGTAGGTCGAATGGTTGGGCGCGGCGTTGAGATCGGTGGTGGAATGATAGATAGTGGCCGGGTTAGTCGAATAGATGCGGGTGTCTTTGGTGCTGGCGTAAGAAGCATCCGGGGCGACCCCGCGCTGGAAGCTGACCGATGGCATGGCGTCCTGTCCTTGTCGCAGCGGGCCGGGCAGGATTCTGCCTTCCCGCC
>JADLDR010000095.1 GCA_020846535.1 Armatimonadota bacterium | reverse complement strand
TCCCGTTGTGGTATCTTTGTCCATAGGGGTGTCCTTTCTCCGGTCCCAACCGGCTTTTGATTCTTCATGGAAAGGATACCACCGCCTTGCCCATTATTTCAATTGACACACCTTTTGATTTTACCTCCGCCACCAACCTGGATAGATGTAGATATCTGGGCGATGGACGCGATGACGGTGAACATGAAGATCCTCAATATCCACAACTCTCCACCCGCATCTGGAGGATCTGTCGATCTGATTGCTTCTGCAGACTCGTTTAACAGTGGCTCGGCTCATTCTAGAGAACTGCAGATAAGCATTAGTGGAGCTTCCCACACAGACACTTATACCGGAGGAACTCCAGTGGTAACTTACTTGCGCCAAGGAAGGCTTTATACGGATGGAGAGACTTCGTGGGCGTTTAGTGAGAGTGGACAAGATAGACTTTTTAACTATCATGCTATCACTAATGGGGGCGGACAGTCCTATACACGCCTCCAAAGCCACTATTACTGTATAGCATACTAGAGCGAGTATAATATTTATATTTGACGGTGTTTTATTATATTTGGTGGGGTGAAAGTTCACCCCACCACCTTTATAAATTAGTTTGCTTGTATAAAGCGCTTATAGGACACTTTCTCTCTTTCGGGTACCTCTGTGATGGTCCGCTGGCGATTCAGGATCCATGGTCCCCACGACCCATCCCCCCGGCCTTCTTTTTGATATCGCCTCAACCAATTCCCATAGCGATCTTTGCCCTCATATCGGTATTGTATTTGCGTAACCTGTGGGGGCTGGGAATATTCAGGGGTTATGACCGGGCGTTTGATCGGTAAACGGGGATAATCCACTCTTTTCTTCAGCACGATTCCTTCTGGTCCATAACGATACTCGGTATAAGACCCGAATTCATACCGTGGGCGGGAATCCCGGTGAGGCTCGACCGCCTTGTTCCGAACGATCCGTCCCATCTTGTCTAGGGTTACTTGATACGCCACCGTTAACGGCTTCCCGTTGCTCAGATACCGAAGCTGATATCCGTTGGCCGTTGGGGCATATAAGAGATCGTCCCGTTTATAAGGCAGTTTCCGCACGACGACGACCTCTTTGTTGCCGCGTTTCTCGCGAAGCTCAACGTTGCCAGGATGCTGAATCCGAGTTTCTTTCACCAGTCGCCCCTGTTTGTTATAAATATAATAGTAGTCGGTTGCAGCGATTCCTTTTCGGATCGCTTGAGTTTGGCAGCGATCCAGCCGTCTCTTTTGATCATACCGATAGCGTTCGATGTAAATGCATCGCCCCCGGCTCCTTTCTTGCTTCTGCGCGAACCGAACAACATCCACCAACGAGACAACGTTCTCCAAATGGTGCTTTTCGGCCAAACGCCGGCCCCGATAGTAGAAGAGATCCCCCTGTTTACTCCGGGGATAATAGCCCCCCAATGGGCGACCCTGGGAATCTTGGATATATTCTGCAATCAAACTCTGTCTGTCATCGAGCAAACCACTGATCACAAGCCGCTTCCAGGTTGCGGGTTTCGCCCTGTCCAGGCCCCAGTCGTGGGGCGTTATATTCGTTCCATACGGATCGGCAGCAAGCGTAACCCCTATACATATTAAACCGACCATCCCGATAACTTTCAGACAACAACCGAATTTCATCTCAATACCTCTCTTGCAACGCATCCTCTGGCTTAGCAATAAGAGCGATATTGCTCTTTGTTAGATTCCCCTTATCATGTTCAATTTCAATTCGCCTCCTCCTCTTTGATGCTCAGACTCCTTGACCTAGTTTCCTAAGATGGCGCACTTCCATAATTTTGTCAGTAAGTCTGTAAGACGAACCCAATTCGATTCACATATAAATTATAATAATCAAGAGTTACAACTTCGTCGGCTAAACTCTTTGTCAATACCGGTTAAAAACTGCCCAAAATTCCGGTCGAAAACTGCTCACTTTTCCGGTAAGATTGGGCTCAGATTTCCGGTCAACTCACAGGAGTTCCCTCCTTTCGCTCCGGGGCCAACAGCCCAGCTTTGCGGCGCTCTTTCAGCCGGTAACTCTCCCCTCGGATGTTGAGGGTCGTCGAGTGGTGCAGGAGGCGGTCGAGGATGGCCGTGGCGAGGGTCACCTCGCCGAAGACCTGGCCCCAATCGGCATAGCTTTTGTTGCTGGTCAGGAGTACACTGCCGCGCTCATACCGGGCGGAGATCCACTGGAAGAAGGTCGTCGCTCCGACGCTATCTAAGGGAAGAGAGCCGACCTCGTCGATGACCAGGACTTTGGGCTTGAGGTAGTGGCGCAAGCGGGGTTCGAGGGATCCCTCCCGTGCGGCCCGGCCCAGGTCGGCGACCCACTGATGGGCGGTGGTGAAAATCACGCTGTGGCCGCCCTGGAGGGCTTCCAGGGCGAGGGCCACGGCCAAGTGCGTTTGGCCCACGCCGGGAGGCCCCAGGAAGATGATATTGCTGGCGTCGGCGACAAAGCGCAAGGTGGCCAGTTCGCGGATCTGGCGTTCGTCGAGACGGGGCTGGAAGGCAAAGTCGAACTGGGCCAGGGATTTCGCATAGGGCAGGCCCGCCATGCGGGTGCGCGCCAGGAGGGCCCGGGTGCGCCGGGCATCGACTTCGGCTTCCAGCAAGGGGCACAGAAAGTCGGCATAGGTGCGTTCCTGCTGCGCAGCCTGTTCGAGAGGGGACTCCAACAAGGCATCCACCTCGCCCAGTTGCAAGGTCAACAACGCTTGATGCAGGCGGTCCAGGATCAGGTTCATGCGACCTCCTCGTGCGCCAGCAGCGCTTCGTAGACGGACAGGGAGCGCACTTCGACGTCGGGTGCGGTGCCCTTCAGGGACAAGCGCGCTTTGCGGGAATGGCCGCCCGTCGGAGGGATGCCCGCATGGTGAGCCGAGACCGTGATCGTCTGGTAGCGGCCGGGGCAGCGCAGGGGCACGGCCAGAACCTGGGTGTCCCGGAGGATCTCGATCTCCGAGCCGAGGTCACGGACCAGGACTTCCTTCCCGACCGCCGTCCAGGGCACGGAATACCGGTTGCTCTCGTAGGCCACATAGGCATCGCGGGTCACGCGCCGCACATGATCGAGGACCAGCGGGTAGGCCCGTCGGTGCGCCAGCGGCTGCAAATGGGATTTCTCTTCGGCCCAGGCTTCAGCCACCACCCGATGGGTGGTGCCATGGACCCGGACGTTGGCCACCTCCGCCAACCAGACCCGCAGCTGAAGCCGCAGATCGTCCAGGCTGGACGCTTGACAACCACACAGGAAATTCTTGCGCAGGTAGCCGATCCCATTTTCGACTTTCCCTTGGGTCTGCGGCCGGTAGGGCCGGCAGCACCGCGGGGTGCCCCCCCCAGTAATGGGCGAAGTCGGCAAACAACGGGTGCAGGCGCACTTCGCCTCGGCCATCCACGCCGTCGGTGAGGGTCTGGAGTACCACCGTTTTCATATTGTCGTAGAGGATCTCGTGGGGCACGCCCCCCAGATACGCAAAGGCCGTTTCATGCAATCGCAGCCAGGTGGCCTGCTTTTGGTCGGTGGCAATGTCACAGAACATCGCCCGGCTATGCCCTAACGTCAGGACAAAACCATAGAGTTTCTGACGGGTGCCCTCGGGGGAGGTGATCTCCCCCAGGTCGCTCCAGTCGGCCTGGGCCTGCTGACCGGGGGGCGTCTCGAACCGACGCACCGCCACGATCCGAGCCTCCTGGCGCAGCGGCCGGAGATAGTCGGTCAGGATCGTATAGCCGCCCGCGTAGCCACGCGCCTTCAACTCGCGCAACAACACTGTCGCGTTCCAGGCGCCGGCGGCCAGCCGTTCCTGAAGGTACCCCTTGTAGGGGTCCAACTGGCTGGCGCGGGCCGGCCGTGGCCCATACTCCGGGGTCTGAGGCTCTTGCAGATACTGACGGACCGTCCGTCGGTTGAAGCCGGTCAGGTCACTAATGGCACTGTTGGACAGTCCTTGATGATGTAATGGCTGTATGTCGTTCACGTCTGCTCCTCGTAACACTGGGGCCACCTCTTCCTTGTATAGTAGGAATCTGATGGCTTAAGAGTGCGACACCTGAGCAGAATTCAACCGGAATTTTGAGCATTATACCACCGGCACTGACACTCGGTCAGGATCAGGTAGGGGAAAGCACCCCCAGCCCCTCCTTGTAAGGCTGAGTGTCCGACATTTTGTGACCGACGGAATGGAATTCTCAGGCCATTGGGTTGATAGTTCGACTTGCCATGCCGTTTCAAAATGGGTCGGATACTCAGCCTTGCCAAGGTGCAGGGCCGAGGGGGGCGGTTGCCTCCACTCCCCCCTACTTCTCCCAGTGCTTCATGATCAGCTCTTTCGTCTTGCGGACGCCCTCTACCGGGTCGCCTCCGCCCTCGTATTCGATGGAAAGGGCGTTTTTATAGCGAGCGGCTTTCAGCATCCGGAGGATGCGTCCGAAGTCCAACCTCGAATCCTCGCCGTCCTCCTTGAAGGAATGGGCTTTGGCGTGGGTGTGGTAGGCGTAAGGGGCCAGCTTGCGGCATTCATCGTACAGCGTATCGTCCGGCCAGTTGCCGAAATCGAGGCAGGAGCCGACCCAGCGGGGATCGGTTTCTCTGATGATCCGGAGGATGTTGTCCGCCGTCCGGGAGACGCCGCCGTGATTTTCGATGGTCATTTTGACTTTCAGCCTCCGGGCCGCTGGCAGCATTTCCTTGAAGGCGGCGATCACCCGTTCCACGCCTGCGGTGTCGTCCTCCTGCGGGTTCCCGCTGCCGCCCAGGTTCATCCTCACCACGCGAGCGCCCAGATAGGCAGCGGCCTCCATCTTCTTCAGATTTGTTTCGATCTGGCGATTCCGGGCCGCCTCATTCGGGGAGGCCAGGTCGCCCTCCATGATCAGGGCCACCACCTTACAGCCGCTTTCGCGGGCCGACCGCTTGAGGGCGTCCAGGTACGGCCTGTCCCACGATTTGAAGAAGATATCGTTGTAGGCGATCCCTTTGATCCCGATCCGCTTTAGCACAGCCGGAAGGGTTTCCAGACTCTCCCTGTCCTGCTCGATCAGGTCGCGCAGGCTGTAGGTGTCGCAGGAGATGATATTGGAGGCCGCCCGGAGAGGCGGGCAGGCCAGCAGGAGGCCCAACAAAATCAGAAGCGTCAGTTTGCGGAAATGCATTTGTCCTCCGTTCGGCCTGTCACGGCTTGATGCCCGCCGTTCTGAGACGGATGCGGTAGAGGCCGGTGCTGGCCGTGATGTAGAGCGTTTTCCCGTCGGCCTCGCCCCAGGCGCAGTTGGCGGCCACCTCCGGGACGCGGATGATGCCCAGCGTCCTGCCGTCCGGGGCGATCACCCAGACGCCGCCCGGCCCGGTGCTGAAGATATTTCCCCTGGCGTCCACCTTCATGCCGTCAGGCACGCCCGGCTCCAGCCCCTTGAGATCGGTCAGGAGCCGCCCGTTCGCCAGCGTGCCGTCGGGCTTGACATCGAAGGCCCGGATATGGCTACGCTCCGAGGAATCGGCGATATAGAGCGTCTTTTCATCCGGCGAGAGCGCCAGGCCGTTGGGTCGGTCGAAATCTTTGACCAAGAGCGTCAATTTGCCCCTGGGCGACAGGCGGTAGATACCCTGGAACGGCAGAACCTGCTCTTGCGCCCGGATGCCGTAAGGGGGGTCGGTAAAATAGAGAGAGCCGTCCGACTTCACGACGATATCGTTGGGGCTGTTCAGGCGCTTGCCCTCGAATTCCGAGGCGCGAACAGTCAGCTTGCCCCCCCTTTCCGTCCGTGAGACGCGCCGGTTACTGTGTTCGCAGGCCAGGAGCCTCCCCTGCCGGTCCAGCGTCAGCCCGTTGGAATTGTCACTCGGCTCCCGGAACACCTCCGCCTTCCCGCCCGGCTTCCATTTATAGATGCGGTTCGCCGGGATGTCGCTGAAGAGAAGATAGCCCTTCGGGTGCCAGACCGGCCCCTCGGTGAATTGAAAGCCCTCCGCCACTTTTTCCAGCGCGGCGTCCCGGGAGACCAGGTTCCAGAAGTCCGGCGAGCGCGCCTCCAGAGCCGCCTGCCCCGCCCGCACCCTGATCGGCAGGAGAAGAAGCAGGATAATCCCTGCGATAGTGATTCCCGTCCATTGCATCTGCATCGCATCCTTTCATGAATGTGCGGCGGCTGATAGGCGACCGCCTTGCGGAAAAGCCAACCGCCCCCGGCCCCTCGCCGGGCTTCGGCAGGGGGCGTCGAACTTGGAGTGCTTTGCTCAATTCTCAAGAGTACGCACGCTCTCAGCCCTTCCTTAGCAAGGGGGTTGGGGGGGCTTTTCAGATGCTTTCTCATCCTCTCTTCGCCCCCCACATCCGGTTTCCTCTACCTCGAATACAGGGCTTGTACGGATTTTCGAGCCAAAAATACCGAATTTTTTGCTGCATTATACGGAGTATTATATATTTTCACCGTGAAAGTGTGACCAAATTCACACTCCAAATGTGAACTGGTTCACAGCGCACTCTTGGTTTTTATGCTATCATTATAATGGTGAGTCCGCTCCTTAACTTCCGTGCGACGCCCCCCGGGGGGCAATGTCCGTGCCCTTTTTGATTTACAACGTCGGACGGAGAGAGGGCCAGGGGTCGATATCCACCCCCGCAGATATGGCCTTCAGGTACTATAGGGAGTAGGACGGGCCGGCGAATTTTCAGGATTCCCGGCCCGACAGAATCAGGGGTGCAGCTTCTGCGGAGCCCCCCGGCTGCGCCCCTGCCCTTTTGCAGGGCTACCATGTTCCTACATTGAACGCGAATCCCTTCACCCCGAAGAGGGCCAGCACCGCCCACAGGCCGTTCCCCACCAGGTCCCCGATGATCAGGCCGAAGCAGACCGGCAGAATGGCCCGATAGAGCTTCAGACCGCCCCAGCGCACCGCCGCCATCTTCAGAAACCATCCCAGAAAAAACGAGAACCAGGTATACTGCATCGTGAAAGTGTTGCTGATGGCATAACCGACCGGGTGGAAGGGCCACCAGGTGGCATGGAGCCGCATCCAGGCCAGGAAGGAGAGGAAGCCCGCTCCCAGCAGGATATAGAAAAAGCCCGCCGGTTCCGGGCGCTGCGGGGAAGAGAGCCAGGCGGAAAGCTCCTGAAAGGACCAGATGCCGCTCTGCACGCGCCACCTGTCGGCGGCGGCGTGGTGCGCCCCGTAGTGGTAGTAGAGCCTTAAGGTCTGCCAGACGCCCACGGACATATAGATCAGGCAGCCCGCGGCCACGAAGAGGGCCACCGAACGGGCGGGGGCGCGGGTGGCGGAGGGGATTTTGAGGGTGTCGGAGAGGCCGGGCAGGACGCCGTAGGTCGGCTCCTGGGACCCCCACTTCATGGCGGCCAGGGCGGTCAGGTTCTGGTCGCCGATAAACTGGGTTCCGACGGCATTGACCATCAGCTTTCCCGGGCTTTCCGGGACGCCCCAGAGGAAGACCCCGGCCTCCGCCCGGATGCGCGACCCGGCCAATCCCCACAGCAGGCTGATGGCGAAGAAGGGAAGGGCCGCCGCCAGGCTCGCGCCCGCCCGATAGGCCCACCAGAGCATGAAAACGCTCCCCGCCACGATGCCACATACGGCAAAGCGGTAAGAGAACGCCTCGCGGCCGTCGTCTACCGCCGGGTCGCCGTGTATCGCCTTGCGGAAGACGGCCTTGAGGTGGCCGCGGGCGGACCAGAGGGTGAAGGCGATGAGGCCGATGAAGGCCCCGGCCCCCTGGCCGTTGATATCGGGGAATCGCTCGGTGAGGCTGCCCTGCTGGCTGGCGCTCCAGCCCGCGGCCCGACCGGCCACCCCTTGCGCTTTGGTCATCAGGTAGAAGAACCAGCAGCTAAAGCCGATCTCCGCGCTGAGCAGGTAGGCCACCCCCACCAGGAACGGGTAGAGGCTGAGTTCCCACCACCCCACCCCGTTCCAGGGCGCATCCGGGAAGAGTGCGTCCAGCCGGTAGCGCAGCAGGATCAGGCGCGGCACGCTGGGGTAATAGCTGTGCAGCCCCTTGGTCACCTGGCAGATGAAGGGAATCAGCGCGGTGATCCACATCAGGCGGTTCCGGAAGAGGGTGTTCAGGCTCCTGCCCGGCTCCGGGGGGCGAATCATCTCCAGGGGGATCTGGAGGAGAGGGAAGCTGAGCCGTTCGTTCTCCACCCACTGCCTGCGGATGAGGATGCCGGCACAGTAAAAGACGAACCCCGCCGCGACCGCCAGCGCGAACCAGGCCGCCAGCGGGGCGATCCACGCGCCCCAGGGGACCGAACCGTCCGCCGAGCCGTAGTAGTAATCATGGATGACCTTCGAGTCTCGCGGCCCCATCCACCGGGACAGGTAGCGATGGAACTGGGTTTTCCATCCATTTTCCGCGCTGGCAAGATGGATCGGGCCGACCATGTTGTTGATCAAAACCTGGGAGAAGGCCATCGAGGCCAGGGGCGGGCCGACGATCACCATCGAAAGAAAGAGGGTCAGTTCCCGGTAGGTCAGCGCGTGGCGCGGCAGGAAGCGCCGGAGCAGGCCGTTCCCCAGCACCGCTAGGAAGAGAAAAAAGATAAAGGCGATAGAGGGCGCTCCGAAACCGATATCCACCGCCCAGTTGAAGCACTCGATGGTGGGCGTGAGCCAGGCGATGGAGGCGGCCACCGCGGCCCCCAGCAGAAAGGGCCGCCATAAAGAAGACGCCCTCCCCTCGGCATTCCGGGGAGGGCCTGCGGAAGCGCCCGTTTTCAGTTGGGGGTACATCATCGGGCCGATCAGTCTCCCCCGCCGTAGGCCTCCTGGGCGCGGATATTGCTGAGCATGATCACCAGGTCGTGCGGGCGGCCCTCGGAATCCTGGACATAGGCGGGCAGGTGCGCGACCCGCACATAGCCCAGGTTGCTGAAGAGGGCGATAGCGTCCTTCTCCTCGGCCACACACTCCGCATTCAGGAGGCTGATGCCCGCATGGAGGGCGATCTCCTTCAACTCGCTCACCATCTGGCGGGCCAGACCCAGCCGCCGATAATCGGGACGCACCACAATGCGAACCAGGGCGGCATGCTTGGTCCAGCGGTTCGGGGTGCGGATCAGGGTCGCGGCTGCCACCACCTTGCCCTCCATCTCGGCGATGAGAGGGACGTTGTATTCGATGTCCGAGCTTTCGGAAAGCCGCTCCACGGCATTGGGATCGGTCATATCGTCCCAGAGGAGGGCCTGCTCGATAGCGGGCACGTCCGCATAGCAGGCCAGCAGCCTATCCGCGTCCTCCGGGGTAAAAAGACGGATGCTTGCCTCCCGCCCGTCCTTCAGGGCGACGGTCTTGGGGTATGCCTCTTCTATATAATCTTCGATCATCGCTTGCCTCCTGTCCAGCATAAGAGTTCATTGAGTTCCATTGTATGATTCGAGAAGGGATGAAGAAATCCCTCCTGCCGCCCGGAGGCAGGACTTAGCCCAAGGCGGGAAGAATTTACTTTTCAGGAGGAACCGACATGGATTCACGCTGCATCATCTGGGGTATAATGCTAATGGCTGCCTGCCTCCCCGGGGCCGCGCAGAAAGGAGATCTGCCCGTGAAGCCTCCCGCTCGCTTCAAGGATTTCGCCGAAATGAAAGTGACGGGAAACATTCCCGAAGGGTGGACCGCCTGGTCGCCCCGCGAGGAAATCGCCCCTGGCTTTTCCGTAGATGCCGCCTCGGGCCGGGAAGGGAAAGGGGCGCTCCTGATCGCCGCCGGTGGAAACGCCGCCGCCGTCGGATCATGGCGCGCCCGGGTCTCCGGTGTCGCCGCAGGCAGGACCTACAAATTCACCGCCTACTACCGGGCGGAAGGCACCCCCTTCGAGCGCCGCAGCGTCGCGGCCCGACTCGACTGGCTGGATGACAAAGGCGAACGCTGCAATCCGCCCGATTACGCCCTGGATACGGGCAAAGAGGGCGTATGGACGAGGGTGGAGCATATCGCCCCCGCGCCCGAAAACGCCCGGAGCGTCCTGATCGAGCTTTCGCTGGCCTGGGCGAAGGAGGGCAGGGTCTGGTGGGACGACATCCGCCTGGAGGAAGACCCCTCCCCTCCAGACCGCATCGTCCGGGCCGCCGCCGTCTTCCACCGCCCCCGGGAAACGAAATCCGCCGCCGAAAGCGTGGCCGAGTTCTGCCGCCTGGTCGAGCGGGCCGCAGACCGGAAGCCCGATATCGTCTGCCTGCCGGAGGGCGTTACCCTGGTGGGCAACGGCCTGCCCTTCCCCGAAATCGCCGAACCGATTCCCGGCCCGACCACCCGAACGCTGGGAATCTTGGCGAAGAAGATGAATTGCTATATCGTCGCAGGCATCTACGAGCGGGAAGGCAGGGTCATCTACAACACTGCCGTGCTGATAGGCCGCAAGGGGGAGGTCGCCGGGAAGTACCGCAAGACCCACCTGCCCCGGGAGGAGGTGGAGGGCGGCCTGACGCCGGGTGACGCCTACCCCGTCTTTCGGACCGATTTCGGCAAAGTGGGCCTTATGATCTGCTGGGACGTCCAGTTCCCCGAACCGGCCCGCGCCCTCGCCCTGCAAGGCGCGGAAGTTCTCTTGCTCCCCATCTGGGGCGGCAGCGAAACCCTTGCCCGCGCCCGCGCCATCGAGAACCATGCCTTTCTGATCTCGTCCAGCTACGATATGAAAACCTTCATCGTGGATCCGACCGGGGAGACGCTCGTCGAGGCCACTACAGAAAGCCCCATCGCCTTCGCAGACCTGCATCTCGACCGCAAGATCATCCAGCCCTGGCTCGGAGACATGAAAACCCGCACCTGGAAAGAGCGCCGGCCTGATTTGAAGACGGAGTGATAGGTTATCGCCCCTCGCCTTGCTTATAAGCCAACTGCCCCCCCGCCAGGCTTCGGCGGGGGCGTCGAACTTGGAGTACTCTGATCAATCTCTTAAGAGTTCGCAGGCACTAAGCCCCCTCATAGCAAGAGGGGCTGGGAGGTGCTTTCCCCCACCGGAGTTATGAATGGATTCTGTTCACGAGAAGCGTGACCATGCTTTTTTTCAGAAGTGGCCCCTGTGGGCGCGATATGAAGTGGCGCTTTTGCTGCAAGCGTTAATTTTGTTGGTATTACAGACTGTATACTCGACAATCCCGCTTGCCAATTACGCGACTCCTTATGTTTTCTTTGTTTTATTGATATTGTATCTCTTCGGCCTCGGCCCGGCGTTCATCGCTTTTTGCATCAACCTGCTGGCCTTCATCTACCTTTACATGCCGCCTTACAATCATGCGGCCCTGCCCGAGGGAGCCGCCGCCCATGCCCTGCTCCTTTCCTTTACCATCAGCTATATCTTCCTGGCGGCGATTATGCTCTATTTTTACCGCAGCCAGCAAACATTCCGGCAAATCGCGCGGGAACTCAGGACCGCCAATGGCGAACTGACGGCCATCCTGCGGGTGGCCGACACCGCCGCCGAATCGCTCGACCTGGACGCGCTCCTTCCCTCCCTCCTGCGCTGTCTGCTGGATGTCATGAAGGCCGACACCGCCATCATTTTGCTCAAAGAGGGCGATCAATTGCGGGTGAGGGAGGTCATCAGCCTGGGCGAAAAGCTCGATGTGGATTACACCATCCCTATTGGGAAGGGTTTTGCGGGGACGGTGGCGGCCCGGCAGGAGCCGCTCTACATCGAGGACGCCCAGAACGACCCGCGGGTGATCAACCCGACCCTGAAGGAGCGGGGCATCAAGTCCATGCTGGGCGTGCCGATGGCCTTCCGGGACGATCTCATCGGGGTGCTGCATGTAGACTGGCTCCATCACAGGTCCGCCGACGAACAGGAGATTCGCATCCTCCGCCTGGCCGCTGACCGTTGCGCCGCCGCCATCGTCAACGCCCGGCTCTACAGGCAGGCGTGGGACGCGGAGGCGTCTGTCCAGGAAACTGCCGCCCGCGAGCGCGAACGTTCGGCAGAGATGGAGGCGATTATGAACGCCGTGCCTGCCGCAGTCTGGATCGCCCACGATCCCCGGTCTGAGAAGATCACCGGCAACCTGGCCTCCTATGAGCTTCTCAGAATGGCTCCCGGCTCCAACGCTTCCAAGACCGCTCCAGCGGAGATCGCTCCCGCCCATTTCCGGGTCCTGCAAAACGGCGTGGAACTGGCCCCGGAGGACCTGCCCATCCAGAAAGCCGTGCGCGAGGGCAGGGATATCCGCGACTTCGATGAAGAGATCGTTTTCGAAGACGGCGCGGTCTACCACCTCTACGGCAACGCCGCCCCGCTGTTCGATGAGCAGGGCCGCGTGCGGGGAGCGGTGGCGGCCTTCATGGATATCACGGCCTTGAAGGAAGCCCAGCAGGCTCTTGCCCGCGCACGGGCGGAGGCGGAGCAGCGGGCCGCCGAGCTAGAATCGGTGCTTGCCGGCATGGTGGACGGGGTGATCCTCTTCGACCGGGAGGGCCGGATCACCTTCTCCAATGCGGCGGGCCGCGCTATTCTCGGCATCCCGCCCGGAGAATCCGTGGAACGCTGGGCGGACCGGCTGCCGCTGCTCACTATGGAAAGGGAGCCTATCCCGGAATCGGAGCGGGCCTCTGTCCGCGCCCTGCGGGGGGAGATCGTGCGGGAGCAGAGGTTCACGATCCGCCACCCCTCCGGTTCGGAGGTGATCGTCAGCGTCAGCGCCTCTCCGGTGAGGGACGTGAAGGGGCAGGCGCTGGGCGTCACCCTGGTCGTCCGGGACGAGAGCGAGCGGGCCGAGTTCGAGCGGAGACGGCAGGCCCTCTACGAACGGGAACACCGCATCGCGGGCGTTTTGCAGCAGGCGCTGGTGCCGTCGGGCGTTCCCCAAAGCTTCGGCGGCCTCCGGCTGGCGACCCGCTACCAACCTGCCTGGGACGAGGCGGAGGTGGGCGGCGATTTCTACGACGCCTTCCCCCTGGGCCAGGATAAAGTCGGCATCCTGATCGGCGACGTGGCCGGGAAAGGGCTTCAGGCTGCCTTCCATGTGGCCGGCGTCCGCCACTCCGTCCGCAGCTACGCCTTCCTGGCTCCCTCCCCCGCGCAGGTGCTGGCCCGCACCAACGACGCCCTCTGCGCCCTCCGCAGCGATACCATCCATATGGTCACCATCTTTTTTGCGGTGCTGGACCTCCGCCGCCAGACCCTCACCTATGCCAGCGCGGGCCACACCATCCCCTTATCTCGCCGCTCGGACGGGAGAATCGAGCGCCTGGCCGGGGGCCGGGGCATGGCAGCCGGCATCCTGGGAGGCCAGCCCTATCAGGAAGCCGTCCATCCGCTTCAGCCCGGCGAAACCATCCTGCTCTACACCGACGGCCTCACCGAAGCCCGGCGCGACAGCCCCGCTCTCTTCGGCGAGGAGGGCGTCTCCGGCATCCTCGCCCGCAGCCCCGAAGCCTCCCCCGAAGAGATCGCTTCCCTCATCCTCAGCGAAGTCCACACCTTCACGGGAGGCCACTTCCCCGACGATATCGCCCTGATGGCCCTCTCCTGGGCCCCGGGCCCACTCCCCGGCCCGGCCCCAGGCCAGCCGCTGGCGGAGATGGCGGGCAGAGGGTAGGCGGCTATCAAAGCCAGACGCCAAGGGAACCGTTAAAAGCAACCTTATCATAGAAGCATACCGGAGAGGCGAAAGCGGCTCCCTCGCTCACCTGACCGATAGAACCACCCCTGTTTTCGCTTCCAGCCTCACCTCGGAAGCCCCGCCGGGCGCGTGGTTCTTTCCGGTTCCGTCCCAGACTCCCAGGAACCGGCCCTTCATCACCTGGACGCCGCCTTCCATCCCGACGGTCGGCCTGTCCGCGGTGCGGCTGGCCGTATAGGGCAGCACCGAGGTGACCAGGCCCGCCATGTCGGAGTTCGTGTTGCAGATATCCACGATGGCCCCGGTCGCTGTCGTGGCGACGCCCCCGCTGCCGATCACGACCGTGCCTTTGGGAACAGCCCCGTTCACGAATTTGAGCGATGTCAGGCTGTCGGCCTCCACCGTTAAGATCATGGTGGGGCTGTTCACGAAGGTCTGAGCCGTCACCTTTGCGGTGGTGCGCTTATCGGTCGGAGTGTCGAAGGTGACGATGCTGGCGCTGCTGCCCCCGCAACGGGCGAATAGGAATCCTGCCGCTGCCGTCCCCAGTATCCCGCCTGTCCCGATGAAGCTGCGCTTCCCAACATAGGGACTCCAGGCAGGCTTGGAATCCGCGGCGATGTTGTTGGTGGCGCGGGTCTCGCTGGCCCCGCTGGAACTCATCCTGTAAATCTCGTAGTTGCCGTCCCGATTGCTCACGAAAGCGATTTTTGCGCCGTCCGGCGACCAGCAGGGAAGGTAGTCAACGGCGGCATCGTGGGTCAGTCGGGTCTGGTCGGTGCCGTCGGCGTCCATCACATAAATTTCCGCATTCCCATCCCGGTAGCTATAGAAGGCGATCTTGCCGCCATCGGGCGACCAGGCAGGCCCGTATTCCGACGATGTGTTGTTCGTGAGCCTCGTCTGAGAGGAGCCGTTGGAGTTCATGATATAGATCTCGAAGTTGCCGTCCCGATTGCTCACGAAAGCGATTTTTGCGCCGTCCGGCGACCAGGAAGGTTCCGATTCGTACGCCGAGTTGTTGGTCAGGCGGGTCGGAGATGAGCCGTCAGTGTTCATCGTATAGATTTCCGCATTGCCGTCCCGGTAGCCCACGAAAGCGATTTTGCTGCCGTTGGGCGACCAGGCGGGGTAGTAGTCGGTCGTGGTATTGTTCGTCAGCCGCACTTCGCCGGTCCCGTCGGCATTCATGGTGTAAATCTCATCCACGCTGCTGTGCCGGTTGGTCGTAAAGGCGATTTTGGCGGCATCGGGGGACCAGGCCGGATAGTAGTCGACCATGCCATGTGCGGTCAATTGCGTGGGGCTGGTCCCGTCGGTGTTCATGGTGTGAATATTGACGTTCCCGCTCCGGTTGGATGTGAAAGCGATCTGAGAGTTCCGCAGTCCGGGCATCATATCAGCCAGGGACAGGCTGCTCACCAGGCCGCCCGAAACGGCTGTCACCGCCGCATACTCGCCGGCGGCGGACACCGGCGGATTGATGGTTCCCGCGATGCGTGAAGTCAGAGGCCCGAAAGTCAGGACCTGCTCCTGCTCCGAGCCGGTGTTGCCGCCGTTCTTCCCCCCGCCGCACCCGGCCAGGGCAATGACGGCAATGATGCACAAGATCCAAATGCGTTTCATCGCTTTTTTCCTCCTTGCTGGATAGATTCAGTCGCTTTGAGACTTACCGCACAAGTCTTCTTACTGCCATTGCCGATCAGTTTTGACCAGTATACTCTTCGCACCGAAAAATGTCAAGAAAAAATAACGGGGCTGCGAGGGAAAAGCGACCGTCCCCCCGGCTTAAAGGCAACCGTTCCCCAGCCCCGCCAGACTTCGGTGGGGGAGTAGATTTCGGGGTGCTTTGAGTACGCTTCCAAAAGAACGCACCCTCTCAACCCTCCGGAGCCGAGGGGCTGAGGGGCTTTTCCGATGCTTTTTCAAAACGCCAGGAGGAATCCCCCCGGCTGCCTCGAAGCAGAAAGGGTGGTTCTGAGTTTTCGCTGATGGCGCAGGAGGGAAACCGCTTATGCATGGATCGATGGTTTGGATGGTCTCCGCATCGCTGCTGGCTGCGGCAGGCCCGGTGGCGAGCGCAGAGGAGGCTGCGCCCGTTTTTCCTCTCAAAATCAGCGTCGATGGCCGATATCTGATCGACCGGCGCGGCACGCCGTTTCCGGTCATCGGGGATTCCCCCTGGTCGCTGATCGTCGAGCCGACGCCTGCCGAGGCGGATCGCTACCTGGACGACCGCAAGGCCAAAGGCTTTACCATGCTGCTGATCAATCTGATCGAACACAAATTCTCCTCCCGGGCCCCTGCCAAAAAGGACGGAGCGCCCCCGTTCGCCGCGCCCGGCGATTTCTCCACCCCGAACGAAGCCTATTTCCGGTATGCGGAAGAGGTCGTGCGGAAAGCGGCCCGGCGCGGCCTTGCGGTGCTGCTCTGCCCGGCGTACCTGGGATACGGGGGCGGGGACGAGGGCTTCTTTCAGGAGATGCTCAAAAACGGCCCCGAAAAAATCCGCGCCTATGGCCGGTATGTAGGCCGCCGGTTCCGAGATCACGCCAATATCGTCTGGATCGTCGGCGGCGATTTCACCCCGCCGTCCGAACATCGGTGGACGGTGGACGAAGTGGCCGCCGGCATCCGCGAGGAGGACAAAAACCACCTGATGACAGTGCATAACGCCCCCGAAACCCCTCCGGTTTCGGTCTACGGCGACCAGCCCTGGCTCGATATGAACAATGTCTACAGCTATCGCCCGGACCTCTATACGGCGTGCTACACTGAGGACAGCCGATCCCCGCGCCTCCCCTATTTCCTGGCCGAAACCGCCTACGAAGGGGAGCACGACTCCGCTCCGGAACGGATCCGGAGGCAGGCTTACTGGCCCTTCCTCAGCGGAGCGTTCGGGCAGCTTTACGGGAATTCGCCCATGTGGCACTTCGGCAGCTTCCGGGAGAGGGCGGGCGACTGGAAAGCCGCCCTGAACTCGACCGGGGCAAAGGATATCGCCCGCCTCTCTGCCTTCCTGCGGAAGAGAAAGTGGTGGCTCCTCAGGCCGGACCGCAGCCACACCCTCGTCACCGGAGGCTTCGGCACGCCCGGAGAAATGGACTACGTGGCCGCCGCCCGCGCCGAAGACGGCTCGCTAGCCCTTGCCTATATCCCGTCCGGCGGAACCGAGGGCCGATCCCTGACAGTGAATATGGGCGAACTGGCCAGTCGGGTCGCGGCCCGATGGTTCAGTCCCGCCACCGGACGCTTTGTGGATCTTCCCGGCAGCCCTTTCCCCAACAGCGGAACGCAGGCCCTGACCTCGCCCGGAGATAACGGAACCGGGGCCAGCGACTGGCTGCTGGTGCTGGAGGCGCGGCAGCGCCGATAGCGCCGCCGGAAAACCGCATCGTTTCGCAATGCCTTTCACTTCATTATTTTTCAGGAGGAATTACATGCCGAGCAAAATTGCCGCCGACACCCTGGCGATCAACGGGGGGCAGCAGGCTCTGCCCGAAGTCGAGGGGACGGGGCCGGGCAAGATCGGGGTCGAGGAGTTCATGGAACTCGCAGACGCCTGGGGCTACAGCGAGAAGGCGAAAGCCGCCATCCGGTCGGCCATCGCCTCCGAGCCGGACACCGCGCCTCTCCTCTCCCGCTACTACAACCCGCGCCCGTCGAAGGTGCAGGCGCTGGAGGAGATGGCCGCCGCCATGTTCGATATCCCTTACGTCCTGGCGGTCAACTCAGGCACATCGGCCCTGAACACCGCCTATGTGGCTGCCGGAATCGGGCCGGGGTGCGAGGTGATCGTGCCCGCCTACACCTTTTTCGCGACCGTGGCCGAGGTGGTGACCGCCCGGGCGATCCCTGTGATCGCCGATATCGATGAATCCCTCACCCTAGACCCGGAGGATGTGGCCCGGAAGATCACCCCCAGAACACGGGCCATCGTTCCCGTACACATGATCGGCACCTGCGCCGATATGAAGCCCCTGCTGGAGCTGGCCCGCCGCCACAACCTGGTCGTGATCGAGGATGCGGCTCAGGCCTGCGGGGCCACCTACATGGGCAAGCGTTTGGGCACGCTGGGCGATATGGGGTGTTTTTCCATCAGCAGCTACAAGATCACCGGCGGAGGCGAGGCGGGGCTTGTCATGACGCGGGACCATCACCTCCACATCCGCGCCCAGAACAACCACGACACCGGGGCCTGCTGGCGGCCCGACCGGTACGCGGTGGAGCAGGAGGAGGGAGAGCTGTTCGCCGGCTACAACTACAAGCTCTCCGAGCTGGAAGGGGCTGTCAATCTGGCACAGCTTCGTAAAATGCCCGATCAAGTGGCGCGGTGGCAGAAGGCCAAGCGGCGAATCGCCGGACAGTTGGGCCGTTTCGCCGGGGTCACTCCCCAGCAGGTGCGTGATCCGGGCGAGGTCGGCTACAATCTGATCTACTTCGCGCCCGACGCCGCCTCGGCTCAGGCCACCGCGGACGCCCTGAGCGCCGAAGGCATCGGGGCCGGAACCCGGGGCGGGAAGACCGCCCGCGACTGGCATATCTATGCCTACTGGCAGCATATCCTGGAGCGCAAGAGCGCGACCCCGGACGGCTGCCCCTGGACATGCGAGAAAAACGCCGGGTTGGGCCAGAACTACTCGCCCGATATGTGCCCCAGGGCCCTCGATCTTCTGGGCCGCGCCGTCTTCATCGCGGTCAACCAGTGGTGGACGGAGGGCGACTGCGACCGGATCGCCTCCGGCGTCAACAAGGTGCTGGGCGCATTCTTCGAGCGCGAGTCCGACCGGACCGGATGGCCGCCCGCCGTCTGAAGGAGGCAACCGACATGCAAGCAGAGCCTTTCGATTCGCCGCCCGCCATTATGGACGCCCTCTGCTACCTGGGCAAAGGAAAGCACCCGGTCAACCCGGACTTTTACGGCCACACCGCCGAATCGCTCCTGGAGGAAATGGAGCATAATGGCATCTCAGAGGCGGTGGTGTGCCACAACATGGTCCGGCAGGCCCACCCGGTGGACGGAAACGCCGCCCTGATGGCCGCCATCGCGGGCCGTCCGCGTCTGAGGGCCTGCTGGGCGCTCTTTTCCCGGGCTTCCCGCGAATACGAGGACTTCGAAGGCTACATCGAGGAGGCGTTCCGCCAGGGGGTGCGCTGTTTCGCGGTCTTCCCCCGCTTCGGGGCGTACCCGCCGGGGCTGGACCTCTGTTTGCGGGAGTACGTGCAGGCCGGGACGTTCGCGCCTCTGGAGAGCAGGGGCCTTCCCCTCTTCCTTGATTTCGGGGCCGACCCCGCAGGAGGCGCGGACGATACCGACTGGGAGGCGCTTCGCTATCTCCTGACCGCCCACCCCCGCCTGCCGGTCATCCTCTGCGAATACCGGCTCCGGGGCGGCAACCGCATCTTCCCCGGCGTCATGGACGACTGCCCCAACCTGCACCTGGAAACATCGGGGATGTGGAACTGGAAGTCGTTGGAGTTCGTGGCCCGGCACTGGGGGGCCGGTCGGCTGGTCTATGGCAGCCGCACCCCCTGGCGCAGCGCGGGGCTGGCCCTGGGGATGGTGACCATGGCCGATCTTCCCGCTACGGACAGGGCCATGATCCTCGGCGGCAATCTCCGGCGGATGATGGAGGAGGCGTAATGAAAACACTGCGCGATCAATGCCTGCTCGGAGCGCGCCTTTCGGGGGAAATCCTCCTGGACTGCCACGCCCACATCGGCAGAGGAGCCGATTACGTGATCCCGGACGGGGATCCGGAGGCGCTCGCCTCCGAGATGAATCGGCTCAACATCCGGGGAGCCTTCGTCTTCCAGTTCACCGGTATTCAGACCGGAGAAACAACCATCGGCAACGATATCGTCGCCGACGCCTGCCGCCGGGTTCCGGGCCGCTTCATGGGCATGACGATGGTGAACCCGGTCTTCGAAAGAGACGTTCTGCCCGAACTGGAGCGGTGCTTTGGCCTGGGCTTTGTCGGCATCAAGCTGATCACCCACTACCAGGGCTACCCGGAAGACGGCCCGCTGTTCGAGCGAATTCTGGGCTTCGCGCACGAGCGCGGCCTGCCCGTCCTGAACCATGCCTGGGGGCCGAAGCTGGAAAGCTGGCTGAAGACTTTCCCGAAAGTGCAGTTCATCTGCGGCCACTGGGACCCGGGCCGGGCCGAACTGGTCCGGGCCTATGAAAACCTCTGGGTATGCACCTGCCTGCCCATCGCCCACGAATCCTTCGAGCGCGGCATGGCCTCCTTGCGGCCCGACCGGGTGATGTGGGGTTCGGACATGAGCGACCTCCAGTTCGGCTGCGGCCTCGGCCCGATCCTCCTCGCCCGCGTGAGCGACGCCATCAAGCGCCGCGTCATCGGCCTGAACATGCTCGAACTCCTGGAAACCTGCGGCATAGCGGTTCCGGACGGGTGGTAGAGGGGAACTGCCCCCTCTTAGCAACAGGGGGCGGCTGACTCTTCCCCCCATAGGTATCCCGATCAGGGTGACTGTCCCGCCGGGGCGGGGTGCGGGCCTCTGATAGATGGTTACCTAACCCCCCGGCCCCCTTCCCGAAACGGGAAGGGGGAGTGGACGGGGCCGTCAAGTACCGCAGAGCCTCCCCCCTCTCCCCGCTTCGGGGAGAGGGGCCAGGGGAGAGAGGTAACCCATCCCAGGGGAGAGAGGTCCCCCCTCCCCCAGGAGCGGAGGATGTTTTCCCTTCTCTGGATCGCTAGGGGGCGGCTGACTCTTCCCCCCCTACTTCCCTTTCCCGCCGCCCCAGGCTTTTTGCGCCCAGGTGTCCATGGCGTCGTATTTGTCTTCCCAGGTAGTGTACATCGCGCCCACGATTCCCGGCACGCCTCTGGTTTTAGCGATCCACTGCGAGATCGCGGAGCCGTCCTCATCGCCGTCGTAGTAGCCGGAGAGGATCTGGCGGAGGCCATTTTCGGCGAAGAAGCGGCTGTTTTTCCCCATCAGGCCGCCGTGCCAATTCACGATGCCCACATCCTTGTCCAGCCCCTTCCAGGAACCCTTCAGAGAGCCGTTCACGGCGTAGTATTGGTCGACCGCGTTGTGCATCGGGTCGAACATATCGCTCCAGACCCAGATTTCGGCGTCGGGGCGGATGTCGCGGATGATCTGCGCCGCCTTTTTTACGTTCCAGGCGAGAAGCTGGCCAGGCGTCATCTTTTTGCTCTGACAGAGGGCGCACTGGTTCATAACCCGCATCTCGTCATGGGACATGAAGAAGACTTTCGGGCGGAGGAGAGCGTTCGCCTGCTGCACCTCGTCCCGCCATTCTTCGAAGATTTTCGGCTCGGCCACGCAGCCGGTCAGCCGGTCTTCATAGACGATGATCGGGTGGTAGTAACTCACCCTCAGCCTTTCGCCTTCCTGAATGCGCGAACCGGAGGTCAGCCGGATCGCCGGGGGCTGGTGATAGGCCCGCCAGGGGTGCAGCTCGGGATCCACGATTTTCTCGTAGTCCTGCCCTTCGGTGTAGCTCGTCCCGTTTTCCCCGAACACGGTGACAGGGCAGCCCGGTCGGCGCAGCACGTTCACCAGGCCGATCTCCTCCACGGAGAGGTCGTCCCACCAGAGCTTGCCGTTCTTTCCAGACCATGACCCGGCATAGAGCATGGCGTCCGTGTGATTCAGGCTGTTGAAGACCAGGTCGATATGCGTCCAGTCCTGCGTCTTCTCGGCGCGGAAGGTCTGAAAGCTGATCGAGCGCTCGGAGTCCGCGGTCAGCACTTTCACCTCCGGGTCGGCGGGAACCATATCCTCCGTTTTGACCCAGAAGGAGATGCGATACTGGCGGTGCGGCTGGAGCTTGATCGGCTGGGCCACCCGGCAGTGCCGGTACTGGTTCTTTTCGATATTCTCCATCCGCAGCGAATAGTTCCCGCCGTGCGCCACCTCGCTGTCAGCAAAGGTCGTCACCCCTTCATCGTCCTGGAACGTCCATCCCTGGAAGCGGTTCCCCGATACGGCCTCGAAATCGCCGTTGACGACCCGGGTAGGGTTGTCGGGGCGGTGCTTGGCGGTTCCGCCCTGGGCGACAAAGAGAGCGTTCTTGGAAAGCACGCCCTCGACATAGTTGTGGTCATGGGGATTGCCCATCAGGATGGCGATGATATCCAATTTATGTTTTCGGGCGGCCTGCCGCAGCTCCGCCGCTTTCGCTTCAGGGATATTGTAGGAGAAGGCGACCCCGTTATAACCGGCGGCGCGGGCGCGGGGGAAGCGGGCGATCATGCGGCCCACCTCCTGCGGGTTGCTCATGTCGCGCCAGACGAAGAGCCACCGCTTTTGCATGCTCGCCTCGGCCCCGGGCGCTTTCGAGCGGGCAGCCTTCTTCGGAGCGGCCCAGGTCGCACCCAGCAGCAGAGCGACCGCCAGCGCGACCGCCCATCGCCTGAACCTGAAACAAGAAAAAAACATACGAAACCTGCCTTTCATAGGCGGGGATATCCGCAGGAAGAACCGGCCCCGTCCTTGCCGGATACCGTCCGCCGCCTGGATCGTCGGGAAGATAATAATGCCGGACTGGCAACGACGTTCTGTTCGCCATTCTCCGCGCGATTCCTGCCTGTTTCGGTTCGCAGGAATGCGCGGGCGGGCGGCGAATGGCAATGCTTATCAAAACGGATCGGGGAGGAAACCGCCATGCGATTCTGGATGGATGTCATGCGTCACCTGGAGCCGGTGATGGAAGATTACGAACGGTTCTTTCCGGCCTGGGAAGAGGGCGGAGCGGACGGCCTGGTGATCGGCCCGATGACCTTCGCAGACAAAACATACACCTTCGATACAAACCCGGAAGTCTACCGCCGGTTCGGGCTGGAGCCTCCGTCCCCGGGCGGGTCATCGCTCTGGTGGCGGGAGCCGGACGGCAGGGGCGAAGAGTCCGCTGTGGAGAGCAAGCAGGCGCGGCTCAAAGAGATGCTGGAGGCGGCGAAAGGGCGCGGCTGGTCGGTCTGGCTCTTCTGTCCTCATTACGGGGCCGGGCCGGGAGGCGGCCCGATGCTGACGGACGACCGGACCCGGGCCGCCTGCGCCGCCCGCCTGGTGGACTGCATGGAGCAGTATCCCATGGCCGACGGGGCCGTTCTGGACGGGCCGGAGTGGGGCTACGAGATCGCGCCCTTCCACCAGAACGGGCGTTCCTCCATCTTCAAAGACCTTCCCCCGGAGGTGGCCGAAGGGGCCGAACGGCTCGGATACGATTACCCCCGCATGATGGAGGCCAAAGACCGGCTCTATGACAGGCTTCACCGGCTGACCGACCGGCAGATTCTTGCCTGGGACGGCGGCTTCATGGGCGCTTTCGGCCTTCTGGGGGCCGATCCCGGCCTTGCCGAGTGGCTCTCCTTCCGCATCGAGTCCGTGACCGAAACCTACCGCCGCATGAGAGAGTTGATCGATGTCCATGCCCGGCGTCCGATCCGGCTGGCCGCCGGTCCGCGCACCTGCGCCTTTGCTCCTCTGTGCGGCTATGACGCTGTGCGCCTGGCCGATGTCCTGGATGTGCTGCTCACTAAGCACTACTTCTGGCACCGCGGCTTCGACGGCCTCTACGGGACGGTCGCCCGGTACGTTCAAACCCTGACCGAGTGGAACCCCGGCCTGAGCCAGGCAGGGGCGCTGCGGTTCGTGACGGCGCTCTTCGGGCTGGAACTGCCCGGGGTCACCGGCCTGGCTGATTTCGACCGGGGATTCCCGCAGGAGTTCTTCGACCGGATCGTCTTCCATGAAACTATCCGCATTCTGGCCGCCGTGGGCGACCCGGACCGGGTATGCCCCTGGGTGGACGCCGGGCGCAAGCCCCATGACGGCGATCCCTTCACCGCCTGCGATCTGGACAGGATGCTGGAGGCCGCCGGGAGGGCCGGGCTGAAGCGGTTCCTCTACCACCACCACGGCAACCTGACCGCCGGCGAGTGGGCCATGATCTCAGCCCGGTGCGGCCAGCCGTGGCAGACCACCACAACCCCTGCCCCCGAGATGGAGGGAATGAACGCCTCCCGCTCAATGCCCGGCTATTACCCGCCCGACATGCCGGTTCTATAGCGGAAACGCCCGCCAGCGCCCCGGAAGGAGGCAGATCATGGCTCGAAAATGCCTGGTGATTGACGCCAACCCGCACATTAGACGCCTGGTCAGGATCAATATGCAGCGCGCAGGGTGGGAGATCTGGGCTGTGCCCAATGTTTAGGAGGCCCGGTACATATTGATGAAAGAGCGGATGGGCCTGATCGTGATGGATCATCGCATTCCGGACGGCGAAGCCTTTATCCGTCAGATGAAGGAAGATCCGGCCACCGGCGCGGTCCGGATGATCGTTCTCAACGATAAGTGGCAACGAAGCCGTAAATCGCTGAAGGCATTGAAAAACGAGATGGGATTGGCCGCCCACTCGGACCGGCATATCTCTCATTCAGATATGAAGATCATGCGCTATATGCTGGCGGGAATCGCCGTTTTATTGCTCCTGGCCTGGATCTGGTCGACATGGGTCTATAGATGAGACTCGTTTGCCGTGCATATCCGGCATCGATACCGCAGATTTTATCGTCACGATCTGTCAAAAACCCCTCGGCCCGGAACTTTTTGCGCCTTCTTTGCTGTTAAAGAATTATTGCGAATGTTGCAATAAGACCCACAGGCTGGCAGGAACTCTACCGGCCAGATGACAAAGGAGGTGTAGCAATGGTATCGGAGACGATCACCCGGCCTCTGGATGAGGCAAAAGTGGAGTCTTTTCTGGGACAGGTCGCCTGCGACTTCGGCGCGACCCTCAGCACGATCCTCGCCTATATCGGCGACAAGCTGGGGTTGTACAGGGCGCTGGCGGAAGCAGGTCCCATGACGCCCAAAGAGCTGGCGGGCCGCACCGGAACGGCGGAGCGGTACGTGGAGGAGTGGCTTCTGAACCAGGGAGCCAGCGGCTACCTGACCTATGACCCGCAGGCAGACCGCTACGCGCTTCCGCCGGAACACGCCCTGATCCTGACCGACGAGGACAGCCCCTTTTACGTCGGCGGGGGATTCCAGGTCGTCTCGGCGCTGACCAAAGCGGAACCGCGCATCACGGAGGCCATCCGCACCGGAGAAGGGGTAGCCTGGGGAGAGCATCACCCCGACCTCTTTACCGGAACGGAGCGGTTCTTCAGGCCCGGCTACCGGGCGCACCTGGTATCGGAATGGATTCCGGCCCTCAACGGGGTGGAGGAGAAGATCAGGCGGGGCGGCCTTGTGGCGGATATCGGCTGTGGGCACGGGGCCTCCACCATTATCATGGCGCAGGCTTACCCACGGAGCCGGTTCACCGGTTTCGATAGCCACGCGCCGTCCATCGAGCGGGCGCGTCAGGCGGCGGAAGAGGCCGGTGTCGCGGACCGGGTGGTTTTTGAAACCACATCGGCCACCGAATATCCGGGCGAGGACTACGACCTGATCGCCTTCTTCGATTGCCTGCACGATATGGGCCACCCGAAGGAGGTCGCCTGCCACGCCGCCCGCGCCCTCGCCGACGAAGGGACGGTGATGCTGGTGGAGCCGATGGCCGGAAAGACGGTGGAGGAAAACTTCAACCCGGTCGGGCGCATTTACTCGGCGGCCTCGGTCCTCTGCTGCACCCCGAACGCCCTTGCCTGCGGCGGCCCCGCTCTGGGAACGGTCGCCACCGACGACGCCCTGAAGTCGGTCATGCAGGCCGCGGGATTCAGCCGATTCCGCCGGGCCACCGAAACCCCCTTCAACCGGGTCTTCGAAGCCCGGCTATAGACACCGCATCGTCGCAAGGGGGCCCGACGGGGCATCTTCATCGGTAAACTTGATATAGATCGGATAACGGTTCTGTGGATGCGTAAGCCTCCTCATCTCAAGGAGGCTTTTTTTATTTGAGAAGGCGAACGCAAAGGACATCCCTCACAGATGGCGAAGCGATTGAAAACAAACTTTCAAGATCTCTGGCCCGAAGGAGGAGCGGATGGCACTCAAGGTTTTGAGCGAATCCGACATCGCTTTCTTTCACGAAAACGGCTATGTGGTGGTTCCCGGAGCGGTCCCGGACGAGAACCTGAAGGCGACGATTGCCGCCCTGTTCGAGTTTATGGGGATGGATATGGACGATCCGGCGACATGGTATCCTCCGGAGCGAAAAGGCGGCCTGGTCTACCTCCACCAGCACCAAACCCTCTGGAACAACCGACAGCATCCCAGGCTCTACCAGGCGTTTGTCGATATCCTGGGCACGGAAAAGCTCTGGGTTTCGATGGACCGGGCCTCGATGAAGCCGCCCATTAACCCGGACTATCCCCACTACGACGACCGGGGTTTTATGCACTGGGACCTGGACTCCTCGAAGCCGCTGCCGGCCCGCCTGATGGTGCAGGGCGTTCTAGCCCTCGCCGACACCACGGCGGAGATGGGCGGCTTCTGCTGCATCCCCGGCTTTCACCGCGACCTGGCCCGATGGATCGCCCGCCAGCCCTCGGACCGCAACCCGCGCAGCCCGGACCTCTCGCGCCTCCCGGAAGGCTTCCGTGTGACCCCGATCCCCATGAAAGCGGGCGACCTGGCGATCTGGAACATATTGCTGGCCCACGGCAACGGGCGGAACGAGGGGACCCGGCCCCGGCTGGCCCAGTATATCACCATGCACCCGGCGGGGAGCGATGAGGCTTACCGCCAGGAGCGGATCGCCTGCTGGCGCGAGCGTCGCGCCCCATCCTACTGGGAGCAGGACATTCCCGAACCTTACAAGGGACAGGAAAGGCTCGACCCGCCCGCCGAGCTGACCCCTCTCGGAAAGAAGCTGCTGGGCCTGGATCCCTGGTAAGTCAGGAGAAGCCGATGAAAATCACCCGACTCGAAACCCTCTGTCTCTCCCGCCCGCACGAGCCATCCTGCCAATGGTTCACGGCCCGCTACCGCTCCGTCAAGGCCGACTGCGCGATTGTGATCGCTCACACCGATGCAGGACTGGCCGGCATCGGCGAGGCCAGCGCATACGGCGTGCCGTCCCGGATCAAAGAATGGGTGGACTGGCTGGCCCCGGCGGTGGTCGGCAGAGATCCCTTCGATCTGACGGCTGCCCCCGGCCCCTGCGGGCGCAACCATGCCTACGATACCGCCGTGGCCGGCATCGACTGCGCGCTCTGGGATTTGCGCGGCAAAATCGAGGGCAAGCGCGTCTGCGAACTCCTCTCCCCTTCCCCGCCGGACAAGGTGCGCCTCTATGCCTCCAGCGGATGTCGCTATGACTGGCGCGAGCGCCCGGAACAGGTGATCGATGAGGCGATGGAATATATCGCCCTGGGCTATACGGCCATGAAATTCCGCATCGGCACCGAATGGGAATGGGACGGCATCACCGTAGACCGGTTCCTGGAGCTCGTCCGGGCGCTTGCCCGAGCGGTGAACGGGCGGATGGAACTGATGCTGGACGGCAACTGCCGGCTCACCGAGGAACAAGCCCTTCCCATCGCCCGGGAGCTGGACGCCCTGGGCTTCGCCTGGTTCGAGGAGCCGATCCCCTACAGCCAGATCGACGGCTACGCCCGCCTCGCGGCTGCGGTGGAGATACCCATCAGCGGCGGGGAGAGCTTCGCCACCCTGGAGCAGTTCCGCCCTTACCTGGAGCGCAAAGCCTACGACATCGTGCAGCCCGACGCCGGCCTGACCGGCCTTACGGAAGCCGTCAAAATCGCCCGCGTGGCCGCCCATTACGGGGCGGGCGTCTGCCCTCATAGCTGGCACAACGGCCTGATGGCGATGGCAAACGCCCACTACGTCGCCTCCCTGGAAGGCCCCGGCCCCCGTATCCTGGAGATCTGCATGATCCAGGGGCCGCTCCAGTGGGACATCCTCTCCGGCCCACCCCCCATCGCTAACGGCTGGCTCTCATTCCCGGCCCCCGGCCTGGGCGTGGAACTGAATGACGGCCTGACAGATCGGTTCCCATATGTGGAGGGGCCGTACGGGGTGCAGGTGGAGCGGAGAGAGAGATAACCGCCCCCGGCTATAAAGCAACCGCCCCCAGCCCCCCGCCTTAGTAAGGTGGGGGGAGTAGATTTAGGGGGGCTTCGTACCATCTCTCAAGAGCCCGCACCCCCCAACCCTCCCTTAGCAAGGAGGGGTTGGGGGGTGCTTTTCAGGAGGACCTATCCATGAAAATTACGGATATCCAATGTTATGTGCTGGAGCGTCCCGCCCCGCCGGAGATTTTTCGCTGGCGCAGAGGGCTGGCCGGGTCGGGAGACGGGACGCCGTCCGGAGAGCCGACCTATTCCGCCATCCTCAAGGTGGAAACCGACGCGGGGATTATCGGGATGGCCGGGTCGGGGAACGGGCACGCCACGGCCAGCGTGGCGCGCCGCCGTTTGAAGTCTCTGGTCGGAATGGATCCGCTCCGGACGGAACGGCTCTGGAAGGAGGTCTGGGAGATCGACCGCCTGGAGGAGATGACCATGATCCAACTGGGCCTCCTGGATGCGGCCTGCTGGGATATCAAATCCCGCGCGGCGGGGCTTCCGCTCTATGCCCTGCTGGGCGGATACGATAACCGCGTGCCCGCCTATGCCAGTACGGTCACCTGGGATACGATGGAGGAATACGAGCGCCACATCAAGGAATGCATGGACGAGGGGTTCAAAGCCTTCAAGCTGCATGCCTGGGGAGATGCGAAAGAGGATGCGAGGCTGTCCCGGAACCTGAGGAAGTGGGCCGGGGACGACGCCGATCTGATGTTCGACGGCTCCGCAGGGTGGGATTATGCCACCTCCCTGAAGTTCGGGCGGGTGCTGGAGGAGGCGAACTTCCTCTGGTACGAGGAGCCGATGCGCGAATTCGACCTGCCCAGCTACACCCAGCTCTGCCTGAGCCTGGACATTCCCGTCCTGGCCGCCGAAACTTCCGACGGCTGTCACTGGAACGCCGCCACCTGGATTCAATACCGCGCCCTGGACATGATGCGTACCAGCGCCCACTACAAGGGCGGCATCACGGGAGCTATCAAAGTTGCACACCTGGCCGAATCGTTCGGGATGCGGGCGCAGGTTCACGGCGGCGGCTATGCCAACGCCCACCTCTGCGCCGCCATCCCCAACAACGATTACTATGAAGAACTGGTTATCGATACCGAGCAGATCAAAAACCTGAAGCGCCAGGGGCCGCTTGCCGTGGCGGACGGCTGCATCACCGTTCCCGACGAACCGGGCCTGGGGCCGCACCCCGACTGGGCGGAAGTAGAGAAAAAGGCGGTGCTGATTGTATGAGAATAGCCGGTAAAGATGCGCTCTTTTTCGCAGCAGGGGCCGTTGCGATCATTCCTGTCGGCATGGCCGGCTGGTATGTAGTGAAAGCGGAACACGGCCCCTGGCTTTTCTTCGGCCTTTTGATGCTTATATGCTACCTTAACCCAAGTTGCCACCTAGCCCGGGGCCAGTCCCGTTTTCCACTGTAGGGGCGCGATAAATCGCGCCCCATGTGTATCCAGATAAGGATAAGGATGTCTGTCCCGCCGGAGCGGGGTGCGGGCCTCTGATAGACCGTTACCTAACCCCCCCGGCCCCCTTCCCGAAACGGGAAGGGGGAGTGGACGGGGCCGTCAAGTACCGCAGAGCCTCCCCCCTCTCCCCGCTTCGGGGAGAGGGGCCAGGGGAGAGAGGTAACCCATCCCTCAGGAACGGATGATCTTTTACCTTATCTTGATGCGTATGGGGCGCGATGAATCACGCCCCTACCCCCTCATAAACATCAATTCGGGTAGGGAGCAACTTGGGTTACCTTATAGATCGCTGGTTCCCACGGGCATTTCCAGTCGGATGTGTAGGGATCTTTGCAGCAGAATGAACCGCGATGATGGCTCTGACAATTCGGGTGATGAGAAGTGGTATGTGGAATTAAAGGCGAATGAGGAGGATCGTAACCGAAATAACGATCATGGCGTTGTCTGCTTCTTCAAGGCCGTCCGATTTTGCCGGTCTTCCTCCATGTCTTCCAGGTCATAATTGGGATAGACCTCTTTCTCGCTCAGGAATTGAATGGTGTTTTAATAGTCGGATAAGCCCAGAAGACCCCCGACCTGATATGCGCTGACCCTTTTCTGGCGATAGGCTTCGATTAGGAACCCTTCGAGCGCCACGCGCTCCATATCGGGCCAGTCCTGTCGAAGCTGGCGCTCGATCTCTTCGGGCAAGGTGATCGTTATCGACATGGTTATTGTCCTTTCCGGCAATGGGCCGTCCTAAATGGTTTTATAGTGCCGCTGCCTTTATTATACTGGAAAATCGAATCTTTCGCTCGAAATTATGGAGAGATCATAAAGGAGCCTATCTCATGCTCAAATTCGCCCCGATGAACCTGTCGCCTGATGAGTTGATGGAGTATACCCCTGAATGGACGGGGGAGCGATTCCCGGATGGCCGCCCGAAGGTTCCGGATGCGATCCTGGAGCGCATGAAGCAGGTCACGCTGACGCAAGCCTGGGGCGTTCTCCAGGGAGAGGGCTATGCCTGGCAGTATGAGGGGAATTTCTTCTGCACGCATCCCGGCCAGGCGCTGGTCGGGAGGGCGCTGACGGCCATGTATATGCCGCGCCGCCCGGGCATGAGGCGGGTGATGGAGGCCAAAGGGGAGGCGTGCGGCTGCATCGGGGATCAGATATCCTGGCCCATAGATCTGCTGTCCCCGGGCGATGTCTATGTGGCCGATGTCTACGGCAAGATCGAGCAGGGGCCGATCATCGGGGACAACCTGGCGACCGCCATCTACGCCCGCTCCGGCAACGGCGTGGTGCATGATGCCGCCGTGCGCGACCTGGACGGCATCCAGGACGTCCCCGGCTTCGCCAGCTTCGTGCGCGGCTGGCATCCCTCCTACGCCTCCCCCACCATCATGCTGACCGGCGTGAACTGCCCGGTCCGCATCGGCGGGGCCACGGTCATGCCCGGGGATGTCGTTCTCGGAAAACAGGACGGGGTGATCTTCATTCCGCCCCACCTGGCCGAAAAGACTGTTAAAACCTCCGAACTGGTGCGTCTGCGAGACATCTTCGGCAAAAGCCGCATCACCGAGGGCGTCTACACCTCCGGCCAGATCGACGCCCGGTGGACGGACGCCATGGAAGCCGATTTCAGCAGATGGCTGGACTTGCGCCAGGAATCGCTCCCCGTTCCCCGAGAGGCCATCCGAGAGCTTCTGAAGGAACGCACCTGGTAGGCGGGGAAACCGGGTTATCCCCATAGCTATCAAGATAAAGCGAAATACCGTCTTGAGGGCCTGCGGCCAACCGCCCTGTCGGGCGGAGATTCAAACGAAGACTTGGCTGGAGGATACCCTCAGAGCTTGCGTTCCGCCAAGCCCCGCCCGCAGGGCGGTTGGCCGCCTCCGGGCCGCCCGATAGACGGGTATTTTCAATGCCCGGCGATGCTGCCACCGGTTTATTGCTCTGATCTGGATAGCTATGGCATGACAAGCGGATACCCGCCCCACTCCCGCCATGCTTCGATCATCCATTCGGCTTTTTGCCAGGGGACGGAGCGGTCTATGGAGTCCACCGGCAGGAGGACGAACCCTCCGCCCGGCGCAAGGGATTCGATGGCTTCCTTCACAGCGCGGCGGATCTTCTCGCGGCTGCCCCGGCCCAGAGTGACGAAGGAATTAACGCCCCCGACAAAGCAGATCCGATCCCCGCACTCCCGCTTCAGGCGGGGAAGGTCTACAACGCCCTCCACCGGATCGACGCCCCAGAGGATATCGATGCCGGACTCCAGGAGTTCGGGGATCAGATCCATGATGCCGGTGGTCAGGATATACTGGTATCGGGCCCCGGCCCGGTGCGCCATCTCCGCCTCCTCGCGGATCTGAGGCAGGATCCATTCCCGGAAGGCGGCGGGAGAGAAAAAGGACGTGCATTCGTACCAGCCGCGCCGGACGGCGATATCGCAGACGCCGGTCTCCAGGAGGATTTCCAGGCGGCGGATCTCCCACTCGTGGATGACGGCAAGGACTTCCCGAGCGAACCCCGGGCGCTCCTTACAGGCGACCATGAAGTTTTCTGCTCCGCAGAGCCACATGGCGGCATCCCCGCCGGTGATCCAGTGGCCGGCCACGGCGACCCCCCGGGCCCGGGCCTCCTTCCGGGTCTGCGCGGCCTGCTCCCGGAACCCCCGGACCTGCTCCGCCGAAGGTCCGCAGAGAATGTAGGGAAGGCATTCCAGGTCCGCTTCCGTTTCCACCAGAAACCGCTTGGACCGGGGGATATTGAAATCCGAGAAGACTGGCGCATCGTCCCCGTGAGGCCAGTCTTCAGTCTGCCGGACGACCTGCTCCAGAGCGCCCCTGGGAGTTTCATAGATTTTATAGATGAGCGGATACCGCTCCCCCTCCTGACGCCAGGAGCGCATCCGCACATCGGGATGGATGCGCCAGGGGACATCCAGGGAGAGCGTGTCATCCAACCCCAGCGCCAGCAGCCGGTCCGTCCGATCCAGTTGATCGGAAAACCGCATGTGAGGCGGCAGAACCGGGTCCAGAAACATCATCATAAAGGGCACGTGATCCGCCTCGGCGTGGCTGATGGCGGTTAGAAGGCGTTCTCGGGAAGTGTAGCGGGCCATCGGTTTCTCCTTTGGCGCAGGGTCGGTCTGCCGAATAGGGTGGTATTCGATAGGTTCCGGCCAATTCCCTCTCTTCGCCCCGGCTCCAGCGCAACGAAAAACGCGGCCTCTCCTGAGAGGCCGCGTTTTCAAATGTCGATTCCTACCCGATCTGTTCCGTCAGATAGTTCTGGATGCCCATCTGGTCGATCTGGTCGATCTGGGACTCCAGCCAGTCGACATGATCCTCTTCGTCCTTGAGGATCGATTCCAGAAGCTCGCGGGTTCCGTTGTCCCCGGCCTCGACCGCCTGGCGGACGCCCTCGTTGTAGGCTTTGACGGCCCCGTATTCAGCGGGCAGGTCGTTGCGGATCTGGGCCTCCACGGTGGCCCCGATATGGATGTCGTTCAGCTTGCTGACAATCGGAACGCCGTTCAGGAAGAGGATGCGCCCGATGAGCGCTTCGGCGTGCTTCATTTCGGTGATGGCCCGCTTTTCGATGGATTCGTGCAGCTTGTCATAGCCCCAGTCGGCGCACATCTCGGAATGCACCATATACTGGTTGATGGCCGTCAGCTCCTCGGCGAGCAGAGCGTTCAATGTTTCAATGACCTGTTCGTTTCCCTGCATAATGGTCTCCTTGAGGATAAAGTGGCAGTCGCCTGCACGCTTTACTATTCGCCTCATTCTGGCAGGAATCCTGTTTTGTGAAAATCGGAATCGCTTCAGGCTGCCGGGAGCAGGCATCCCTGCGGCTCATCGCAAAAGAGGCGGTAGTTTGATTGCTACCGCCTCTTTCAATATCATGGCAGGCGTTTATTTGGCCGGAAGAGCTGCGGGCGCATCGGCGGCAAACGGACAGCCAGGCCGCATGCCCCGGCCCATTCCGCGCCCTCGGCCCATGCCCTGGCCGGCCATCCCGCGCCCCCAGCCCCGGCCTCCGCCGCTGCCCTGCATGATCTGCTGCTTCAGAGCGCGATTGGCGGACTGCAAGATATGCAGCCGGGACCGCAGGGCGTCGATCTCGGCCTGCTTGGACTCCAGCGTCTTGGCATCGGCTTTCGTCGCCTCAAGCTGGCGCAGGTCGAACTGGGCTTTCCGGATATGCGCGTGAAGCTTCGTGCTATCCTCCACAAAGGCCTTCTGCCGGGCATCGGAGGGCCTCACTCTCGCCCACCACCCTCCGGCATTGGGATTGGGCTGGCTCAGCGCATAGGGACAGGGCTTACCCTGCGCCCCGTAGCCTCTGCCGCGCCCCTGCGCCAGGCCGGCGTTTATCGTCAGGGCCGCCAGGAGGCCCGCCAAGGAGAAAAGCCGTAGGGTTCGTTTCATGGTCGTCGTCTCCTTCCTCCTTCTATCGGCAAGCGTTTTGGTTTGCTTTCCGATAGATAAGACGGCAGGCGGGGAGAGCGCATTCCATGTTTTTTAGGAGTGGAGCAGTTCTGGCTGGTGCTCCAGGCGGCTTTCCAGGTATGCAGCCACGGCATCCTCGATGGAAGGAATGGCCGTAAGCAGGGGCAGGACGCCCTCTCGCCGCAGGTTCTCGTACATTCTCTGACCCATCCCGCCGGACAGCACCACATCGCAATCCTCGATAGTGGAGAGCATGGTGGTATGAGGGGCGCGACCCATCTGCCTGCGCCCGCTGCTTAGGATGGAGCCGACCTGCAAAGGAGCAAGACCGCCGGATTTCGGGCGCAGTTCCAAGGAGGCGACCCGGGCGTCCTCAATCGTGATAACGGCGAAGTGCGATGCCCTGCCGAAGTGCCCGCAGATCGTTTTCCCGTCATCGGTTGCAGCAGCGATTTTCATGGTTATCATTTCCTCCGTTGATATATCTGTCGTATTACCAGCGATTGTCTCAGCGATCTAAGCTTTCCGAGGGCGCGGGGGCGCTTTCTTTTTCGCGCCTCTGGGCGCGACCCTGAAGCCCTTCAGGCCAAACCAGAGCATGCCTGTGACGATGAGCATACGCGAGAACACCAGGGCGAGTACGAGACCGAATACGGCCAGAGCCAGGTAGAGCATCGGTATCCCTCCATTCAGATAGATAGGGATGGCGGCAGATTTCCCGAATCAATCGCTTTTCCGGATCCGCTCTTCCCTTTCATTCAAATTCTACCGGGCGAAGATTAGGAATTTGTGAGGATCAGGAGCGTTTTTTGATTTTCCAGACCACGGACAACCGTCCCGACGCAGGCTGGCATATGGCCGGGGGTGGGCTGCCTGGCATCGCCGGGCAAACGGTCCCATCCTGTGATGTCTTCAGTGTGTTGCAAAAAACACCAGCCACTGGTCTACCGGGCGACCCGCTATCGAACGGGCGTGGCCGTCCAGGTAGAGTACATGTAGCAGCCCTCCTACATCCTCCCCGATCTTTAGCCCGTGCGGGAACTGGCTCGATCCTTTCTTGAACCACCCGCTGAACAGCCACCGTTCGGAGGGGAAATCGCTGCTCTCGGACAGAAGGTTCGGACAAAACGCCTGCAGCGATTTGGTGTTTTTGTGAGCGCTGCACATCGACCAGTAATAATACCCGATGTTCCCTGCCTCCCAGTTGGCATCGGTGTTCTCGACGGTCGGGTCGTCCCCGACGCAGGCAACTACTCCGGGGCAGTAGAAGATGTCTCGTGACTTGACGTAAGGAGCCAGGGCAGCCACCAGGCCGATCTTGGGATTGCCGTTGGTCGGCTCGATGGGAAACCATTCGTCCCAGTCCTGGGCATACATATGAGCGGCCTGACCCAACTGCCGCAGGTTCGACAGGCACATGCTGCGCCGCGCCTGCTCTCTGGCACGGGCGAACACGGGGAACAGGATCGCCGCTAAAATGGCGATAATAGCAATAACGACCAGTAGCTCGATGAGGGTGAAGCCTTTCGAGTTCGCGTTACGGCGGGTGTTCATGGGAATGTCCTCCTTTGCACGTCACCGGCCCCCGCTCCAGGCGGGAGCGCCTTTCTGGTCACGCAACTTCAGCGTGCGCCCTGGCAGGCGCAGTTCCGAAGCCATGACCACCGGCTGACCCTGCCACTCGAGGCGCGCGCCGGTGACTGAAACCGTTTGGCCTGCCATCAACTTGATCTTCTGTTCGCTCAGATACCAGCGGGGGCCGATATGGATTTTTTCGGGAGCCGTCTCGGTCTCCACCAGAATCAGGATGCCTTCCATCGCCCCTGCCACCGGAACCAGCTTCTCCAGCCGGGCAATCGTGCCGGTGAAAGAAGCGATGGAACTGGCATCCCAGGTACGGCACCACGGGCTGTCCGGCCCCCAGCCGCCCAGCCCTCCCGACCAGAAGGGAACGCCGCTGATGGCTCTCAGGCGATAGCCCTGCCTGCCCGCCCGGACGGACGAGGCAAACAGCACCGGCTGGCCCTGCCAGCGCCCTTTGGAGCCGGTAACGACGACAGCCTCTCCGGGCGTGAAGTCGGCGTTCAATTCGGCCAGATACCACCGGGGGCCCAGGTGTACCGTCAGCTTCCGGCTGCCCGAAGCCAGTGTCAGGCCGACGCCCGGCTGCATCTTCGGCCCGGGAATCAGCCGATCCACCGAGAGGATTTTGCCTTTCACCCGGGCGATGGCCTTCGGGTTCCAGGCTGCGGCCCAGGGGCTTAGCGGCCCCCAGCCCGCCTGCTTGCGGGAAACAGGGCTTGCCTGTGACGCCGGGGGAAAGGCGGGCAAGACAAGAAGGGACACCATTGCTAGGACTGAGTAGAAACGCATATTTCATCCTCGATATAGTCTGTCTCATCCAATAACAAACAAAATCAAATTGTATTTTCTTATTTTATATTATATCTCACAGTCTCAAAAAAGTCTATAGAGAAGCAATGAAGTTTAAATGAAAAAAGGTTCATACAGTTTATGTGTGCGAGGGATGCGCGAATTATGACAACGCGGCTGAGCAAGCGGATAAAGAGGAATGATCCGGTCGTTTAAGGGCAATTAAAAAAGCGAGACGGCCCCTGTTAGAAACTGTCTTGCCTCTGGGATTTGAGATTATGCGTTATTAGCGGTCATCTACATTCGGAATCGTGGTCATCGTGGAATCGCTCCGGCGGCAGGAACGTATGTTCGGGGTGACTTGGTTCCAGCACATCGCTTTGGCGTGGCCGTCGGCGAAGGCTACATTCATGCCGCCGCTGCGCCGGATGCGCGGCTGGCAGGGCCAGGGAACGCCGCTGGTCCAGCCGTAGCAGTGGTTATCGCTCCAGGAATCGGGGGATCAACCCTTCATGAACATGATGGTGCCCGCCGGGGCCTCGATCTGCGGCATGCGCCTTTCCATCGGCCCGTAGTGGTTGCCAAGCCTTCTCCCTCGCCTGCGCGAAGACAGGGAAGAGAATGGCCTTAAGGATCGCGATAATAGCGATAATTACAAGAAGTTTAATTAATGTGAAACTGTATTATTTTTATAGAAATAGAATAATTCTCTGCCAAGATTGTAATAATATTATCTATATTTCTATCTTACTTTGCATACAGGCATATATTATCTTATTGACGACAAACTTACCGCACATGGGCGATTTTCCTTCGGGAAAATCGACGGAATGGAATCCCGAAGCTTCCGAGCATGCGGCTGTGCGTCCCTCCGGGACGCGGACGCTGCGGGATCTTGGGGGCTTCTCTCGATGGAAACGAACCAGACCGACGCCTCACACAGCCTGCGTCCTGCAGGGATGCACGGCGTGTAACGCCCATAGCGATCCAGATAAGGTGAAACATCCTCCGCTCCTGGGGGAGGGGGGGGTTAGATAACAATCTATCAAAGGCCCGCACCCCGCCCCGGCGGGATAGTCACCCTGATCGGGATACCTATGGGATGCACGGCGTGCAACGCCCTACAGCGAAAGAATTCATTCCGTCGATTACAAAAGTGTCGGGGGGCGGTTGCTTTACCTTTTCACCGTCCCCCCTCGAAAAAATAGACGCAAACCGAGGAGGAATTTTCGTCTATGTGTCAAACTTATGTTTGTAAAGCAAAGGAGATGATACCTATGCCTTCTTTCGAGCTGATAACCGACCTGATCCCGACCGGCGACCAGCCGCAGGCTATCGAAAAGCTGGTGGAGGGCCTGGGAGCGGGCTGCCGGCGACAAACCCTCCAGGGGGCCACCGGGACCGGAAAGACCTTTGTGATCGCCCAGGTGATCGGGCGCACCCAGCGGCCCGCCCTGGTGCTGGCCCACAACAAGACTCTCGCCGCCCAGCTCTTCGCCGAGTTCAAGGAATTCTTCCCGAAAAACGCGGTGGAATACTTCGTGTCCTACTACGATTATTATTACCCGGAAGCCTATGTGCCAGAGCGCGACCTCTACATCGAAAAGGACGTCAAGATCAATGAGGAGATAGACCGGCTGCGGCTGGCGGCCATCTCAGGGGTCTTCAGCCGGAGGGATGTCATCATCGTGGCGAGCGTTTCGTGCATCTACGGGCTGGGCAGCCCGGAGGAGTACGGGCAGGTCGTCCTCAGACTCAGAAAGGGGCAGGAGATCAGCCGCAGCCGCATCCGTCGGCACCTCGTCCAGATCCACTACAGCCGGAACGATTACGACCTCTCGCGGGGCACGTTCCGCGTGAAAGGGGACACCCTGGACGTGCAGCCCGCCTACCGCGACCAGGCCTACCGGATCAACTTCTGGGGTGACGAGATCGAACGCATCACCGAGATCGATCCGCTGACAGGCGAGGTTCAGGGCGATCCGGACGAGATCGATATCTTCCCTGCGAAGCTCTTCTATACCTCAGAGGAGAAGATGAAGCAGGCCCTTCTCGACATCGAGGCTGAACTGGAGGCCCGGCTGTCGGAGCTGCGAAAGAAGGAGAAGCTGCTGGAGGCGCAGCGCCTGGAGCAGAGGACGCGCTACGACCTGGAGATGCTCCGGGAGATCGGCTTCACCTCCGGCATCGAGAACTATTCGCGCCACCTGGAGCAGCGCGCCCCCGGCTCGCAGCCCTGGACACTTCTCGATTATTTCCCGGAGGACTTCCTGCTGTTTATCGACGAGTCCCATATGACGCTGCCCCAGGTGCGCGGTATGGCCCCCGGCGACCGGAGCCGCAAGCAGACGCTGGTGGACTTCGGGTTCCGCCTGCCGAGCGCGCTGGACAACCGGCCCCTCACCTTCGGGGAGTTCGAGGCGGCGATGGGGCAGACCGTTTTCACCTCCGCCACCCCGGGGCCGTACGAAATAGAGCGGTCCCGGCAGGTGGTGGATCAGGTGATCCGGCCTACCGGCCTGGTGGACCCGGAAATCGTCATCCGCCCCACCGAAGGGCAGATCGATGACCTGATGGAACGGATCCGCGAGCGGGCAGGGCGCAGGGAGCGGGTCCTGGTCACCACACTCACCAAGCGGATGGCGGAGAGCCTTTCCGAGTTCTTCCTCCAGATGGGAGTGCGGGCGCACTATATCCACTCCGATGTGAAGACCCTGGAGCGGGTGGAGATCCTGCGAGATCTACGACTGGGGGCCTTCGATGTAATCGTCGGGGTGAACCTTCTGCGGGAAGGGCTGGACCTGCCGGAAGTCTCCCTGGTGGCGATCCTGGATGCGGACAAAGAGGGGCTGCTCCGCTCCGACACGGCCCTGATTCAGACCGTCGGGCGGGCGGCGCGGCACGTACGGGGTCAGGCCATCCTCTATGCGGACACCATCACCGGCTCCATGAAGCGGGCCATCGATGAGACGAACCGGAGGCGCGAGAAGCAGTCGGCCTACAACCGGGAGAAGGGCATCGTCCCGGCGAGCATCGTCAAAGAGGTAAAGGATATCACCGACCGGCTGCGGGCCGATGCGGGCGACAGGGCGGAGGTCGCCATCGAAGGGCTGATCGTGGAGGAAACCGGGCAGAAAGGCATCGTCAGGTTCCTCCAGGCCAGGCCGGAGGACGCCGAAGCCCTGACCGAGGCGCAAATCCGTGCCTTCGACGACGACGCCCGGCGCTATGCGGGCCTCCCCTCCGGCGGCCCGCCCGGCTACGATTCGGTGAAATGGCAATACCGGATGATGGAAAAGGGAGCCTACTATAAGATCGTGCTGGGAGAGTGCATTATCGGGGGCATCATCGTCTTCGTTCAGGGGAGTGGGACCTGCAACCTGGGCCGTATCTACATTGACCCGGACTGCCAGAACCAGGGCATCGGAACCCAGGCTGTGCGCTTCATCGAAAAAGCCTACCCCCGGGCCAGACGGTGGACGTTGGACACCCCTGCCTGGGCCGTCCGCAACCACCACTTCTACGAAAAGTGCGGCTATGTGAAGATCGGGGAGGCTCCGAACGGGGGATGCCTCTATGAAAAGCAAATGGTCGCCGCCGGAGCGGACCCCGCCCGGCTCATCCAGGAACTCGAAAAACAGATGAAAAAGGCCGCCTCCCAGCTCCAATTCGAGAAAGCCGCCCTCATCCGCGACCGGATCATCGAACTTAAAAAAGAGAAGAAAGCCTCCGACGAGGGCGAACCGGAATGGCGGCAGGATGCGGCAGGGTAAGATCTGCACTGAATAACCCGGAGGGGCAAATCATATTATGGAACCGATGCATATCACGATTCGCGGGGCGCAGCAGCATAATTTGAAGAATGTGAGCGTGACCATTCCCCGCTACAAGCTGGTGGTGCTGACCGGGGTGAGCGGGAGCGGGAAGTCCTCGCTGGCCTTCGATACGATCTATGCGGAGGGGCAGAGGCGGTATGTGGAATCGCTCTCGGCCTACGCCCGGCAGTTCCTGGGGCAGATGGAGAAGCCCCGGGTGGATTATATCGGCGGGCTGTCCCCGGCCATCGCCATCGAGCAGAAGACCGTGAGCCGTAACCCCCGCTCCACCGTGGGCACGGTCACGGAGGTGATGGACTACCTGCGGGTGCTCTACGCCCGCTTCGGAACGGCCCACTGCCCCCGCTGCGGGCGCAAGGTGGAGTCCCAGAGCGCCCAACAGATCGCGGACCAACTGGCCACCCTGCCGCCCGGAACCCGGTTTCAGATCCTCGCGCCCATCGTCCGGCAGCGCAAGGGAACGCACCTGGATGTCGTCGAGCAGGCCGTCCGGGACGGCTACAGCCGCGCCCGCATCGATGGGGTGCCGACCGAGCTTGCGGCCTCGGCCAAGCTGGCGAAAACCAAACAGCACACCATCGAGCTGATCGTGGACCGCCTGCGCGTTCCCGATGAGCCGGACAGTGAGGAGATGGAGGAGTTCCGCATCCGCCTGGGCGATTCCGTGGAAACCACCCTCAAGGCGGGAGGCGGCATCCTTATCGCCGACCTGGGGGAGGGCAAGGAGACGGTTCTGAGCGAGCAGAACGCCTGCCCGCACTGCGACCTCAGCTTTCCCTCCCTCAGCCCTCAGGTTTTCAGCTTCAACTCGCCCGCCGGGATGTGCCCGGTCTGCAACGGCCTGGGAACCACCCTGAAGATCGATCTCAACCTCATCGTCCAGAACCCGGATATCTCCATCCTGGACGGGGCGCTGCGCTGGTACGGCAGCGATCTGCGGAAAGCGCACCGCCGTGGGCATCTCAATCACCTCCAGACTATTGCGGACCACTACGGGGTGGACCTGGAGCTTGCCTGGAAGGATCTGCCGGAGCCGTTCCGGAATGTGCTGCTCTACGGCTCCGGAGAGGAGAAGATACGCTTTGCCCATAAGGGCGAGTGGCGCGGCGGGAGCTGGTCCCATGAGAGCGTCCATGTGGTCGGGGGCATTGTGCAGACCATCGAGTACCGCTTCAAGCAGACGAAATCCGAGGGGGCGAAGAGCTGGTACACCGGCTTCATGAGCCAGCAGCCCTGCTCCGAGTGCGAGGGAACCCGGCTCCGGCCCGAGGCCCGCGCGGTCACGGTGGGGGGCAGGACGATCTCTCAGGTGGGGGCGATGTCCATCGCCGAGGCGCACAACTGGATCGAAAACGTCTGCCGCCAGGCCGAAAGCGGTCCGGACGCCCTGACCGCCGAACAGATGAATATCGCCTCCGAAGTCCTGAAGGAGATCCGCGACCGGCTCCGTTTCATGCTAAATGTCGGCCTGCACTATCTGACCCTGGACCGGCCCGCCCCTTCGCTTTCGGGCGGGGAGGGGCAGCGCATCCGGCTAGCCTGTCAGATCGGATGCGGCCTGGTGGGGGTGCTGTACATCCTGGACGAGCCGTCCGTCGGGCTTCACGCCCGGGACAACCGGGCGCTGCTGGACACCCTCCTGCAACTGAGGGATATGGGCAACACCGTCCTTGTGGTGGAACACGATGCGGAGACGATGCACAGCGCGGACTGGATCATCGATCTGGGGCCGGGCGCGGGCGTGATCGGGGGCGAGGTGGTGGCCGATGGGCCGCCGCGCAAGGTGGCCGCTAACCCGATGTCGCTGACGGGCCGCTACCTGAGCGGGGAGATGGCCGTGAACGCTCCGAACGGGTCGAAGCTCCGGGAGCCTTCGGGAGCGTTCCTGACGGTGGCCGGGGCCAGGATGCACAACCTGAAGAGCATCGATGCCCGCTTCCCGGTGGGGCTATTGACCTGCGTGACCGGGGTGAGCGGCAGCGGCAAGAGCAGCCTGGTGGCCCACACCCTCTTTCCGGCTCTCGACCGGGCGCTGATGGGGGCGCAGGGCCACCCGGGGCCGCACGACCGTCTGGAGGGGCTGGAGCATCTAGACAAGGTGATCAACATCACCCAGGAGCCTATCGGCAGGACGCCCCGGTCCAACCCCGCCACCTATGTCGGCCTCTTCGATGATATCCGGCAGGTCTTCGCCAGCACTCCGGAGGCGAAATCCAGGGGCTACAAACCGAGCCGCTTCAGCTTCAATGTGAAGGGGGGCCGGTGCGAGGTCTGCAAGGGCCACGGCAAGATCCGCATCGAGATGCACTTTTTAGCCGACGCCTGGGTGACCTGCAAGGAGTGCGGCGGCACGCGCTTCAACCGGGAAACGCTCGATATCCGCTACAAGGGGAAAAATATCGCCGAGGCGCTCGATATGGACGTGCAGGGGGCCCTGGACTTTTTCGAGCGCCACCCGACCATCGCCCGCATCCTCCGCACCCTGCACGATGTCGGGCTGGACTATGTGAAGCTGGGCCAGAGCGCCACCACCCTCTCCGGCGGGGAGGCTCAGCGGGTGAAGCTGGCGAAAGAACTCAGCCGCATCGCCACCGGCAGAACCGTCTATATCCTGGACGAGCCGACCACGGGACTGCACTTCGCGGACGTGCAGCGCCTCCTGGATGTGCTGCACCGCCTGACCGACGCCGGAAACACGGTCATCGTGGTGGAGCACAACCTGGATGTCATCAAAACCGCCGACTGGTTGATCGACCTGGGGCCGGAGGGCGGCACCGACGGCGGCCTCATCGTCGCCGAAGGCCCCCCGGAGGCCGTCATCCGCGTCCGCGAAAGCTACACAGGACAGTTCTTACAAAGGTATCTGGAGGAAGCATATCGGACGGTAGGGGAGGGGGCAGTATTATCAGGTCTGTATTTTTAACCACAGATGAAAGCAGGATGGACACAGATAGTTTTTGATCTGGCTTTATCTGTGTTCATCCGTTCTGATCCGTGTCCATCTGTGGTTAAAAAACATCCCTCTCTCCAACACGCCCCACCTCTTACCTTTTCAGCGATGCCTTGCTTCGCGTGCTTTGCAGCTCATACTCCGGCACCCGGCGGCTCAGCAGGTCGCACGAGATATCGATCACCTCGCGGGCCTCATCGGGTGTGGTCGTGCCGATGGTCACCATATCCTGGTCGCGCAGCGTACTCCAGACGAAGGCCAGGCCGACCACGGGCATGAGGCGGCCTGCGGCCAGCGGCTTGATGGTCATGACCGGCTTCCTGGCGTTGCGGATGATGTTCATCACCCAGTCGACCTCCACCTGCATGAGGAACCCGGCGGCGTTGTAGATCTGGATGTACGTTTCGACATCCGCGCCCTGGGCATCGGCGTAGGGGACGCTTTCAGGCATATGGGTAGAGAGGCCCGGAATCATGCCCCGCTCCCGGATCATTTTCGTGTAGATATCTATGTCCCGGATCGCCTTCGCTCTCTTGTCCACCAGGGCGTCGGTGGTGCATTGATGGGGGAAACAGAAGGTTCCCTGCATCTTCTGACAAAGGTCGAGCCGGGCCGCGGGATGGCGCTCCGGCGGCCCGTCGCCCCAGACATCCAGGTCGGGCGTCCAGATGCGGATCATCTCGCGCCCCACTCGCTGCTCCGCATCCTCGATGGCCTGGCACATGATCGGCACAGGCATTCCCATCACGGCATCGATGCCTGCCTTCATGAAGACGGTCAGGATATCGGCGATGTTCTCGCGCGTCTGGTATGTTTTGATGAAGGTATCCTGGGCGTGGCTGGTGTGCGAATACCCCAGAAACCAGTTCGTTCCGACGATCATTCTCGGCATGGAAACCTCGCCGACCGTCGTTCTCGGAAATGAATTCATGCAATGCCTCCTAAAATAACGGCCTGAAAGCCGTCTCGCTTTCAGGCCGCATCCGCAGGGTGCGAATTTAGATGGCCGCGGATTCCCACTGACGGGTAGCCGCGGACTTCTCGACCGCTTCCAGGACAGCCTGGTTGCGAACGCCGTCCTCGAAGTTCGGGTTCACCGGGGTGCCGTGGGCGATGGCCTGGAAGAGGTCGGACATCAGGTTGATGAAGGTGTGCTCATAGCCGATGATGTGGCCGACAGGCCACCAGGCCCCGGCGTAAGGATGCATGCTGTCCGTGGCGGCGATGGTGCGGAAGCCGCGGATATTCTCCGGGTCGGAGGCCAGGTAAAGCTCCAGCTCGTTCATCCGCTCCAGGTTGAAGGCGATGCTCCCCTTGCTTCCGTTGATCTCGAAGCGGTTGTAGTTCTTGCGGCCCAGGGCGAAGCGGGTGGCCTCGAAAGTCCCGACCGCCCCGTTCTCGAAGCGGGCCAGGAAGAGGGCGGCGTCATCGACGGTCACATCGCCCATCTCGTCGGAAGCCTTACCGCCCAGCCGGTCGTCGCTGGCCGCCAGTTTGGGGCGCTGCTTGACAAAGGTCTCCATCATCCCCGAAACCTCCGCGATCTCGCCGACCAGGTAGCGGGCCATATCGATGAGGTGGGCGTTCAGGTCGCCGTGGGAGCCGGAACCGGCCACTTCCTTCTGGAGCCGCCAGACCAGGGGGAAATTCGGATCCACGATCCAATCCTGAAGATAGGTGGCCCGGAAGTGATAGATCTTGCCGATCACGTCCTCGGAGATCAACTGCTTCGCCAGCCCGATGGCGGGGGCTTTCCGGTAGACATGGCAGAGCGCGTGTACCACGCCCGCCTTCTGCGCGGCGGCCAGCATCTCCCTGGTGTCGGCAAGGGTGTTCGCCAGGGGCTTTTCGCAGACGACATGCTTCCCGGCGTTCAGAGCGCCGATAGCGATTTCCGCATGGGAGTTCCCCGGAGTCGAGACGTCGATCAGGTCGATATCGTCCCGGGCCACCAGCTTTTTCCAGTCGGTCTCATAAGATTCCCAGCCGTACTTCTCGGCGGCGGCCCTGACATTGGCCTCATTGCGGCCACAGATGGCCTTCATAACCGGCTGCACGTCCAGATCGAAAAAGCGGGCCACCTGACGGTAGGCGTTGCTGTGCGCCTTCCCCATAAACTGATAGCCAACCAGCCCGACATTCACTGTCTTTTTTGCCATGTTGTCTCCTCCCTTGATGGTAACTGCCTGGTAACGGCCCGAACGCCGGGACGAATCTCAGGCATCAATGCCCGGTCATCCGGCGGCCTGCCTGTGGCTCTTATCTTAAGGGTTATGAGGCGATGTTCAAACCCGCCCCTGAAAACGCCGTTATTCGATCTTCTCCGCCCGCTCGATTTTCGATCTGGCTTTGAGGGCGCTGAACCAGCTCTCCATATAAAGGGGAAGGCTTTTCTCGAACGCCTGCATTTTCTTCTGGGCCTTCTGTTCGTCGGAGAGCGATTTGCCGGGCTTCAGTTCGTTCAATTGGATCAGATGGTAGCCGTAAGAGGTTTTGATGAGATTGCTGACCTCGCCCGGCTTCATGGCGAAGGCGGCATCCTCCACCTCTTTGGTCGGCCCGGAGCGCCGGGCGAAGGGTTCCATCTGCCCTCCCCGGGAGGCGGTGGCCGTATCCTCCGAATATTTGCGGGCGGCCTCCCCAAAATCCAGCCCGCCCTTGATTTCAGCGGCGGCTTTCTCGATCTTCGCCCGGGCCGCGGCTTCATTGGTGGCGGCCTCCGCCTGATTCTGGGCCGGTTTGACCAGAACGACGATATGGCTCAGCCGGGCCTCATCCAGATCGTCGTCCGAGATCAGTTCCGGTTTCTGCGGAATCATCCGGCGCATCAACAGGTTGATTTTCAGGCGGTTGGTAAAATAGGGCAGGGTGATCCGCTGCTGGGCGAGTTGGGCGTCGAAGTCCCGGGAGCTTTTGCGGATCGCCTGAAGCTGGTCGCTGATTTCTTTATCGGTGAGAGCGACATCCCGCTTTTTGGCCTCCTGCTCCACCAGGCGGGAATTGAGGTACTCGTCCAGGGCCGTCTGCCCGTACCAGGAGAGAAGAACTTTCATGAACTCGTCGCGGGTGACCGGCTCGCCGTTGAGGGTCGCCAGCACGCCGGGCGGCGGCGCGTTCCCCTGCGCCTTCAGGGAAAGGGGATCGGCAAGAAAGAACAACCCCCCTGCCATCAGGAGGGCGATTTTTAGCGCCTGAACGCGGCAGCCCCGCGTTTTGCTCGATGGCTTCATCGGTATCGGAACTCCTTTGCCTGCGGTTATCGGCTCGAACGGGCAACAGCTTCCTTTTCTTCCTGAAGCTCGAAGACCCTCCCCAGAAAGTTCATTCGTCCGCTCGACTCCCATGCGGTCAGGATTTTTCGCACCGTGTCCTCGGCCAGCCCGGTGCTTTCGACCAGATCGGCGACGGCATAATCCAGGTATGCCTGCACCATCTTCTCCTCTTCATTCATCTGAGCGATGAGCCGCTCCTGTTTTTTCCAGAAATCCTCCAGGTCCTCCCACATAGGTTGCTCCTTCCTCAAAGAACCGTCAGCCTGTTTATTTTTCAGGTCTTAATACGACAGGAGGAGCGAAAATTCCTGCAACTTCCTCTCCCCATCAGCCTCTGTTCTCCAGAGCTTGCCCGTCCCATTCAAGGGATTTCCCTTGCAGATAAAGCCCGACTGCCTGCCCATCTTTGATGCGGACGACGGCCAGCCGACCGTTCATCTCCAGAAGGCCGTGGAAGGTTTGCAGGCGGAAAGGCCGGGCCTCCGGGCAAGAGACGATGTAGTCCGTCCCTCCCTCGGTTTCCACGGCCAGAGCGACCGCAAAATCGGCCGGAGCCGACGGAACCCGGAGCCGACGGACGCTCCGGACTGCGGCCTTTCCAGGCGCGAACCCTTCAAAAACGGTGATGAAGGCGTTCGGCTCGCTTCCCGCCGGCCTGCGGCGGACGATATAGGGCAGGGTTGCGCCCACATCCGAATTGCGGTAGTCCCGCTGGCCCCAGCCGTCCCCCAAGTAAAAGGTCTCTCCATTTTCGCCCGGCCAGAGCGCCTGGAAGCGCATCGCTTCATCGATGTCCCACTCCAACCGGCGCGGGGCCGGTTCCCGGGAGGCGTGGATGTTCGCCAGATCCAGGTCTTCGGCGGGTTCCGGCTTCAGGGAGGGGGCGTCAAGACGCAGCGCGTTGTTGGGGCCGTGGAACAGGTAATCATGCCTTTCACCGCCCTCGACCCGGAAGATATCCGCCACATAGAACGCCCCGGGCGCGGTGGGAATCTGGGCCACGGTGCGGCGGTAGAGGGGAGCCTGCGGGTAGGCGTTCGATTGGGCTTCCATGGCCTTGATCGGCTTGCTTGCGTCAGCATCAAAAAAGGTGAAGCGACCTCCTCTGCCCTGCGCGGCCTGCTCTTTTCCGTCCACCATCACGGTGTTGTGAGCGAAGGTGCGGACAGTCTTAAATTGCAGGGGATGATCCCAGAGGTAGCCCAGGTCGGAGAGCAGTTCCCTGTCGTTCTGCCAGAGGTAGAGGTTCAGGCTGTCGAAGTGATGGTGAATGCCCCAGTCACTGGCGCTCAGGAGAAGGAGGCTGTCCCTGCCCGCGCTGCCGCTGCGGATATAGCCGACCTGGAGCGCCGGAAAGAGGTGGTCCGGGAAGCTGAAGGGGGGAGCGGCCTTTTGCTCCAGACCCGGCTCGCGGTAGTAGAGGGCGTAAGGGGCATAGCCGCGCTCCAGCCTGTTCCCGATCTGCTCTTTCAGCAGAGCCAGATATCGGGCTTCCTCCGGGTAGTTGGCGACCATGAGTTCGGAATAGAGGATCTGCATACCGTCTGCCAGGTGGCCGTCGGCGATGGGAGGATATTTCAGATTGCCCTGGAGTCCGTTATACATTGCGTCCCAGATGCGCCGGTAGGCCGGGAGGCGGTAGAGATCCAGCCCTTCGATGCGCTTTCCATCGGCGTCGGTGTAGCCTGCGGGATCGCTGTAGCCGCGGAACGCCTGGCCCAGAGCGTGGATGCCGTTCAAGGTCATCTCCGCATAGCTCCACGATTCGGAGGTCGCGCCGTCGGGCAGAAACCAGCCCTCAATGGTCTTCAGGAAAACATTCAGCCCGAACTGCACCAGCCCAGGATGGCCGACCGCCATTCCTACCAGCGAGACCGCTGTGGCGTTGGTGACCGATTTGTTGTTGACCTGCTTGTCGGCGGTCAGAAGGGTGGTGCTTTCCAGCAGGAGGTCTTTTTCGATCCTTATACGGTCCGCATCGCTGTAGATGGGCTGGCCGCCTTCTTCGACCCGGCAGGTGAAATCATAGGCTTCCGCGATCTGGCGGACAAAACCGCCTTCCATGCCCACCCCTCCAGCCCGGCCCGCGCTCCAGTAGCCGGTATGCAGCTTGCGGTCGGGCTTGTTGGGCGGCGGGGTCAACTCGTCCACCGGCAGGTTTTCGATGTTGAGGGCGGCGATATGGGGGTCCAGGTCGGCGTATTCGCCGTAGCCGACATGCACCAGCCACTTCGGGTAGGTTTCGGCAAAACGGAGCAGGATCATCCGGACGGCGCGGGCGTATTCCGGCTTGCCGGTCAGGAGGTAGCATTCGGCCATCTGGCGGCACAGGGCGGTCATGGAGGCGACCTTGCGCGCCCGGATGCAGCCGCTGAAGCTGGGCCTCCCTGTCGCAAACCCGAAGATGCGGAACGGCTCCCCGCCGTAATAGGTGAAGGTCTGCCCGCCCCCGTATTCGGCCCGCAAAGCGACGCTCTCCGGATATTGCTCGTTTGGAAAAATCGTTCCGCAAACGATGCAGGCCAGTTCTTCCGGTCGGTCGGGCGACCACCGCCACTGACCGTGCGGGTGGGCGGGCTTCCCCCGGTCCCGGCAGGCAGGGCAGGGCGTGAAGAGCGCGTCTCCCGGGGTGGTGGCCGGGATCATCCGGGCGAGCCATCCGGCATCGATTTTGGGCAGCCACCCGCTGACGCTGCTCTCAAGGCTGTCCCGGTAGTTTTGCGCCCACTCGTAGCGGGCCAGGTTCTTGCGGGCGCGCCTCAGATCATCCGGCTTGATCATGGTGGCCGGATGAGAGATGGCGGCACGGTATTTTTTCCAACTCGACCAGTTATAGAGCGGCTCCTGTTCCGGCATGATCTGCCCCGGAGCAGCGCTGAGCTGCAGCAAGAGAGGAAACATCGCCATCAACAGCATGGAAGGGCCTCCTTGAAGCGGAAAGAGAACATTCTCTTTCGCTCGATACATTTTCACAAAAACCGCGCGATAGTCCTGACCATCTCATACGCTGTTCCGCGCCTAACTCCTGCTCGGAAAAAGCCTGCCTGGCGGAACTTTTTGCCGCTCGCTTTGTAATAAATGATGGATTCGCCAAAACCGGAGCTTTCCATGAATAGTTCGCGATGAGCGATCCCCTCATGGATTGCTCCGGTTCCTTTTTCTCGATCTCCGGCGCAGAGATGGGCCGATCCCCTTGCTGAATATAGGAGGCATCATGCTTGAAGATATTCCTGTCCCCAATCCTGCTTTTCTTCCCGATTTGCGGCATGCGCTTCTAGCCGAAGAGATGGCGGCCCAGGATGCGGTCATGTGCCAGGTTCCCCACGGCGCCTCGACCGGCTTTCCCTCTCTGGATCAGGAGCTGGGGGGATTTCTGGTTCCGGGCCTGCACATCCTGACAGGCGCTCCGGGGCAGGGAAAGACCGCCGCGGCCCTTCAGATCGCGGTGCAGTGTGGGGTGCCCTGCCTGTACGCCTCCTCCGAGATGCGCCGTGTGGAACTCCTCCGGCGGCTCGTCGCCCTTGAAACCGGCATCGAGATCGGCAAGCTCAGAGACGGGAATCTCTATCGCGAAGAACTGGAAACCCTCGTCACCCGGGCGTCGGCAGCCTGTCCAATGCTGGCTCTCTACGATGTCTCGGACCCGCAGGCCAGCGTCATGGCGGTCGAGGATGCGGCCCGGGCGGTCCGGGATCAATTCCAGGCGATTCACATGCTGCTGGTAGTGGATTCCCTGACCGAATGGTCTCCGGGCCGGACCAAGGGGCTGCCGGACGAAAAGCCCTCGGATGAGGCCGCCCTGATCGCCCTGAAAGGAGTCGCCACGCGCCTGTCGTGCCCGCTCCTAGCCACCGCCCACCAGGAAAGAAGCCGTCAGGAGCGCAGCCCTTACAGCGCGGGCGCTCTGGAGCGCATCGACTATATCGCCGAAAGCCTCTGGCATCTGGAACAGCCCGCTGCTTCCCGGAGCGGCGAACAGGGCCAAACGCTGCTCAGACTGACCATCCTCAAGAACCGCTACGGCCCTTCCGGTAAATCGCTCGCCTTTGAATTTGACGGGAGGATCCATCTTATCCGCCCGGTGGCGTAGGAGGGCAGGCATAGAACATCTTATGTAGGGCTTTGTTTTTCAGCGAGAAGCGAAAGACCCAAAGTCATCTCCATGGTCGTCGCTGCCCCTGCGAGGAGCGCAGCGACGAAGCCATCGCCCGGGGTCTTACCCACGACAGCCGTATCGATGCAGCCTGCGAGGAGCGTTAGCGACGTGGCAATCTCCAACAGAGTAAAGGCCCGGCGCTCTCTTGTCATTTAAGAGGCTGGAGATTGCCACGTCGCTGCGCTCCTCGCAGGCTGCATCGGCTGCTTGATGAATTACGCTGGAGACGGCCGTGTCGCTGGTTCATCGGGGCCGGTACTCCTTCACTCCTTCGCAAACAGGCATCCATGGGGCGGGATTTCGAGAGAAGGGTTCAAGGCAATAGATTCCCCGGTCCAAACGTTTTGAGCCGCACTCTGAAGGCTTCCAGAGGTTATCTCCTCCAGGCGGTGGGGCGCATTTTCCCAATTAAAGATGCCTGTCCAGCGGCGGCCATTTTCTTCGACCTGCCAGAGGCGGGGCGGCGTGCTTTCGAAGAGATCAAGCGGGCGGGCCGGAGGGCAAGCGACATCGAGCAGGCGGCGGCAGAGATCTATGCCGCCGGCGTTCAGGCGGGCGATGGAATCGCTGAAGAAGACGGAACCGCCGGTCAGGGACACCACGGCCAGCCAGGTTCGCAGTTCTGTCAGGGAAGCCTCCGGCCCGGCCAGCCAGAAATCGGCAAGCGATTCGAGCGGACGGCGGTTGTAGGGCGGGTTGGGGAATGGGTCGTCCGTGGTTGCGGAGCAGCGGGTGAGCGCGAAATCGGGATCGTTGGCCCACACTTTGCCGCCTGCCCAGAAGGAGGCGGACACCTGCACCGCGGCGTTGCGGATATGGCCCCAGAAGTTATGGATATCCGTCGAGACGCGGGCGCTGTCCGCCAGGCCCAGGGCGCTCTGGTAAGGAACCCCGCAGGAGAGGATATGCGCTTCCTCGCCCGCAGCCCCCCGCACGATCTCCAGAAATCGCCGGGCCGTCGCCGCCCTGCCCGCCCCGGCATCCGCAAAACCGGCCATCCTGTCGAAGTAGTTTCGGTAAATATAATCCACCTTAAAGAGCGAGAACCCGGCGTCCCGCATGGCCTTATAGGTGTCGTAGAGCATCCGGGCGGTCTCCGGGTGAGTGGGATCCCAGAGCAGGCAGGAGCCGTTGCCCTCGGCGATGATCGGCTCGCCCTGCGGCCCCGGGCAGAAGAGGTCGCGCCGGTGGCGGACGAGAGGAAGATAGGACCCGGCCTGCAAAGGGGCTGTCCAGATACCCGGCTCGAAGCCCGCCCGGCGGATCTCAGAGGCGATATCTTCCAGGGAATCGGGGAATTTGCGGTTGGGCCGCCAGTCGCCCCACATATTTTCCCAGCCCATATCGATGCAGATATACTGAAGCCTTCCCTTCAGCGGGGAATCGTTGATGGCCGCCATCTCCGCCCGGATATCCTCCATCCGGATCGAGCCTGCGTAGTAATCCCAGCTATTCCATCCCGTCGGTCGTCCCGAAGGGCGGCCTCCCAGGGCCTCACCGTAGCGTTCCATCAATTCCAGGGCCTCCCCGGAGCCGCAGAAGACGGTATAGCCTTCCGCGCGGGATGTTCCGCGCCCGATATCGAATCCGAGCGATAGCGAATCGCTGTCTATGCGGGCAAAGGCGAAATCCGAGGCCGCGCCGCCGACTCCGGCCAGAAAAGCTTCCGCTCCCGCCTTCAGCACGCACCCCATGCAGGGAACATGGCCTCGCGCCTCGCTGCCCAGGGCGCAGGCCCCCTGCCCGGCCATCACACTGTCGCCCAGCACCAGAAGGCGCGTTTCCGGTCGCAGGAAATCGTTCTCTTCGGGCTTGAACACCACCGCCAGGCGTTCTATCGGCTGCCCGCCGGTCGGGTGAAGCGTGAGGCGGAGGGCGTTCAACCGCCCGGCAGCATCTCCGGCCTGCGCCTCGACCCTGAACCCCCTGGCGAAAGTTATTGACTTTGGGCCTGGCGGCAATGGACGGCTTTCACCGTCCGCTTCGATCTCCACGCGCCAGAGCCGCCTGTCTGTATGGTCGCACAAAAACAAACCCTGTTCATTCCACTGCCACATGATATATGTCTCCTGATCTCGGTGTCGTTTTACGGAGCCGATCCGGGGCGAACGAGAGGCTTCCCTTCCGCTTTATTCTGGGCACCGGGGAATTGTCCTTGCGGCAGGTAGGAGTCCGAACGGCAAGGTCGAATAAAGGGACGGATCGCAAGCGGCCCGGTCTGTTATATCATTTCGGAACCTGAAAGGAGAAAATATCATGGATCTGAACGATCCGATTCGTGTCGCCATTATCGGGCAGGGGAGAAGCGGGCGCGATATTCACGGGGCGTACCTGTCGAAAGATACGGAGCGTTTCAAAATCATGGCGGTGGTCGATCCGATTGCGGATCGCCGGGAACGGGCGAAAGCCGAATACGGCTGCGACGCTTATGAGGGCTACCAGCCTCTTCTGGAGCGCAAGGATCTCGATCTGGTCGTCAACGCCGCGCCCAGCAGGTATCACGTGCCCTATACCCTCGAATTTTTGAAGGCGGGTTTCAACGTCCTGTGTGAGAAGCCGTTGGCCTTCCGGGCGGCGGAGGTGGATCAGTTGATCGACGCCGCCGAAGCCTCCGGCAAAACTTTCGCCATCTTCCAGCAATCCCGCTTTGCGCCCTACTTCCGCAAGGTCAAGGAAGTGATAGACTCCGGAGTTCTGGGCGAGGTCGTGCAGATATCCATTTCGTTCAATGGTTTCTCCAGGCGCTACGACTGGCAGACCCTGACCGACGAAATGGGCGGCAACCTCCTGAATACCGGCCCTCATCCTCTTGACCAGGCGTTGCAGCTTTTCGGCACGGATACCATGCCGAAGGTCACCTGCCTCATGCGGAACACGGTCAGCTACGGCGATGCGGACGACCATGTGATGCTCATTCTGAGCGGCGAGGGCCGCCCGATCATCGATCTGGAGATATCCTCCTGCGACCGCTTCCCCGGCAACACCTACAAGGTTTACGGTACGTGCGGCGGACTGAAGGGCAGCACCAGCCACATCGAATGGGAATACTACGATCCCGCCGCCGCGCCCAAGCTGGTGTTGATCCGCACCCCTCTCAACCAGCCGGACGGGACCCCCGCCTATTGCAGCGATTCCCTGAAATGGATCAAGGAGGAATGGAACGAATCCGACGGGGGCGGGCTTTTCAACATCATGTCCCATGCCTTCTATTCGATGCTCCACCGCAGCCTCCACAAAGTCGCTCCCCTGGAGATCACCCCGCAGCAGGTCAGGCAGCAGATCGCCGTTATCGAGGAATGCCACCGCCAGAACCCGCATATCTACGAAGGGTAGAAGTTCAGAGGTATATTTTACAGAGCCTGCAACGGGCGGGATGCTTGTTGCGGGCTTTTTTTACGATGAACCGGAGGCCGGGGGGCCGGGTCAAAAAGTAGGTATTTCAACCGGAGGAGGCATGATTTTCCGTGGATATCGATATCGCCTGGCTTCAGGAACTAGCGCGGGAGGCGGGGGTTCGCGCCCTCTTCGCCCTCAAGCATATGACCGGCTCGATGAAGGCCGACAACACCGTTGTGACCAATGTGGACCGGGAGATCGAAACATTTCTGAAGGAGCGCCTGCTGGCCCATTTTCCGGACACGGGCTTTTTAGGGGAGGAGTTCGGCTTTCAGGGAACCGAAAAGGAGATACGATGGGCCGTTGATCCCATCGACGGAACCACCAATCTCTTTCACGGGATGCCGATCTGGGGCATCTCCATCGGGCTGCTCCGGGGCAGCCGGCCCGCGGCGGGGGTCTTTTATCTCCCAAAAATGAACGAAATGTTCTGGGGACAGGCTGGCAAAGGGTCTTTCCTGAACGGAGAGCCGCTCCGGGTGGAGGATCTGGACGAGATGGGCATCGAGGATACGCTCTGCGCCTCCAGCACCGCCTTTCGGGAGGTCGATCTGTCGGGAACGCCGGGGAGGCTGCGCGGGATGGGAACCATCGGGACGGAGATTTGCTATACGGCGGCCCGGCGTTTCGCCTGCTGTCTGAGCGTGCGCGACAAGATTTACGATGTGGCGGCTGCCTTATGCATCGCCTATGAAGCGGGCTGCTCCGCCCGGTGGCTCTCCGGAGACGCGGTGGACCTGGACGATATCATCGCTCGCCGCCGCTCTGAAGCGATGATTGTCGCCCCTCCCAGGCTGCTGGACTACCTGGGCCGGACGCTGAAGCCGGGCCGGACGGTCTGACCGGGCGCATAAGAGGAATTCCGGGCCGCCTGGGAGAAACGAAGAGAGAACTCATTTTCAGGAGGGCCTCTTATGCTCCAAGCAGGCGCAGCTCAGGCGGTGATCACGCCTCCGGTAGGCACGCCGCTGGCCGGTTATTTCGAGCCGCGCAAGTCTACCGGCATCCATGACGATCTCTTCGCCCGCGCCCTGGTTCTGGATGACGGACGGACGCGGCTGGCGCTGGTGTCGTGCGACCTCATCTGTATCCCCCGGCCCCTGGTGGAGGCGGCCCGCGCCTGCATCAGCGATGAGTGCGGGATCGCCCCCGATCATGTGATGGTCTGCTGCTCCCACATCCACACCGGGCCTTATACGGAAGACCTCTTCGGGTCCGACCGGAACGCCCGCTACCTGGAGGCCCTTCCCGATTACATCGCCGGGACGGTCTGGGCGGCCTGGAACCGGATGGAAGAGGCCCGGATCGGTATCGGCATCGGGGAAATCCGCAGCATCGCCTTCAACCGGCGCTTCCGGATGAAAGACGGCACGGTCCGCACCAATCCGGGCATCGGCAACCCCGATATCATAGAGACCGCCGGGCCTATCGATCCGGAACTGGGCGTGATCAAAGTGGCCCGGCCCGACGGGACGCTCCGGGCCGTCTGGGTGAACTATACCGTGCATACCGATGTGGTGGGCGGGACGCTCCTCTCCGGCGATTATCCGGGCGTGCTGGCCCGGTGCATCCAGGCGCAATACGGCCCGGAGACAGTGGCCCTTTTCGCGAACGGGGCTTGCGGCGATATCAACCACATTAATATCGCCGGGCCGAAGGCGCAGGGCGGCCTGCCTCATGCCGCGTGGATGGGCCGCATCCTTGCCGCCGAAACCATGAAAGTGCTGGAAGCAACCTCCACCCACCCGGAAGTCTCCCTGAAGGCCGCCCGGACGGTGATCTCCGTTCCGATCCGCAGGCCCACCGAAGAGCAGCTTGCCTGGGCCAGAAACCTGACCGCAAAGGTCGAAAAGCAGGCCGGACAGGCAGACCCCGCCGCCGATCCCTACAGCGCTCAAGCCGATGCGGTTCCCCTGATCGAAATGGTCTATGCCGAGGAAACGCTGGCCGTGGCCCGCCAGCAGGCCGCCCGGCCGGAGGAGCCGGTGGAGGCGCAGGCCATCCGCATCGGAGACGCGGCCATCGTCACGAATCCGGCAGAACTCTTCGTCGAATTCGGGCTGACGATCAAATCCGCCTCCCCTCACCGCCCCACGTTCGTTGTGGAACTGGCGAACGGTATCGTCGGCTATGTGCCGACCGACCGCGCCTTCGATGAGGGCGGCTACGAACCCCGCCTGGCCCGCTCCAGCAAACTCGTCCCCGAAGCCGGAGATATGATCGTCAAGGCTTCTCTGGAGGCGCTGGAGAGGGCGTTGTAGGCAACCGCCCCTCTACCCCCCACCGGGCTTCGGCGGGAGGGAACGATTGGGGGTGCTTTTAGAGATTTTCCGATAGTATGCAGGCAGTCAGCCCCTTTTAGCAAGAAGGGGCCGATCCTCGATACCCATCGAAAAACATTCTATGTATATCTCCAGACTTCATATTCGGAATTTCCGGTCCATTCCTGAGATCACCATTGTGCCGCGGGAGGTGGAGGGGCGGCAGATGGTGGTATTGATCGGGGAGAACAATTCGGGGAAGACGAATGTGCTGGAGGCGCTCAACTGGGCGCTCAACCCGGAGCGGAGCGTCCAGTTTCTGGAGGTGACGGAGCAGGATTTTCACAAGCCGGGGCAGCCACTGGTGATCGAGGTGGAGTTTTCCAGGCCGGATGCGGCGGATCATGCGGTCTTTGCGGATTATTTCGACCTGACGGCCTCGGGAGGCGGCGAGGAGGAAAAGCTGAACCTCCGCTTCCAATGTGTCTACAACCCGGAGACAGAGGAATACGAGAAATCGCTGACCATCAACGAGCGCCAGCCGCGCGCGATGTCGGCCCGGGAGCGCAGGGCCATCCCGTTTTACTACCTGAAGGCCAGCCGGGACGCCTCCGATACGCGGGTAAGCTCGCAAACCCTGTTCGGACGATTGATCCATTCCATTCACATCGACCGGCAGACCCCTTCCATGTCGGCGGCGCTGGAAGAGGCCAACCGCGCCCTGATGGGCAACCGGGATGTCGTGACCATCGCCGATGAACTGGGTCGCGTGGCCCGGCGCACGATCCCGGTGGTAGGCGAGGGCAGCGCCCTCACCATGGCCCTCTCCGCCTCCGACCCCAATGAGATGAAGCGAAGCATCCGGCTCTACCTGCGCGAATCGGAGGAGAGCCGCGCCCTCCCCCTCGACCGCTTCGGGCTGGGAACGCAGAGTACGGTGGTGATCGCCACCTTCATCGCCTTCGCCCGGAGGGGCCAGCTCAAGAACGCCACCCTGGGGATTGATGAGCCGGAAAGCCACCTCCATCCCCAGGCCCAGAGGCACATGCTTTCCGACCTGACGGCCCTTTCGGAAACCAACCAGGTCTGGATCGCCACTCACTCCACCCATTTTCTGGCCCGGCTCGATCCGCGCCACCTGGCGCTTCTGCACAAAAAGGACGGGGCCACCGTCGCCTGCCAACTGGAAGAAGAGTTTCCTCAGGAAACCCTGACCGACCTCCAGGCGGGCATGGACCCCTCCCTAAGCGAAATCTTCTTCGCCCGGGGGGTGGCCCTCACCGATTCGGAAACGGAGGCCGCCGCCCTGCCCGCCCTGGCCCGCGCCCTCTCCTACGATTTCGACCGCCTGGGCCTTTCCGCAGTCTATGAGGAGTCTCGGGAGCAGCGGGAGGCGATCCGCCGCGTGCTGACCGCCTTCCGGATCCCCGTCTGCCTCGCCTCCGACCTGCGGAACGGCCTCTCCTTCGAAGAAGCCGTCTGCCAGGACGCCGAATCACTCCCCGTCCTGAAAGGCTGGCTCGGCGTCTCCGAAAAGACGGCCCCCAAGAAAACCGCCGAAGCCCTTCTCGCCCGCTCCAGCCGCGCTACCGGCCTGCAACTCGCCTCCCTGCTGGGCGACCGCACCCCCGAATCCATCCGCGATATGATCGAAGCCATCGTGGTCGCCGGGCGATAGCGATCAACGGCTCGATTCAGTTTCTGTTCGGATGAAAGGGGCGGTCTACTTCTGCCACGGCAGAGGCAACTCCAATTCGCGGCAGACCCGTTCGATGGACTTCTGGTGTTCCGGGCCGACCGGGACCCCTTCCCTCGCCCACTCCTGCGCTCGCTCCCACTCCAGACTCCCCGGAATGTCC
>JADLDR010000094.1 GCA_020846535.1 Armatimonadota bacterium | reverse complement strand
CGCAATAACCCTTGGGGAGGGCTATTGCCAGCGAAAAACGTTCCTATGGGACGGTCTGCAAGCCCCAAAAACCTTCTGGCCTTTTGAAAAAGTGCCCATCTCACTTTCCAGGGTTTTGAACCATGCCGGAAACCCGATAAAATTACTGGGTTTTAAAAATTCTCCGAAAAAATAAAAATCAGCCCCGGCTTTACCTCCTGTTCCGCTGCTTCGAGTCGGGAATCAGGCTTCCAGGCCGGGGCCGGTTCATAGGTCTATTTATATAGCGGCCCGTAGTTGGCGCAGGCGCGGTAGTCGGCTCCCTGGGGGCCGAGAGCGCCGAAGCGAGACCAGACGCTGGGGCGGAAGATGCGCTCTTCGGGGACATTGTGCATGTCCACCGGAATGCGGAGGATGGAGGCCAGGGCGATCAGGTCGGATCCGATGTGGCCGAAGCAGACCGCGCCGTGGTTGGCCCCCCAATTGTTCATCACCGTGTATCCGTCCACGAAGGGATAGCTGCCGGTCAGGACAGGGGCGAACCAGGTGGTCGGCCAGGTCGGATTGGTGCGGGCATCCAGGGCTTCGTGTACCTGACCGGGCAATTGCACCGTCCAGCCTTCGGCGATCTGGAGGACCGGCCCCAGCCCTTTGACCAGATTCAGGCGGGCCATGGTGACCGGCATCCCTTCCCGGGTCTCGAAGTCGGTGGACCAGCCGCCGCCGGGGAAGTAACCGGCGTCGGAAGCGCACCAGAGGGTGGCGTCCAGGCACTGTCCAGCCTCTTCACGGGACACGTCCCACCAGGGCTTGACCACAGGCGCGCCTCCGACCGCCTGGCAGCCTGTCCAGTCGAGGGCGGAGGGGCCGGAGTTGATGAGATGGAGAATACCGCCTTCCGCCTTCCCGCTCAAGGCATGGCCGGTGACCCGCTTGACCGCTTCGGGGCTCCAGTAGGTGCGGACATCGGAGAACATCTGCGCCTGGCCGGTCAGGAGGTGGCCGAAGAGCATGGTGGCCCCGTTCAGGCTGTCGTTCTCGGTCGCCACGATGTAGGGCTGGCGGATGCCGTTCCAGTCGAAGGAGGTATTGAGTACTGCTTCCATGAAGTCGCCGTTCGGGAAGTGGTCCGTCCACTGGCGCTGCCCCTGGAACCCGGCGGCCAGGGCGTTGTTCCCTTCCGCCTCCTCTTTGAATCCCATTTCGGCCAGGCGCGGGTTGCCTATCATCATATCGCGGGCGATCTGGGCCATCTGGATGCAGACTTCCCAGTCTTTATCTTTCTGCTGCCGGGTGCGCTGCTTCTCGGGCTTGTTGGGGTCTTCTCCCTCCGGGCAGTTCCCCTTGACCCAGGCCAGGGCGCGGGCGAATTCCTCTTTATCGTAGATACCGCGCTCCATCCGGCGGACGAACTCGGACATATCGACCGTCATAACGCGCATCCCCAGGTAAGACTGGAAGAAATCTTGGTCCACGATGGAACCTGCGATGCCCATAGAGACATTCCCCATCGCCAAGTAGGATGTCCCGCGCATGGTGGCCGCCGTCAGGCCCGCTCGGGCGAATCTCAGCAGCTTTTCCCGCACATCGGCAGGGATGGAAGCGTCCCCCTGATCCTGCACATCGCGCCCGTAGATGCCGAACGCGGGCAACCCCTTTTGCGCGTGGCCCGCCAGGGCGGCGGCCAGATAGACCGCGCCGGGACGCTCCGTGCCGTTGAAGCCCCAGATGGCCTTCGGGGTGAGAGGGTCGGTATCCATCGTCTCCGAGCCGTAGCACCAGCAGGGGGTCACGGTGAGGGAAACCCCCACCCCCTCGCGGGCGAACTTCTCCGCGCACTTGGCCGCCTCGGAGAGCCCGCCGATGCAGGTATCGGCGATGACGCATTCCACCGGCTGCCCGGCAGCGTGGCGGATATTCTCGCCGATGAGGGCCGCCACCGCGCGGGCCATGCCCATCGTCTGATCTTCAAGCGACTCGCGCACCCCGCCGTACCGCCCGTCTATGGTCGGGCGGATGCCGATCTTCGGCAGAGCGGTTCGCAGCCGATTTGAGGGAGCGTTGACTTTCATATTTGCCGTGTTTGCCATCCTGAATCGTCCTTTCGGTGACAGGTTCCGCAGGCCCCGGGGAACCCGAAGTCCCGACCGTTCAGGCCGGTCTGCTAATGACTTCGGGGCAGGCGTTATTTTTCCTGCCGGGGCTTCGAATGTTCAGTCATCTGGTTTGCAGAAGGGGCAGAAACCGGATCTGTCCCCATCGCCATCTCAACGAACCTCGATCCGGTGCTTTCCGAACGGAATCACCACCCACAGCCAGCGATTGCCGAACTCCTCGCGCAGCTCGGAGGCTGCCGGGCTGCCGTCGCAGAATGCCTGCCTGTCGGGGCCTTTCCCGAGGGGCAGTTGCATCATGGCTCCTTCCGGGCAGCGGATATCGGCCTCGATGACCGTTTCCTCCGGGCCGGCGGTCACTACCCGGAGGGCGGACCGGCTGCGGGCTTTCCACCACAGGCAGAAAGCGTCGTTGCCCATATGGACTGCCCGGACGCCCCGCTCTGCGCTATAACGAATGAATTCCTCTATGGCGCGGCGGCAGGCGGGGTAATGGGTGATATAGACCGGGTGGTAGAACATGTTGGTCGTGAGGTGGTAGCGGGCGGAGAGATCGATGACCCGGCGCAGTTGTTCGAAGTCGTCTCGGTCCTGCTCGTAGCCGACTTCATAGGCGTTGATGGGCTGGAAGATGAAGTCCAGGGGCCTGTTGCCGTGTTCGGCGTCCTCGTAGGCGCGGTGAGGAATGGAAGTGCCCATGGCGAAGCCGTAGCGGTTGATCGGGTTGACCGGCGGCGATCCCCAGTGAATCCGGCTGTTGTCCCCCTGCCCCCCGGCCTCCAGCATCCACCGGGCAGGCTCCGCCCAGCCGGTCCAGGTGCAGTAGTGGTTCACGGAGCAAACCGGAGGCTTCCCGAATGTCTTCAGGTAGGCGTCCATCTGCTCCAGGATGTCTTCCCGCGAAAAAGCATAGGGATGCTGGCGGTTGGAGATGTGATTGTAATGAAGCGAAATCTCATGCCCGTTGGCCTCGATATGCCGGAATTCTTTGGCTGTCAGCCCGAACTTGCCTTCCACCGGCATCGCATTGATATGATAGGGCAGACCGTGCGCCTTCATCCAGTCCGAGGCAAAGACCTGTAGGCCGTCGGTGGCCGCCTCGTCATCGCCTCCCCAGAAAAAGAGGGCGTCTGAGACCTGCCCGCTCGCCGGGGGCAGCGTTGCCAGAAAAGGGCAGGATGCGGAGGCGATCATATTGCGGAGAAGCCAGAGAAGCAGATCGGTGTAGGGAACATCCCAGGGAAAGCCTTCCAGGGCGATAGAATCCCCCACCCTCAGAAAGCCGTCCCCATCCCGGTCTCCCGTCACGGGTCGTCCCTGCTGGATAGCCCAGAAAGTTTTCGGAAGCTCGAAGGGAAAGTAAAAGGCCCATCCCTTTCCCGAGGGGCGGGCCGTCACGCCCGCGCCGAGAGAACGCCCGTCAAAGGCCTTCATATCCGCCAGCGCCTCCGACCCGTCGGGCTCGATGATACGGATATCGGAGGCCGCCACCGGCCCCTGCTCCGGGCGGAGGGGCCAGCGCAGCCCTTCGGTCAGCGGGTGGCTTCGGAAATCGAGCGCCGCGGCAGGGGCGAAATCGTCTCCAGCCTGAGGATAAATGCCGCTTCCCTTCACCCCGAAGAGCGCGTCCAGCCCTTCCACCGCCGATCCGACCAGCAGTCCGCCGTTTTCCACCCATTCCGACAGAACGCGCACGGCCCGGTCATCGACAGCCCCTTCCGACAATTTCCCGATCATCAAAGCCGCTGTCTCCTTCAACGCGCCGGCGTCCCGGAGCGACTCGGGCGGAAGCGGCGCGGCTCCCAGGCCCATTCGATCCAAAACTTCCGGCCAATAGGCGTCCCAGAAATTGCGGCCTTCCCGGTTGGCCCTCTCCCAGGCGGCCCGATCTTCAATGTATGCGATATACATGGGCATCTCCTATCAGATATTTTGATAAAGTCGCTCTTTTGTTTCGCATCCGAGGGGAAGAATCCTTTTCGAGGAAAAATAGTGCTATTTTCTCCAAAAACCACCTTGACATTTTCAGCAGAGGTATGATAAAATGTTACCAATCATTATTTCAAATCTTAAAAGAAAGGAGGCGAGATAGTCGGAAAGAAGAGTTCGTCTATTTACTTTTTGAGAATGTATGAGACGATGCCTACACGAAGGAGGATATTTCCCATGATTGAAAAGTCCCGTCTCAAAGGTTTCACGTTGATTGAGCTGCTCGTTGTTATCGCTATTATCGCGATTCTAGCGGCGATCCTCTTCCCGGTCTTCGCCCAGGCCCGCGAAAAGGCCCGGCAGGCCACCTGTGTCTCCAATATCAAGCAGATCATGATGGGCGTTCAGATGTACGGCCAAGACTGGGACAGCCGGATGCCGATTGCCCTCATGAATACCGTCTGCGCTGCTAACGGCCTGCATGAGAACCCGGATGGCAGCATCGAGATGCCCTTCCTGTGGGAGGCGCTGGGGCCGTACCTCAAGTCGGAATATATTTTTCTCTGCCCGAGCGACCATATTACTCCAGTTGCGCCTGAGTGCGGGGCCTGTGCCTGCCAGAATCCATATGTCGGTAAATCCCGCCTCTTCGACGGGGTATACAAAGGCGTACGGTCAGGCATGAGCTACAACTACATCATGGAATACGGCTGGCTTCAGTTCAATATCGACGGGCCGTATGACTGGCGGATGTGGGGTCGCCGTTTCAAGGCGGACAGCCCGACCAAGATTCCGGTGCTGTTCGATGCCGGAGCCTGGCATCAGGATAAGCAGATGTTCGGGTTCCTCGACGGCCATGCAAAATTCTGCACCAGAAACCCGTTTGAAGATATCCGGGCAGAGGGCGCACCGCTCTAAGCAGATCGTTGGAGTAAAGGTTCAGTTTTCGGCAGATCCTGTCCGACCCGTATCCTTGTGATCGCCCCGCCTGCCGAGGGGGTCCTTTTCAGGGCGAACACGAGGTTCGCCCCTACGGCCTTATCTCAGTGAAAACTGCACCCTTACTCCGACAGGCTGCTTAGGTTCTGATATTCTGATATGGGCTGATATAAAAAGCGGGGATCACTCCCCGCTTTTTTGTTTTGGAGTGGCTGTGGAGGTGATTTGACGACGGGGCAGGAAAGCAGGTTTCGAAGAGATGTCCGGGGGAAGGAGGCTACCCATCCCCTGTTATCTGCGTATTTTCAACATGAATTTTATCCCCCAGCGCCTTTTTCAAAAACTGTCCCGTGTAGCTTTCGGGAGCGCGGGCGATATCTTCGGGAGCGCCGCAGGCGACGATCTGGCCGCCGCGGCTGCCGCCCTCCGGCCCCAGGTCGATGATGTAGTCGGCGGTTTTGATGACATCCAGGTTGTGTTCGATGACCAGCACGGTGTTGCCGGTGTTGACCAGGCGGTTCAGCACGTCCAGCAGTTTCCGGATATCGGCGAAGTGCAGGCCCGTGGTCGGCTCGTCGAGGATGTAGAAGGTGCGGCCCGTACTCCGTTTTGCCAGTTCCGCCGAGAGTTTGACCCGCTGAGCCTCCCCGCCGGAAAGGGTGGTGGCAGGCTGGCCGAGTTTGATATAATCCAGCCCGACATCGTGGATGGTCTTGAGCCTGCGGACGATGGGAGGGACGTTTTCGAAAAATTCGAGGGCCTGGCCGACGGTCATATTCAGGACATCGGAGATGTTTTTCCCTTTGTAACGCACCTCCAGGGTTTCCCGGTTGTAGCGGTCTCCCTTGCAGACCTCGCAGGGGATGTAAACATCGGGCAGGAAGTGCATCTCGATTTTGATGATGCCGTCTCCCTGGCAGGCTTCGCAGCGCCCGCCTTTGACATTGAAGCTGAAGCGACCGGGCGCATAGCCTCTCACCCGCGCCTCCTGTGTTTTGGAGAAGAGATCGCGGATGAGGTCGAAGGTTCCGGTGTAGGTGGCCGGGTTGGAGCGGGGCGTCCGCCCGATGGGGGACTGGTCGATATCGATCACCTTGTCGATATGCTCGGTTCCGGTGATGCCGTCACACGGCCCCCAGAGGGCGTGCGTCCCGTGAAGGCGAAACATCAGCAGCGGGTAAAGGGTTTCCTGGATGAGCGTGCTTTTGCCGGACCCGGAAACCCCGGTCACGCAGAGGAAGTTGCCGAGAGGCAGGCGCAGGTCGATATTTTTCAGGTTATGGGCGCGAGCGCCGGAGAGTTCGATATATTTTCCGTTCTGCTCGCGCCGGAACATCGGCACCGGGATGGCTTCCTTTCCGCTCAGGAAGCGGCCTGTGACGGACTCATCGCTTGCCGCAATCTCTCCGGGGGTGCCGGTCGCCACCACCTCGCCGCCGTGTTCGCCGGCGCCCGGGCCGATATCGATCACGTAATCCGATGCCCAGATAGTTTCTTCGTCATGCTCCACCACGATGATGGTGTTGCCGATATCGCGCAGCCGGACAAGGGTTTCGATCAGCCTTTTGTTGTCCCTCTGGTGCAGCCCGATGCTCGGTTCGTCCAGGATGTAGAGGACGCCCATCAGCCCCGAACCGATCTGGGTCGCCAGACGGATGCGCTGGGCCTCTCCGCCCGCAAGGGTCGCCGCCGCCCGGTCGAGGGTGAGGTAGTCCAGGCCGACATTCATCAAAAAGCCCAGACGCGCCCGGATTTCCTTGAGTACCTGATGGGCGATCTTCCGGTCGCGCTCGCTCAGTTCCAGCCGGTCGAAATACCGGAGGGCCTCTGACACGGATGAAGCGGTCACCTGGGAGATATTCGTGTCCCCGATGGTGACGGCCAGGCTCTCGGGCTTGAGCCGCAGTCCCTTGCAGGTGGCGCAGGGGCGGGCGGACATAAATTTCTCGATCTCCTCCTTGACCATCTGGGAGCCGGTCTCCTGGTAGCGGCGGTTGAGCATCGGGAGTACGCCCTCGAAATGGGTTTCATAGCTGCGTGTGCGCCCGTAGCGGTTCCGGAAGACCACATGCACTCTCCGGTCAGCCCCATGCAGGAGAACTTTGATCTGCTCTTTTTTCAGATTCCTGAGGGGCGTATCCGGAGTGAAGCCGTAGGCTTTCGCCACCGCCTCCAGGACTTTCGGGTAATATTCGCTGCTGCTCCGGGCCAGGGGAACGATGGCCCCCTGCGCGATAGAGAGTTCCCGGTTCGGGATGATGAGATCCGGGTCGAGTTCCGTGTGGGTTCCGAGGCCGTGGCAGGCGGGGCAGGCTCCGTAGGGGCTGTTGAAGGAAAAGTTGCGCGGGGCGATCTCCTCCATCGAGATACCGCACTCCACACAGGCGAACTTCTCTGAAAAGAGATGCTCCTGCTCCCCGGCCACCGCCCCCACGATCCCCTTCCCCATCCTCAGCGCAGTTTCGAGCGAATCGGCCAGCCGCTTCTGGATTTCTAGGCGCGCGACCAGGCGGTCCACCACCACCTCGATGGTGTGCTGCTTGTAGCGGTCCATCGGGATATCGTCCGTGACCTCGTAAACCGTGCCATCCACCCGGACGCGGACGAAGCCTTCCTTGCGGATCTCCTCCAGCACCTGCCGGTATTCCCCTTTGCGTCCCCGGATGACCGGAGCCAGTATCTGGAGCCGCGTTCCCTCCGGCAAGGACAGCAGGGCGTCCACGATCTGCTCGATGGTCTGGCGGGCGATGGGCCGCCCGCACTGGGGGCAGTGCGGCTTGCCGACCCGGGCGAAGAGGAGGCGCAGGTAATCGTAAATCTCCGTGACCGTTCCTACGGTGGAGCGCGGGTTGCGAGTGGTAGATTTCTGATCGATGGAGACCGCCGGGGAAAGGCCCTCGATATAATCGACCTCCGGCTTGTCCATTTGCCCCAGGAATTGTCGGGCATAGGCGGAGAGGGACTCCACATAGCGCCTCTGCCCTTCCGCATAAATCGTGTCGAACGCCAGAGAGGACTTCCCGGAGCCGGAAAGCCCGGTAATCACCACCAGCTTGTCCCGTGGGATCTCCAGGTGGATGTTCTTGAGGTTGTGCTGCCGCGCGCCGTGTATGATGATTTTGTCTGTGGACATAATGGTTGGTTCTCGGTTACCTCAGCGATCCGATGAGCTTCCTGTAGTCGGCGATCTCGTCGCGCAGTTGGGCGGCTCGCTCGAAATCGAGGGCTTTGGCCGCCAGCTTCATTTCCTTTTCCATCTCTTCGACCGAGCGCATCATCTCGTCCAGGGAGAGTACGCTTTCTGCGCTCCGGCTGGCCCGGTATTCGCCCTGCGGTTCGGCCACCCGCTTCGATTCGATCACATCGCGGATGGCCTTGCGGACAGTTTCGGGCGTGATGCCGTTGGCGCGATTGTATTCCATCTGGATCTCTCGGCGGCGGTTCGTCTCATCGATGGCCCGCTGCATGGAGTTGGTGATATTGTCCGCATACATCAGCACCTTGCCCTCCACATTCCGGGCCGCCCGCCCGATAGTCTGGATGAGGGAGGTTTCCGAACGGAGGAACCCTTCCTTGTCCGCGTCCAGAATCGCCACCAGGGAGACCTCCGGCAGGTCCAGCCCTTCCCGGAGGAGGTTGATCCCCACCACCACGTCATGCACTCCCAGCCGCAAGTCCCGGAGGATTTCCAGGCGGTCCAGGGTCTGGATATCGGAATGGAGGTAATTCACCTTGATGCCCAGATTGACCAGGTATTCGGACAGATCCTCCGCCATCTTTTTCGTCAGGGTGGTGACCAGGGCGCGCTCCCCACGGTCGGTGCGCTTTCGGATTTCGTCAATCAGATCGTCGATCTGCCCTTCGGTGGGGCGCACTTCCACTTCCGGGTCCACCAGGCCGGTAGGGCGGATGATCTGCTCCACGACCTGGGCGCTGTGCTTCGTCTCATAGGAGCCGGGGGTGGCGGAGACGAAGACCGCCTGCTCCACCCTCTCCTCGAACTCCTCGAACCGGAGGGGCCGGTTGTCGATAGCCGAAGGAAGCCGGAATCCGAACTCTACCAGGGTCTGCTTGCGCGACAGATCGCCTGCGAACATAGCGTGAAGCTGCGGGATCGTCTGGTGCGACTCATCGATAAAGACGATGAAATCCTCCGGAAAATAGTCCAGAAGCGTCGAGGGGCAGGTTCCGGGCGCTCTGCCGTCCAGGTGGCGCGAGTAGTTTTCGATGCCGCTGCAATAGCCGACCTCCCGCATCATCTCCATGTCGTACCGGGTGCGCTGCTCGATGCGCTGGGCCTCCAGCAGCTTACCCTGGGTGCGGAAGAACTCCACCCGCTCTTCCATCTCCTGCCGGATAGTTTCCAGGGCGCGCTCCATTTTGTCCCAGGAGGTGACGAAATGCGAGGCGGGGAAGACGGTGATATCGGAGCGGTTTCCCCGTATCTCGCCGGTCACCGGATCGATCACCCGAATTTTCTCCACCTCATCCCCGAAGAACTCGGCCCGGACGATGATCTCCTCATCCGCCGGGTAGATTTCCAGGATATCGCCTTTCACCCGGAAAGTTCCGCGCTGCAAGGCCATATCGTTGCGGGAGAACTGCATATCGACCAGCCGGTGCAGGATGTCGTCCCGGTCGTAACTCGCCCCTTGCTGTAAATGGCAGATGATCCGGCTGTATTCCTCCGGTGATCCCAGTCCGTAGATGCAGGAGACGCTGGCGACGACCACCACATCGCGCCTCTCCAGCACCGCCTGGGTCGCCGAGTGGCGCAGCCGGTCGATCTCGTCATTGATGGAGGAGTCTTTCTCAATATAGGTGTCGGTCTGGGGGATATATGCTTCGGGCTGGTAGTAGTCGTAATAACTCACGAAGTATTCGACCGCGTTTTCGCCGAAGAACTCCCGGAACTCGCCGCAAAGCTGGGCCACCAGGGTCTTGTTGTGGGCGATCACCAGCGCGGGCCGCTGCGCCTTTTCGATGACCGCCGCCATGGTGTAGGTTTTCCCCGTTCCGGTGGCCCCCAGCAGCGTTTGAAACCGCTGCTTTTTCTCCAATCCCTCGACCAGCTTCCAGATGGCCGTCGGCTGATCCCCTTTGGGCGTGAATTCCGATATCAGCTTGAAGGGTGGCATGGTATTTCCTTTAACGTAAAACGGCCAGGCAAAGAGCCGCCTCTGGCCCTTCCCTGACCTGAATCAATGCGATGTATACGCTCGCAGGGACGAACACCAGGTTCGCCCTGTGTGTACCGCAAGATTAGAGACGCCTGATTGTCCCACTGTCGCCAAGCCGTGGACGACCCTACTATAAGAGGCCCGCAAACGGGCCTCTGAGCGCCTCTCTATCCGCCCCGATCCATAATGCGCGCTTTAGAAACCGAGCGTTCCCGCGTTCATCTCCAGTTCGATGCGGTGGCGGGAGGTGGACCATCGGAGAAGAGCTTCCCGCCTGCCGATCTGGCGGGAGACGTTCAGTTCGAGGTCGTTGTAGGTGAATCTGCCGAACTTCTGCTCCATCCCGCGCATCCCGATGCGCCACAGGGTTCCCAACTTGAAATTCATATAGGCAGTGCTGGTGCGGTAGGGCGCGTCCAGGGTAAGGGAGGAGTAGATGCTGGCGTACCATCGGCTCCGGTCCCCCAGGAAAAGGCTTGAATTCAGCCGCTGCCTGCCTCCCAGCCGGTAAAAGCTCGGCTGCCGCGTGTAGTCGTAGCTGACCATCAGGGAGGCGTCCCGGGTCAGCCGCCGGTTGGCGGAAAAAGTGGAAAGAACGGAGTTGCCGGAAGCCAGGTTGCCACCCCAGGTGTATCCCAGGGAGAGAGAACCGGTCAGGGTTGTTTGCCGATCTAGCAGGCGCGGCACGGCGGACAGCCGTAACTGAGTGCCCTTCAGCAGATTGGAGGGATTGTAGGTTCCGGTCGTGTAGGAGGTGCGCCCCGCCACAGTCCAGCGGAAAGCCTTGCCCAGGGGCCGAGCGGCGCTTTCCACATAGGTGTCCCATGTCCAGTTGTCGCTGGAGGGGAAGAAGCCCTGCCCGAAGTATTTACTGGCGAAGAGGTTCATGTTGAAAGAAGCCTGGCGCATCTGTCGGTTATAGGTCGCCATGCCGTACAGGTTCTGGTGGTTGAAGTAGTCCATATAGAAATATCCCCTCGATTCGGGGGATATCCGGGCGCTGTGATCCCAGTGCAGGCCCCAATCCCTGGAGGCGATATGATCCACATTGACGGTTCCCTCGCCGCTCGATTTATAGCCGTACTTTTGTTCCAGATCGAGCGACCACCCTTTGCGCGAGTTCCGGCCCAACCACCCGGCCTTTTCTTGAAAGCGCACTCTTAAGGCCCCGGACCCGTCCGCTGTCATCGAGTAGTAAAAAGGCAGATCGAGCGTCAGCCCGTTCGTGCCATAGCCTAAATATTGATCCATGTCGTCGCCGTAGCCGGTCAGGGAGATCACCTGGTAGGGCATGTTGACCACTTTGCCTCCGCTGACATAAAGGGTGCTGCTGCGGAACTGGATTTTTTCGTTCGGGTACAAGATCAGACCCCTGGACCGGATCAGCATCCCGCTGCCCGAAGTGTCTTCGAAGACAAACGCTCCTTCGGGGGTGAACTGGCTTTCCGGGTCGAGTGGGGTCAGGGCTTCTCCCTGGAAGAACCGCTTCCCTTCCTCCGCGCTGAGCAGGATGCCCCGGGAGTCGAGGAGGCTGAAATAGAGCATCGATCCCTCCAGCGACTTACTGCCACTGGTGACTTTCACATGGTTTTGCGCCCGGATGATATTCTGGTCGACATTGATCTGAAGGCTGTCCGCCCGGATCTCGATATAACGCCACCTCGCTCTGACCTTCCCGATGGCATCGACCACGCGGTAGTCCGTCGCAAAGGCCATCCAGTCGGCAGTAAGGTTGAGATATTGTGGCCCCCGGTCGGCGATGGTCTGGGTGCCGAAGTTGACGCGGATCTCCTGGTTGGCCTGCCCCGCCGTGGCGGTCACCAACGCCGTCCCCACCGAGGTGCTGCTGGTGAGGGTGACGCGAGCCGTCCCCGCCGCCGTCAGCACGGTGACCGCCGTATCGCCGTTGAAGTTCCCCAGGGTGGTGCTGAACCGGATTTCCGTTCCGTCTCCCACCAACTGCCCGGACCGGTCCCGGACTTCGGCGATAATGCTGGCTTTGCTCAGGCCGTCCGCCCGGATGGTGTCCGGAGTAGCCCGCAGCTTGATGCTGTTGACCGTACTCTGCGCCGATGCGGTTGCAGCTATGGCTACCCACAGGATTATGGATACTATGTATCTCATCGCTACCCTATCATAACGCATTCTACGAATCTTTGTCAATAGGAGGCGCGGCAGCCGGACCGCCCTATCCGCTCTCCCATAACCGGTTCCCCCGCTGAGTGAGGGTATGGCCTTCGGACGAAAGCGACCCGCCTTCCAGAAGAGTTAGAGAGATTTCGAAAGCACGCTGGCGCACAACGGCCAGAGATCCGGCGAATTCGACGCCTTCCCCGCGCCACTCCATTCCGATGAGAGATGATCAGATGAAGTCCCGGCCCTCGCTGTACTCGACGATACAGCCATATCCGTTCCCAATAGGGAAGACCCGGGGAGCGGGCTGCCCGCGGCGGCGGGAAACCCGAAGTCGTTCTCAATGATGCCTTTCACGATATCGATAGGCGGGTTCTTCGGGGCTGCAAAGACGACATCCAGCCCCACCCCGAAGCGTTCCTGACGGATGCCCGGGAAGCGGACGGCAACACTTTCCCCCTCCCTGGAGACGGCTGGCTCTTCGCTGTGGACGTCCAGATACCAGACCGCCGGGTCGGGGCCGTCCGTGCAGTCGCTCACAACGAAATACTCGGCCCCTTCCGGATCCTTCATCCCCTCCTTCAGAGAGGGTTCACTCAGCCATCGTAGGAGGTTGATCAGGATTTTGCGCCCGCCGCTGGGCTGGCCGTCCAGTCCCGCATAGAGGGCGATATCCGCTCCGGGGAACAGGTATGGCGCGGCAAAGGAATAAGTCTGCGGCAGGCCGATCAGAGCGATCCTCCCCTTTCCCATCTCCTGGACAGCGGCGAGGGACACGCCTCCTTGCGCTGGCTCCTGCCTGCGGGCCGCATCGGCGTCCGTTGTCCACCGCTGGAAGTGAGCCGTGGCGGTCGGCTCGCCCCGGACGACCACCGGCCAGGAAGTATCAGCCTCCAGGGGGAACCATCATTTTCCGGCATACCCGTAACCGGGGTCTCCGCCGGAGGGATACCACAAATCGCGTGCGCCCGGGGACGTGGGCGGTATAGGCCCATTCCAGAAGGTATTCCTTATGACCTGCCGAATCCTTGATGGTTTCATGCAGCAAGCGAGCGCCCCAGGGTTCGGTGAAGGGCCGCAAGGCGATGAAGACTGTCTGGCCCGCCGGGCCGAGAATCATCACCCCGCCGCCCCTACCGATAAGGTGGTACAGAGCATCGCGGAGCGCCGGGAAGAGCTTCTGGAAATCCGCCTCATCGGGGCCGTAGGTGCGACCCCACATGGGTGCCCATGCCAACATTGTATTTCCCGGTCGCCAGCTTTGCCGGAATCTCTTTCTGCATGCAGGCGTCTATTTGAATGCCGGCCTCCTTCAGCGGTCCGGCGATCAAGCGATAGTGCGCGCCGCTGCCGTATCCCTCCTTGGTCACCGAAAGCACTGACGGTTCATTGGATGCCGCGGCTGTTGAGAAGCCCGGAGCGGCAGTCAGGGCGGTGAAAACTCAAAGGAAGAGAACCAGTTTCATCACGATGCTCCTTATTCCCCGGCCATTTCCTTTGCCAGGGCCAGCACGGGCAGGTGTTCGATATCGAAAGATAGGGGTCGGTTCCCGGGTCGAATTCGGCGATGTGTAGTGCGACCAGGCGATTCAGATGGGCGGAGCGGAGGAGTTCGCTGTGTACGAGCCGCGTCTCAGGGGGAACTGTACCCTTACTCCAACAGGCTGCTTAGCAGCCGATCTCGATGAAGTAGCGGTCCCAGTAAGGGGAAACGTATTCATCGGACAGGGCCGGGGCGAACATGCCGGCGAAATCGTCGGCCAGGCCCCAGCGCACTGGAGGCCAGTAGCCGCCGTAACGCCGGTTCGTTTTCCGTAGAAAGCGAGGGGCGCTGCGGGCGCAGAAATCGAGCAGGCGGTGTGCGGCCTCCGGCGCTTTGCAGGACCAGGCAGGCAAATCCATCCCTGCCAGCAGCACGGCGATTGTGACCGGCCCCTGAGCGCCCGTATTCGGCCCCACATGAATCCCGCTGCCCCAGAGCCGCTCGATCCCTCGGCCAGGGCCATCCGCTCCCGGACAAATGGGGCGGCCAGCATATCGGGCGGCTCTTTGGCCAGCCACATCCTCCGGGCCTCTCAGGATAGTCTGCGAGTTGGGTTCGCCGTGCAGGGGGATATGGATTTGCGCTCCCATAGCGATCCAGAGAAGGTGAAACATCCTCCGCTCCTGGGGGAGGGGTGACCTCTCTCCCCTGGGATGGGTTACCTCTCTCCCCTAGCCCCTCTCCCCGAAGCGGGGAGAGGGGGATAGAGAGTGCATTGCTTGATGGATCATCTCTCCCCCTGCCCGTTTCGGGCAGGGGGCGGGGGGGTTAGGTAACGGTCTCCCCAAGGCCCGCACCCCGTCCCGGCGGGACAGTCACCCTGATCTGGATCGCTATGGGGGATATGGATTTGCGCTCCCAGGCCACATGCCCGTATCCGAGCGGGGCCGCGCCGGGATGCTGCAATTGTTCCCAGAGCGCGTCCCGGAGGGCCGGGGAGGAAAGGGCTTTCTGCGCCCGCCGATAAGCCCGGACAACGCTTCCCGCGGAAGTGAAGAGTTCTCGGAGCGGGATTCCCACGCTCTTGGCCAGCAGGGTATATAGAAAACCGCAGGAATATGGCTGTTTTCTTCCTGGATTCATCCGTTTCTCCCATCCAAGCCAAAAAAGGCAAAGCCTATATTCAAACAGGCTTTGCCTTCAGAAAATCACATATAATGCCGTTTTCGGTTACGGGGGGGGCGGCGGCAGCTCGGTGCTAGATCCGCCTCCACCTCCGCCGCCGTTGCTGCTGGCGGCCAGGAGGATGACCAGCAATCCCAGGAGGACGCCCGTCGCCGTGCGGTTGCGGGCCTTCTTGGTGACCGGCTTCTTCTCTCCACGGGCTTTCGGCTGCTCGCCGGGAGCGGGAGCGGCTTTCTCCACACCCAGCGCCTGGGTGGTTTTCGCGATCACATCATCCAGAGCCTGTGCCATCAGAGCGCCTTCATCGGCGCTCTGAGCGCCCTCTTTGCTGCGCCCGGTCACGGCGGTCGTTTTCGCCGGGGTTCCGGTCTTGACATCGACCAATTGAACCGTCACGGTCAAGGAGGATGTCTTGGCGTTGGGATCATAGGTGATTTCATCGATAGAGCCGACCATCACCAGGTCAGCGCCCATTTCTTTGCCGATCTTGACTGCCTTGTCGGTGTCGAAGGGCGGGGCGATGTCCTGGCGGGTCAGGCGGTTCTCGCTGACTGCGCGCTCAACCGAGGGAGATTTCGGGTTGAAGCCGTAAACCGCATACTGCTGCGACAGGGTGGCTCGAATCGCTGCCGACAGACTCGACCCCAACTGATCGGTTCCCTTGCCGGTCGTGTTCTCAAAGGGGAAGGCGACGACCGATGGCCCGCCGTTCATCATGGGCTGCGCCATTACGACCACGCTCCCCACCAGCGGCGATACCAGCGCAATGATCGTCATGATCGCCACTGTAGCAGCCATCCGCCACCTGCGTAAAACTCTCATCTTCCTTCTGCCTCCTCTTGGTTGCTGCGCTCGATGAAAAAAGGGAGGGCAGCATCAAAGCTACCCCGGTATCATTTCGATATGAAGAGGCAGTACACCTTCTTTAAGAGAAGGTGTACTGCCCTTTGTCTAGCGGTTGGTGTTGATCTGCTGCACCGCTTTAGCCGTGTTGCCGTTCGTGGCGGTCGCGGCGATCTGAACGAGATAGATCCCGCCCGGGACCACGCGCCCCTGGGAGTCCCGGCCATTCCAGACGACCTGGTTGGCTCCCCGGGTGGCGGCCTGGCCTGCGGTCAGGGAGGCTACCGGCTTGCCGGTCAGGGACAATACCTGGACGGCGACTTCGGCTTCAGCGGTCAGGTTGTAGGAGATCGTCCGGCTGGCTCCGCGGCTGCCGCTCGCGACGATGTTGGTGATCATCAGAGCGCTCGCGCTGCGGGTGTCGGCCACCAGTTGGAATCGCCGCACGCCATCGGCCTTGCCCGAGTTGAAGGTATAGCCGGAGGCTGTCCGCAGGAAGCGAGACTTTCCGCCGTCGAGATCGACCAGGGTCAGTTCCACATCCTTGGGCAGGTTAGCTGCCTTCGGCCAGGCGATGGTGATGTCGGTGTTGGGCTGGTCGGTGCGGACCTCGAAGTTCCACACCGTCTTGCCCGCCGACTTCGGCTTGATCTCCGTTGCGTAAGCCCCGCCCGGGCCGCGGTCGGTGCCGGTGATGCGGAGGTCTACGTAGTCTTGCCAGTAGGCAGGCTTTTCAATCGCCATACCCTGGGTGGAACCGGCGATGCCGATGTAGTTGGCGGAATCGCTGGCCCTCGCAGTCGAGGCTACGAGTTGCTGCATCCATTCGGGGGCGGTGGCCCGTGCGTCAGAGCGCACGGGGCCAGCCGCTTCGGAGTCGATGCCTCTGCCCGCAGGGGACAGAATCAGCTCGCAGTCTACCAGAACACGGATCCAGTAACCCTTCCAGGGGTACACTTGCCGAGTCGCGCCGCTCATGGTGGCGTGTACCAGGAAGTAGCTTCTGGTGGCCTTGTCGTAACCCCATGCGAAGTCACGAATCCAGCCATTGGCCGCCGCCTGTGCTATCGGCAGGGTCTGACCCTGGAACTTCACCTTCGTGGCAGCCCAGTTGATCGGCGCGTTGAACACGGAGCCGAACTGGTTCCAGCCGACGAACATCTGGATCGCGTAGTCTTTGGTCTGATCGGCCTGCTTGCCTCTCGGTTCGAGCTTGGCATTGCCATTCAGCTTCACCCAGAAGGCGCTTCCGCCTGACAGACCGGGGAAGTCATTGTCGGTGTTGAAGAACGAGTATTTCGCCTGCACGGGCAGCCATCGCACGATATCGAGATGGGCGGCGTTGGGCAGGATGAAGTCCGGATCGCTGTCGACCGGGATCAGCGGGATGCTGACCATATCCACCCCTGGCCCGAGCGTGATGCTCGGAGCGTTCACCGTCAGCGAGATGTTCGTGCTGGCCGGATCGTACTGCGCGTTGCCGTTCCAGGCAGCCTTGATCTTCCAGATACCGCTGGCGTTCGGCGTGAAGGTTCCGCTGAAGGAGCCGTTCGCCGCGCTGGTTACTGTCGAGTCGGTTCCAATGCCGTCCGGGGCCACCAGGGTGATGTTGATGGTGGCGGCGATGGCCGGCATCAGTTTACCGGAGTAGGTGACTGTCTGGCCGATGTTGGTCGGCGGGATGGCCTCAAGGGTCACGCTGGAAGCGTTCACCGTCGGCCCGTCCGCTGTGTCGGTCTTCACGGTCGCACCCTTCGCATCCGTTGCCTGGAAGTAGAAGGTGTGGGTCCCGGTCGCCAGCTTGGTCTTGTACTGGTAGACGTTGGTATCGCCTTGCTTCGCCATCGTATGGGCGTTCGTATCGGCGTTCCCGTCAATGAAGACCTGCACGCTCTGGGCGGTATCCCCGTCCTCGTCGGCGTATTCAACCGTATAGGTGAACTCGGTCGTGGACTTCCCGGAGGCCGGATCGACCTTCCCGTTCTTCAGGGTCGGAGCGGTGTTCACCGTGCCGACGGAGAGGTCTCCGTCCGCCGGGAAGCGGGCCGACTCCAGCCCGTCGGAAGCCTCGAAGTGGAACTTCTGACCGGTTCCCGATTTCAGCTTGGTCGTGTAGGCGAAGACCGAACCTGCGCTGAAGGCGCTGGTGTCCTGCCTGGTCAGATCGAAGGACTCGGTTCCGATGAAGACCTTGATCGAGGTCGGAGCCGTGTTGTCCGCGTCCTTGTAGGTGGCGCTGAACTTGAAGTCCGTGGCCGTCGTCCCGGTGGTCGGGCTGACCGCGCCGCCCGCCAGGGTCGGCGGGGTATTCACGAACGGGCCGTCCTTCTCGCCGGTGGCAGGCAGCCGGGTATCGAGCGCACCATCGCTTGTCTCGAAGTGATAGGTGTGCTTCTTGGCATCGGTCGCCTGGTCGGGCGTCAGCGTCGTCTTGTAGGTGTAAACCACACCGGCCACATAGTCCGGGGCGGCATTGTCGGTTGCCATGTCGAAGGCCGCGCTGTCGATCACCACTCTCATGAAGCTCGGCGCATCGCCATTGGCGTCGCTGTACTTCACCTGATAGGTGAACTCATCGGTGGACTTGCCAGGGTTCGGGGTCACGCTGTCCGCAGACAGCACCGGTGCCTGGTTCGCCGCCACCGTCGGGCCGGTCTGGTCGCCGGTCTCGGGGAACCGGGCGCTTTCCAGGCCGTCGAAGCCTTCGAAGCGGTAGGTATGCTTCGGCTTGTCAACCAGCTTGGTGGTGTAGGTGTAGGTCACGCCTGCCGTGAAGTCATTCGTTGCAGCGTCTTTCGCCATCTGGACACCGGCGGTGTCGTCATCGATGAAGACCCTCACGAAGTCCGGCGCGGTTCCGTCGACATCGCTGCAGACCACCGAGTAGGTGAAGTCCAGCAGCGTATGGCCCGCCGAAGGAGTGACTTTACCTTGCCGGAAGGCAGGCTTGGCGTTCACGTTCGGGCCAGCCGTCTCTCCGGATTCGGGAACCCGGACGGAAAGCTCGCCGTCCGAAGCATACAGGTAGTAGGTGTGCGCCTTGTTCGGCATCGCCACCGACGGATCGAGCTGATCGGCGGTATAGGTATAGACTACACCGCTCTTGAACTGATCCGCTGTCGGGGTCCCGACTGTCTTCATGTTGAAGGCAGTGCCGTCCACCACAACCCGGATATGGCCTGTTCCGGTCGGGCTATCGCCATCCGCGTCGCTGTAGGTGACCGACCAGGTGTAGGTGTCGGTAGACTTGCCGAGAGCCTTGGTCGGGTCGCCGGAGTCGTAAGACCCGGAACTGGACACAACCTTGACATTCGCAAGCACCGGCGGGCTGTCCACAATCGGCTTCTGGTAATCGTCAGTCTCCGGATCGCGGGCGACCTCGATCCCGTCGGAGGTTTCGATATGGAACTTGTGGACGCCTTTCTTCAGGTCGGTCGTCTTGTATTCGAAGATCGCGCCGTCAGTGTAGGTTGTATCAGCGGCGTCGCGAGCCGTCATATTGAAGCCCACGCCGTCCACGAAGATACGGATGTAGCTCGGAGCCTCGTTGTCCAGATCGGTATAGGTGGTCTCATACACGAACTGGGTGTTGGCCGGAGCGTTATCAGGCGTTACCTTCGATCCGGTCAGGGTCGGCTTCTGGTTGACGTGCGGGCCTGCCGCCGCGCCGGTGGTCGGCAGTCGGCTGCTGTCCGTTCCGTCGGAAGCCTCCCAGTAGTAGGTATTGTTTCCCGGAGCCAGCCCGCTGATCTTGAACTGGTAGACCGCTCCGTTAGTATAGGTGTTGTCAGCCGGATCGACTTTGCTGCCGTCCGCCAGGACATCGTGTCCGACGGTCCCGCCCTTCGCATCGATAATGAAGAGCTTCAGGCTGACCGGCGCATCGTCATCCGCATCGATATAGGTCACCTGGTAGGTGAACTCGGTCGCCGGAGGTGTCGTCGTCACGCCGTTAGCCGGGGTGACGGTGTTGTTCGACAGCGCCGGAGCCGTATTCGTGGTCTTGGCCGTAACGTTCGGGCCGTCCGTCTCGCCCGTCGCCGGGAAGCGGGCAGCCTTCGTCGGGTCGATGCCGTCGGTCGCCTCGAAGTGGAACTTGAAGGTTCCCTCGATGCCCAATCCGGCGGTCATCTCGTACTTGTAGACCCGTCCTGCCGTCACCGCGTTGTTGTCCGCCGCCGCCATATTGAACGGCGACCCGGTGACCGCAGAGCCGTCAGGCTTGCTCACGAAGACCTGGATTGCGGTCGGCTCGTTGCCATCCGCGTCGGTGTATGCGACCGTGTAGATGAACTTGGTGTTCGTATTGCCGGAGGTCGGCGATACGGCCCCGTTCGCGAGGGCGGGCGGGGTGTTCACAAACGGCCCCGTTAGCTCCTGCTTGTCATCCGCCGGTATCCTCACTGTGACCAGACCGTCGGTCGCCTGGAAGTGATACGTATGGTTCCCGGCGACCAGCTTGGTCTTGTAGGTGAAGAGAGCGCCCTTCGTCACGTCATCGGTCGTGGTCATCGCGACAGGAGCCTGTCCGTCGATCACCAGGCTGACCGCGTGGGTCTGGGCCGTCCCGTCCAGGTCGGTATATTTCACCTGGTAGGTGAAGTCGGTATCGTTCGCCAGGCCCTTGTCCGGATCGAGCGTCTTCACACCCGTATTGGACAGGATGGGCTTGTAATCAACCTGCGGCCCGTCGAACTCGCCCGAAAGCGGGAACCGGACATCATTGTTTCCGTCGGTTGTCTCGAAGTGATACTTGTAGGTGCCCTCATCGCTGAGCTTGGTCTTGTAGGTGTAGTTGCGCCCGGCGATGTAAGTCGTCGTATCACTGGTCGCCATGTCGAACGTGCCCAGAGCCGTCCCGTTCGGTCGGGTGACCAGCACCCGGACATACTTGGGCGCATCGCCGTCGGCATCGGCGTAGTTCACCTGGTAGGTGAATTCCGTATCCGCCAACTGGATGCCGGTCGGCACTGCGCTGTTATCCTTGAGGACAGGAGCGCTCCCTATCCTGACAGTCGGGCCGGTTTTCACGCCGGTCGTCACGGTACCGTTGGCAAAGCCGTCGGTTGCGACGATCTCGTACTTGTACACTCCGCCCACACTCAGGGCCGAAGTCTGGCCCCTGTAGACCCGGCCTGCGGCCAGGTCCGCCGTGTCGGTCGTCGTCATGTCGACCCTGCTGTGTTCTGTTCCATCCGGGTTCGTAATGATCACCTGGATGGAAGTCGGAGCATCCTTGTCGGTATCGGCATACTTCACCTGATAGGTGAATGTGGAGTTCTGCGCTCCGTCCGGCGGCGTTACGCTGTCGCTGGAGAGGCCAGGCGCAATGTTGACATCGGGGCCAGCCAGTTCGCCACTGCCAGCCACGTTCGTCCCATCTGAAGCCTCCGCCCGCCAGGTGTAGCGCCCGTGAATCGAGAGCGCATTCGTCGAGTAGTCATACACCCGGCCCGTTGTCACTGCCGAGGTATCGGTTGTCGCCATGTCGAAGGTTCCGACCACCGAGTTGT
>JADLDR010000093.1 GCA_020846535.1 Armatimonadota bacterium | reverse complement strand
TGCGGAAAGCCCAGCAAGTGGTCGCCGGGGCGATGGGCTATGAGCAGGGGACATTTGGGGGCGGCGGGCTGGTGCCGTCCGCTCCTTATTTCAGCGAGCAGACCTGGGGGGCGTTTCTAGGGCTGTTCGTCACCGCCATCCTGGTCTCGCGCCGCTACCTGAAGGAAGTCTGGCATGCTATCGTACACGGAGAAAAGGATGCGGACGGGATGCCGCACCGGTGGGCCTTCATCGGCCTAATCGCAAGCCTGGTGGGGCTCGGGTTGATGGGAACCGTTATCGGGCTGGCTTTCTGGTTCGTGATCATCTACGCCCTCTTCTACCTGGCCTTCAGCACGGCCCTCACCCGGATGCGGGCGCAGCTCGGGCCGCCCTCTCACGAGATGGCCTTTATGGGGCCGAACCAACTGCTGGTCGATTTCGCGGGCACGCGCAGCCTGACCGACGCCACCATCGCCCGCACGGTCACCACCTTTCATATGATGAACCGCATCCACCGCACCCATGCCATGCCGCACATGCTGGAAGGCTTCAAGCTCGGAGAGCGGTCGCGCATGAACCAGCGCGGCATGTTCCTCGCCATCGCCATCGCAATTGTAGTCGGCACGGCGCTGGGGCATATGCTGCGCGTCTACAACGGCTATCGTCTGGGGGCGGGCGATGCGGGCGGGGAAACCGGCGGGGTGATCCTCAACCTCGCCACCCAGAAGCGCCCGCCCAACCCCACCGCCATGCTTTCCGTGCTGGCCGGCTTCGGGGTGGTAATGGGCCTGGATTTCCTCCGGTTCCGCATCCCTTCGTTTCCCTTCCATCCGGCCGGCTACGCGCTGGGGATGAATTTCGGGGTGGACTATTTCTGGTTCGGCCTCTTCATCGTCTGGATCATCAAGGTCTTCGTGCAGCGGTACTACGGCCTGGGGGGATACGACAAGCTCCACCACGTGGCTCTGGGCATCATCCTGGGCGAGTTCGTCGCCGAGACGGTCTGGTCCACCTTTACCATGATAACGCGCATCGCCACTTACAGCATCTCCATCAACGGGCGGCTGGGCTGGAACCAATAATCGGCCCTGCGCCTGAAAAACAGGTATTCCTGACAGTTATCCGGCGAGCCTTTTCGGTCTATAATATAAGTAATCAACGACATAGCGCGATAAGGGCAAAGCCCGGGAAACCCGGCGGCGCAAAGCTATAGGGTCTAAGTCCGCTTACGGATATGACAGCCTAGCCACCGAACGTGTGTCCCAACCTAAGCTTCAGACCGAGAAGGGCAAACCCGGAGAAATCCGGGGACGCAAAGCTGATTGGGTCTAACGGGGTGCTTGCCCCCAGGACAGCCAGGCTGCCGAAGTCTACGAAAATGACGGCAAAGCCTCTCTTCGGTCACAGCGAAGAGAGGCTTTTTGGTTATCGAGCCTGACAGGTCTGGAGCCGCAGGAAACACGCTTCTGGAAAGGAGAGTCCGATGCAAAAGGATAAACGCAGAATCGGGCTGGCAGTGCTTGCGGTGTTGTTGGTTATGACAGCTTCGGGAACGGGCGCATGGGCCGACCGAAACAAGATGGCCTCCGATCTGGCAAAAAAGGTGGACGACTCCCGGATGGGGCCGTCGCAGGGAGATGAAGCCGTTGCGGTCATCGTGCAGGCCAGCGGCAAGATCGATACCCGCCTGCGGAATGCGGTGCTCCGCCGCGGCGGGAAGTTCGAAAAATCATTGCAGGCCGTCAATGGGTTCAGGGCGGTCATGCCCGCCAAGGAGGTGGATAAATTATCGGATGATTCCGGCGTGGCTCGCATCTCGCCGGACCGGGAAGTCATGGGGCTGCTGGATATCACGGCCTCCGCGGTCGGGGCCGATGTGGCCTGGGCGGTGGATCGGGCCGAGGGAACAGGCATCGGGATCGCCGTACTCGACACAGGCATCAGCACTCATCGCGACCTGACCAGACCGGCCAACCGCATCATCGGCTGGTATGACGCCGTGGACGCCAAGGCAAAAGCCTATGACGATAACGGGCATGGAACGCATGTGGCGGGGATCATCGCCGGCAGCGGTTATGTTTCCGGCACTTCCTACAGCGTTCGCTACAAGGGGATGGCTCCGAAGGCCAATCTGATCGGGGTCAAAGTGCTGAACAACCTTTCCTCCGGGCGGGTCAGCACGGTTATCAGCGGGATCGACTGGTGCATCACCAACAAGACCCGCTACAACATCCGGATCATGAACCTTTCTTTGGGCCATCCGGTGGGCGAAAGCTACACCACCGACCCTCTGTGCCAGGCGGTCGAAAGGGCCTGGCAGGCCGGAATCGTGGTCGTGGTGGCCGCAGGCAACCAGGGGCGGAACGGCTATGCCACCATCGACTCGCCGGGGAACGATCCTCGCGTCATTACCGTGGGAGCTATGAAGACCATGGGAACGGCGTCGCGGGCCGATGACCAGGTATGCACTTACAGCGGTCGCGGGCCGTCCCGGCTCGACCATGTACTCAAACCCGACATCATGGCTCCGGGCAACCGGATCGTTTCACTCTATGCCGACGGCTACCTGACAACAGGCCACCCGGAAAACGCCGTCTACCCGTTGCCAAGCGACCTGTCGGCTGCTGCAACGACCGAATCCGAGGATTCGATGTCGGTGAGTTCCTTCGATCCCCTCATTGGCGACATGACCGAGGCAGCCAGCGACAGCAGCCGCAGCGCATCGAAACCGAGCTACTTCACCCTTAGCGGAACCAGCATGGCCGCTCCGGTGGTGAGCGGGGCCGCGGCCCTGATGCTTCAGAAAGACCCGACCCTTACGCCGGATACCGTCAAAGCCCGCCTGATGAAGACCGCCGAGAAGATCCTGGGCGATATCTACACCCGGGGCGCAGGCTACCTCAACATTCCGGCTGCCCTGCGCTGCACCGGCACGGCCAGTCTGCCCGCCCTGTCCCCCAGGGTCGTACAAACCGAATGGGGCGTTGTCCTGACCGACAACGTGATCTGGGGCGATAATGTGATTTGGGGCGATAATGTCATCTGGGGAGAGAACGTCATCTGGGGAGAGAATGTCACCTGGGGTGAAAACGTGATCTGGGGTGAAAACGTGATCTGGGGCGATAATGTCATCTGGGGCGATAATGTCATCTGGGGGGATGCCACTGAGATTACACTGCACGGGGAGTGATCCCATCAGGACAATCGAATAGCCGGAGCAAGGCCATCTCATTCCCGGCACAAGGGATGAGATGGCCTTTTGGCTTTGGGAGCCGATTGCCTAACCCCTCCGGTCCCGCTCTTTTCAGGAAGGCAGGGATAACGAGGTAGGGCTTTCGCTGAATATCTGTGGGGAGAACCGTAGGAGTACGCCCGCTTCGGAAAGCAAGGCTCCTTCACCCGATTGATTTTCCTGCTGCCGTTAGCCTCCCAGGGCGGATAATTGACAAGCCAATATTTCATGCTTTAAATTAATTAAACAGGCTGGCTTATCTGTGTCCGGTTCACAGCCTGTAAAGTAAAGACAATCGCAAAGGAGAGCAACGCAATGAGGTATGGTTTCAGGTTCCAACTTCTGCTGTGGATGTCGCTGATATCGATACCGGCGGCGCAGGCCGGGGCAGCCGGCGTGAAGGTGGCCCCGCCGTTTCTATGGGCTTCGGGATTCGGCGCGGCCCCGCGCTATCCCTTAGCAGGCGATGTGAATGCGGATCGATTTTCGGACCTCCTGTGCGTCTACCCGCCTGATAAAAGTATCATCGATTATGCCTTGAACGGCAGGGGCGAAAAGCCGCTCTTCGGGGGACAGGCCCGGACGGAATTCGGTCAGGATTGCCGGGCCGCAGCCAGCGGAGAGTTCGCCGGAACGCCCGGAGCCGACGTTGTGGGCGTCTTTGCCGACGGCTCGATCCGGGTGGCCCATTCCTTTGCGGATAATCGCTACACGAAAGACGATCTGGCCGCCTCCTTGAACCGGAAGCTGGATGATCCCGTCCTGTGCGCCTCCGGCGATTTCGACGGGGACGGGAAGGCGGACGCGGCCCTTTATACAGGCGACACGGGCCTGACGCTCCTGTGGAACGAAAGCAAAGGCGAAGAGGCCCGATTCCGTGTTCAGAAAATAGCTATCAAGAACCAGGCAGTCCGCATCCTGGCCGGCGATTTCGACGGGGACAGCCGGGCAAAACTCGTCTGGCAAACCCCGCAAGGCCTGCTTTATGCTGCCGGGGTGTCAGAAAACGGTCTGGCCGCTCCCCGAAAAATCATGAGAGCCTCCGTCACGGATAGCATCTGCACAGGCGATTTCGACGGCGATAAAAAAGCCGATATCGTGATCGGAACCCGGATGCTGCCGGGCGGGGACAGCCGCAAAGCCGTCCCCTGGCCCGAACTGGGAAGTCCCAGAGGCGGCAGCATTTATGTTTCCGGCGATATCAACGGAGACGACAAGGCCGATCTCCTCCGCTACTGCCGCACGCAGGAGAAGTTCAAGGGCGACGATGTATTGGTCTACCTCACTTATGAGGAAGGATCTGCCGATCCCGACAGCGACGGCCTGGCCGACGAGGAGGAAAAGAAGGCCGGGACCGACCCGCTCAGGCGCGACACCGATGCCGACGGGCTTCTCGACGGCTGGGAGGTGAAGGGCGCTTACGGCCTCAATCTCCCTAACATGGGCTGCTCGCCGCTGCACAAGGATGTGCTGGTCCAGGCGCAGCGGTGGGACAATGTGGACGAGGCTGCCTGGAACAAGGAATTCGAGAAGGCGGTCAAGTTTTATGCCGATCTCCCCATCTCCAACCCGGACGGCAAGACCGGGCTGGCTCTCCATGCCATCCCCTCCCAGCCGATCCCCAAAGCGAAGGGCGAAGGGCGGCACTGGGGCGATGTGGGCAGTGAGTTCTTCCCCAAGGAATACCGCGGCCTGGGGCACTGGATGCAGATCACCTCGGGCGGAGGCGGGCAGGCCGGGCAGATGGCCGACATGGGATCCTGTGGGGCCGGTTACGCTGTCTTTATCCACGAGTTCGGCCATCAGTTGGGGCTGGATCATACCGGCTACTGGGGGCCTGCCTGGTGCCCCATCTATACCAGCCTGATGAACTACGCCTACAGCTATTCCTTCGACGGCAAGGGCGAATTGATCCACTACGCCCACGGTGACCTGACCAAGCTGACACTGAAAGAGACGCATCTTTCCGAGAAGCTCCCGCTCCCGATGGAAAAGGTAAAATTTCTCGGCAATCCGCCCTACCGATACCGCCTGAAGGCCGCCGGGAAAGAGACCCTGATCGACTGGAACTGGAACGGTATCTTCGGAGAGGAAGGCATCAGGGCCGATATCAACTACGGCTACAGCACGACAGGCGGGATCCGCCAGAATGTCGACAAAACCCACTGCGCCCCTTACCTGCTGAGTCACCGGGGCAGGAAACTGCTCCTCTTTTCCGGCCAGTTCGTTTCCGAGCCGCCCAAAGCGGCGGGAGACGAGACCAAGAAAGAGCCGGTATCCCTGTGCGCCAGCAGGCCGGGCCGGCTGCTCATGCGGGCCTACCGCGGCAGACAAATCTGGGGCGACCCGCTGGTGATCGATGAGGGCGGGCTGGCCGGAGATCCGGTCGCTGTGAGCCATCGGAACGAGGTCTGGGTTTTCTACCCGTCTCTGGAAGGGGTGCGCTACCGGAGGCTGTGGGAGCGCCGGGACGGCAAGGGCTGGGAGGTCAGCCCATCCTCTTCGGTTCCCGACACCAAAGAGATGCAGCCGGCCATCGTTTCCTATAAGGGCAAGATGGTTCTCTTTCTCTGGCCCGGCCCGAAGGCCGATGTCACCTACCGCATCGTGGACAGTAACGGGACCGGGCCGGCCCGGAGCGCAGGCTTTGCCAGCACCTTCGCGCCCGGCCTGGGGGTGGATTCGATCCGGGGTCATCTGCTCATCGGAAGCGGACAGGATCAGGACAAGAACCGCCCGAGTCGCTGGCAGATCCGGCGGTGGGCGTGGAACAAAGAAAGCGGGAGCCTGCGGGAGATCGAAAAGAAGTGGGTGGAAGGCGAGAAAGGCGGGGACCGCGGCACGCACCGACCCAACATCGTCTTCGAGCGCACGCCGGACGCCGGGCCGGAAGGACGTATCCACTTTATCGCGGGCGGCATGACCTCGGAGCAGGTTCCCTGGACGTGCTTTTTCGATGCCATGCAGGTAGCCGATAAAACGGTACAGGACGGCTGGATCACCAAGCGCTATTACGACGAGTGGTCGCAGAGCCGCTCCACCCCGGGCGCGGCCTGGTTCGGCAATGACATCATCGTGGCCTACCGCTGGGTGGGCGGGGACGCGGACAATACCATCCATGTCGGCTACCACGGCCTGGGCATCGAATCGGAGCCGATGGGCAGTCTGGATGATGTGGCCTTCATCGCCGACCTGGGCTGCGAACGCTCGATCCTCTCTCTGGGGGCCATGCCTCCGGAGAAAAAACAAGCGGCGGTTGGGCAATAGGAGGACATTAACATTAACCCAAGTTGCCACCTGGCCCGAGGCCAGTCCCGCTTGCCGGGGTAGGGGCGCGATGCATCGCGCCCCTACCCCGCATCGGCCTCAATTCGGGTAGGTAGCAACTTGGGTTAATGTTAATAAAAGAGGGATTCGCCTATCGATGTCATTGCTTCGTCGCTAACGCTCCTCGCAGGCTGTGTTGATAGGCGAAGCCCTGTTTTTATGCCTCGCTCGCCGGTTAAGGCGTGAGCCGGTCGACTTTTTGGATCTGCGCTCTCTGGCGGGCCTGCTGGAGCCAGCGCCCGGTTTCCGCCTGAAGCCGCTCCTGGATAATCTGCTCTTTGGCTTTGGCCTTATCCTCCAGCTTCATCTCTTTACCGATTTTGCGCTCTTCCACTTTGATGATATGGTAGCCGAACATCGTCTTGATCGGATCACCGACGGCTCCTACCGGCTGCGAGAAGGCGGCGGCCTCGAACTCCGGAACCATCTTGCGGCGGCCAAAGAAGCCAAGGTCTCCGCCGTTGTCCTTGGAGCCGTCGTCGGAATATTCCTTGGCGATCTGGGCGAAGTCGGCTCCGCCTTTGATCTTGGTCAGGGCTTCATCGATTTTCTTTTTGGCAGCCTCGGCGTTGGCTTTGGTCTCGGCGTCGTCCTTTCCGGCCTGGACGCGCACCAGGATGTGCCGGGCGCGCACCTGATCGAGATCGTCATCGCTGACGGTGATCTGCTTCCGCACGATTTTCTCAATCGCTACCTGAGCCTTCAAATTGCTTAGAAGATCGTTCATCGTCATGCCGTTGCGCTGGAGCTGCTGCTCCAAAGCACCGCCCGGCATCCGCTGGCGCAGCTCCTGAAGCCGCTTCTGCACCTCCTGGGGAGATACGACCACACCGCTTTGCTTGATAGCATCGCGCCGGACGGCATCTTCGATCATGAAATCGAGCGCCTGTCCTCCTGCCCTCTTGATCAATTCCTGCACCAGCGCGGCCCGGCTGATCGGGCGGCCATTGACCATCGCCACCACGCCGGGCGGCAGCTTGGAAGCGGGCCGGGTCGTTTTCCCCTTGGCCGCAGGCTTGGCGGCGGGTTTCGGCGGGGTAGCCGCTTTGGGCGCGGTTGGCAGGCTGGCGGCCAGCGGCAGCGAAAGCGACACTGCAATCCAGAGAGTCTTCGTCTTCAAAAAAAATTCCTCCTCCGAATATAATCTGCTGTATCTTATCCTATCCCAAACCAGTCATTTTGTCAAGCTCAAGCGTGCGAGGGCAAAGAGGGTCAGATATGTGGTTGCTCCGCCCTATATAAAACTATCGCTTGACTCCACAGTAGAGTCCATATAGATGCAGCCCGCGAGAAACATAAGCGATGCCTCCACCCATGCAGCTCGCGAGGAACACAGCGACGACACCCCATGACTGTCGTTGCGAGGAACGTGAGCGACGCGGCAATCTCCAGACTGGCGGATACTATGAGAGCTTTGGCCTTTGGCGCTACCCTGGAGATTGCTTCGTCGCTGCGCTCCTCGCAATGACATGGATTACGGCTGCTGGTTATTGATGTGACGTTGGAGATGGCCGCCAAGATAAAGCTCCTCGCAGACTGCATCAGCTGCCCTTCACTCCTCGCAAGGGCAGGCCCGCATGCCGTATGTTAGGCTTGCCGCGACAGGATATCCCCTTACAAAATCAGGTCCAGTTTGGACTGGCTCCGGACGTCCAGAAGGGTGTAATCGGTGACCTCGAAGCGGTTGCCGTCCACATCGGTTACCAGAAGGCGGGCATCGCTCTGTTCATGCACATTGTCCTTCAGGCCGCGCACCGTGTAGCGTTTCGGCCCCCGGTCGGTTTCCACATCCCAGGTCACGATCCCGAATTCTTCCTTGATGTCATTGATCCGGTGAACGACCGGCACGAAGTACCGCTTCTCCAGCTCCTCCTCGACCAACGCCTTTTGGTCAGGGGCGAGTTGGCGCAGATCCTCGACGACCCCGATTTCGCCGTCCCCGCCGTCCCGCAGGCCGATGAAGTGGTTCGGGTCGGAAAGAGGGAAGGCGCGGCTCACGCGCACCCGCAGGAAGGAGCGGTTGGCCTCCGCCGTCATTTTCAGTGAACCGTCCTGTCCCCGGAAAAAGCGCACCCGGGCGGGAACGATCATTTTGTTTTCATCTTGCCAGGTCGGCGTTTCCATGGTGTCCTCTTGATTGAAATGATGAATGCCAACGTTTTATATTAAACGCCGCCCGGTGTATTTCCTTCTCTTGCAGCATTTTGACTTCGATATGGAAAGGTGGTATAATGGCAACGACTATTGTTCCGAGTGATGAAATCGGTCCGAGGCCGCAGATGCTCAAACAGCCTGACGAAATCCCTCTTTTCCCCCTGGAAACCGTGCTGTTCCCGAAGATGGTCATCCCACTCCATATCTTCGAGGAACGCTATAAGGAAATGATTGGCCGCTGCCTCAAAGACAGGGAGCGGTTCGGGATCTGCCTGATCGAAACCGGCACGGAGGCGGGGCCGCCCGCCATCCCCCATACGGTCGGCACCACCGCCGAAATCATGTCCCACCAATATCTCGATGAGGGGCGGATCAACCTCACTGCGACCGGCAGGGAACGGTTCCGCATCGCCGAGATCGTTCGCGAGCAGCCTTATATCACGGCTTCGGTCGAATGGCTGCCCGGCCCCGCCGGTCGGGGAAGCCGCATCCAGAATCTTGCAGGGGAGGTGAAGGAACTCTTCAAATCCTATATGGCGCTGCTTCTCCTGCTGACCAGCGGGTGGACGCACGATCTGGACGGGCCGGAGGATCCCCTGGAAACAGCCTATTATGTGGCCGCCCGCATGACCACCCTGGCTTTCCCGGAGCGTCAGGAACTGCTAAAAGAGAATTCCCTGGAGGAACTGCTCCGGCAGGAGATCGTCCTGCTTCACCGCGATACGGCCCGCCTCCGGAATATCGCCACCCTGACGCGCCGCGGCCATTGATCGAAAGCAAGGATAACACTATCCATGGATTTTACGCCAGACGCCACTCAATCCCACTGGCACGAGCGGGCTCAGGCTTTCGCCCGGGAGGTGCTGGCCCCTCGCGCCGCCGAGGTGGATTCCCAGAGCCGCTTCCCCTATGAAAACTTCCGCGATATCCGGCGCGAGGGGCTGCTCAATATCGGTGTTCCATCTGCCTTCGGAGGCCACTGGGCCGATCATGTGACCTACGCTCTGATGATGGAAGCTTTGGCCGAAGGCTGCCCTTCCACCGCGTGCTGCATGGCGATGCACGCCGGAGCCTGCCTCTTTTTACGGGCCTCCGCCAACCCGGTGCAGAAAAAGCGGTATTTCCGGTGGGTGGTGGAGGACGGCTACCTGCTTGCCGTCGCCTTCAACGACGCTTCCCCCTATGAGGACGCCCCCCCGGTCCGGGTGACCGCCCAGAAAGGGCCGGGCGGATACCGGCTGCACGGCCACAAGTATTTCGCGACCAGCGCAGGGGCGGCGGACCTCCTCCTTGTCCTGGCAGATACGGATTGCGGGCCTCGCATTTTCGCGGTTTCAGGCCGAAACCGGGACGATGTGCGCGTCGAAGAGGGATCGGACAGCCTGGGGCTGCGCGGAACGACCAGCTATGCTGTCGCCTTCGAGGGCTGCTGGGTTCCTGAAGAAGATATGCTGGGACCGATCCCGGAGACCGGACTCTGGCGCTGCCAGCCGTCGGCAGGCTTCGGCCTGGGGCTGGCCGCCGTCTCTTCAGGGATCGCCGGGGCCGCCCTGGAATATACGCTGAACGCTCTCCGTAAAAGCAGCCGGTCCATAGAAGGCCATGATATCTCCCAGGAACGGCGCAGGCTCCTGGCCCGCATGTATACCGGCACGGAGAACGCCCGGCAGATGCTCCGCTACGCCGCGTGGATGGCCGACCGCAGCGAGGATGATTTCCTGCTCAGCCTCCTGGCCGCCCGCCAGACCTGCAACTCCCAGGCGGTGATGGTCACCCAGGACGCCCTCCTGGCCGTCGGCACGAGAGGCTACCTCACCCGCACCCCTCTGGAACGCCTGATCCGCGACGCCCTGGCAGGCCCTCTCCAGGCAGGCTGCCACGAATCCTGCCCGGAACAAATCGCCCGGGAACTCCTCTGCCTGGGGTGAAAAAATATATTTGGTCTTATATTATAATGGAGATCAATATCGATTAGGTCTGCGAGGAGCGATAGCGACGATACGATCTCCAGCATTACAAAGGACAGAAGATCACTCGATATTTGTAACGTTGGAGATGGCCGCCAAGATTAAGCTCCTCGCAAACACAGATGCAGCAGGTCGTTGAAGAAATAAACAGTCTGCCAGAGCAGTGCAAGCTTTCAATTCACGCGGAGGTGAGTCAGCATGGAAGAGTTGAAGATGTATATCGCCGGGAAGTGGGTGGATTCCGAAAGCGGACGCAGGTTCGAGGCACACAGCCCGGCGACCGGAGAGGTGATCGCCACGCTGCCGGAAGGGTCTCGGGAGGACGCCCGGCAGGCGATTGCGGCGGCCAATGCCAATAAGCACAAATTGGCCGGCATGACCGCCTGGGAGCGTTCCCGGCTCTGCCTGCGGATCGCAGAGGTGATGGAGTCCCGATCCGAGGAGATGTCCCGGGTGCTGGCGATGGATCAGGGCAAGCCCTTTCACGGGGAAGCCAAGGCCGAGGTCGCCTCCGGCATCGAAGGATTCCAGGAGGCGGCGGAACACATCAAGTGGCTGGAGACCTCGGTGATCCCTGTGGCCGCCCCTCATAAAAGGGTCTTCTCTATCCGCCAGCCGCGGGGCGTCTATGCGGTCATCACCCCCTGGAATTTCCCCTATAATATCCCCATCGAATACCTGGCTCCGGCGATGGCCTCCGGCAATGCGGTGGTCTGGGTTCCCGCCCCGACCACTTCGGTATGCGCGGTCAAGCTAGCCGAATGCCTGGTAGAAGCGGGGGTTCCCGAAGGGTGTTTCAATCTGGTGACCGGAAAAGGGCCGGTGGTAGGGGATGAGATCGTGGCCCATCCCGGAACCGATGCGGTGGGCTTCACCGGCAGCAGCGCCACCGGGGAGCATATCGCCCGCCGCGCCGCCGGGAAGCCGCTGATGCTGGAACTCGGAGGGAACGGCCCCACCATCATCCTGGATGACGCCGACCCGGAGACGGTGGCCCGCGCCGTGCCAGTGGGCTGCTTCTTCAATGCCGGCCAGGTCTGTTGCGCCACGGAGCGCATCCTGGTACACGAGCGGATGCACGACGCGGTGGCCGAGGCGATGGCGAGCGCCGCCCGGCAGGTGAAGCTGGGCGACCCCTTCGATCCGGCCACAACGATGGGGCCTCTCAACAACGAGCCGACCGCCCAGAAGATGGACCGCCACATCGCCGACGCCCTGGAGAAAGGCGCGAAGGTGCTGGCGGGCGGCCAGCGTGCCGAAGGGCTTCCCTCCGCCCTCTTCTACCAGCCGACCGTGGTGGACGACATGACCGAAGACAGCCTCCTCAATCTGGAAGAAACCTTCGGCCCCATCGCGCCCATCATGGCCTTCAAGGACGACGAGCAGGCCCTGGCAGTGGCGGACCGGTGCCGCCTGGGGCTGGTTTCCGCCGTCTTCACGCGGAGCATCAGCCGCGCCTTTCGCTTCTCGGAGCGCCTGAAAACAGGCATCGTCTGCGTCAACGACCACACCGACTACTGGGAGCTGCACATCCCCTTCGGCGGTGCAAGCGGCAAGCGGAGCGGCATCGGACGGCTGGGCGGCAAGCACACCATCATGGAAATGACCGACCTGAAGACGATTGCGGTGGATATCCGCTGACGGGGGGACATCGGACTGTGGAAGGCGCACCTGTGCAGGCGCGCCTTTTTTAATGCTCCGGGGGCAGTTCTTTCAACTGAGCGCAGGAAAAGATCGGGCCGTCGGCGCAGACGTAGAGCGGGCCGATATTGCACCTGCCGCATTTGCCGATGCCGCATTTCATCTTCATTTCGAGGGTGGTATAAATCTGCTCATCGGCAAAGCCGAGTTTTAGAAGATTTTGCAGGACATATTTGATCATGATCGGCGGGCCGCAGGTGATGGCGACGGCGTTTTGAGGAGAAGGGGCCAGGTCCGTCAGACAGGCAGGCACGAAGCCGACATTTCCTGTCCAGGAGGGATCGTCTTTATCCACCGTGAGGAAAAGGCGGGTATCGGGAGACGCCTGCCAGACGGAGAACTCGGCGCTATAGCAGAGGTCTTCCGGGGAACGCGCCCCGTAGAGGATATTGATCCGCCCGTAATCCGCCCGTCCGTCCAGGCAGAAATTCAGGAGCGAGCGGAGCGGGGCCATCCCGATCCCGCCACCGATGAACCAGAGGTCTTTCCCTTTGAACTGCTCATAGGGAAAATGGTTGCCCATCGGGGCACGGATCCCCACCATGGCACCCTCGGGCATTTCGTGAAGCGCCCCGGTGACGGATCCCACCCGTTTGACCGAGAATTCGATGAATCCGGATCGGGTGGGGGTGGATGTCAGGCAGAAGGTGGCCTCCCCGACCCCGAAGACCGACACCTGCTGGAACTGCCCCGGCTCGTAGGCGAACTGCTTCCGTATGTACTCATCGGCAAAGACGGCCCGGAAGGTTCGGGTGTCCGGCGTCTCCTGAACGATGCTCTCGATGACTGCCAGATCGGGAATGTAGGGATTGTCACACATCGCTGTTTCCCTTCGCAATCTCCCTGACCACCTGCCGTATATCGATATGCACCGGGCAGGCCGCAACGCACCGCCCGCAGCCGACGCATCCGGACAGCCCGTACCGCTCCGGAGAATACTGGAATTTGTGGAATACTCTCTGCCGCGCGCGCTCTTTTTGTGAGGGACGGGGGTTGTGCCCCGCCCCCATCAGGGTGAACTGCTCGAACTGGCAGGTATCCCAGATGCGGAACCGGCTGCCTTCCCTTCCCTCCGGGCTGTCCACAATGTCGAAGCAGTGGCAGGTGGGGCACTGGAAGGCGCAGACCCCGCATCCCAGGCACTTGCGGGCCAGCTTTTCCCAGACCGGATGCTCCCACTCATAGCGCCTATTGACTCCTGCAAGATCGGCGGGCGAAGGCAGCAGTGCCATCGCGTCTGACCACGCCTTGCCAACGGCTTCCTCATCCGCTTTAGATGCGGGATCGGAGGAGCCGTAACCCAGTAGTTTTTCTCCTTCCGCTGTAAGGACACGGGCGTAATAGCGGTCTCCGAGGCCGGTCAACTGGATGTCCATTCCCACGGGCTGGGTCAAACAATCTCCGACCTCGGCGCAGAAGCAGCTCCAGGACGGTTCCGCGCAGAAGAGGCCGACCATGCGGGTGCGCTTGCGACGGCTGAAATACAGGGCGTCTGCCGGCTGGACGTTGGCGTAAACCGCATCCAGATAGCGGAGGGCAGCCGCATCGCAGGCCCGCGCCCCGAAAACGATCCGCGCCCGATCCTCCTCCGAAGGAGGCCAAATCTCGACCGCCGCGCCGGAGAGTGTGTAGCGGAACAGGACTTCCGTTGGCGGGGTAAAGTGTTCTCTCAACGACATGGACGACGGCCCCGGCCCGTCCAGGGCCATTTGCGCCGGATCGCTGACCGGCTGAAAGCGCGTCAGCCCTTCCTCGGATACAGGCGCGATGACCTGGAAGCGAGCGGAGAGGGTTTCCAGCCAGGAAGCAAGTTGCTCTCTGGATAGAACTCGGTCGTTCATCATTCCCTCCGTTCCAGAGGGTCCGGGTCGTCCATGGAGAAGCTGCCCAGGACGGAGGCTTCCGATTCCCCGCCCGGGACAGCCCCGAGCATGGCTTCGACGTCAAGGGCAAGCCTGGTGTTGAGCAGGGACAGGGGAATACGGGCCGGGCAGACACGCTCGCACTCGCCACATCCGGTGCAGCGGCCCGCCTGGTGGAAGGCGCGAGTCATATGGAAAAACCAGTTGGCGGCAGGGCCGGTATCTTTGGAGAGCCACATCTGGCCCGCTTTGTCCACAAAACACTCCCGGCAGTAGCACCCCGGGCAGACCCCCCGGCAGGCGTAGCAGCGGAGGCAGCGGGCAAAATGCCCTGCCCAGAACGCCCGCCGTTCGGCAGGCGTCTTTTGCTCGTATTCCGACACTGCGGCTTTCCGGTCCTCCGCAGGCTGACGCTCCGGGGCCGGGCCGATGCGGATGTCCGCCGCCTGCTGGTCGATGTCGCAGGCTAGGCATTTCCGGGCGAAGCCTTCTCCGGGCAGGACGGCCTTGCCCGAATCATCGGTCACCGTGATGCTCCCGTCCTCCCAGGAGACCGAGCGGATTTCGCGCAGGTTGAAGGTATGGAGCGCGTCTCTCGCCAGGACGCCGGGGCATGAAACGAGCAGGGCGATCACATTTTCCCGGGCGATCTGGTGTTCCTGGAGAAGAACGAGCATCCCCCGGTAATCGCACGGCTTGAGGACGACGGCGACCTTGCCGAAGGTGGCGGCCCGGGGCAGATAGACGGAGAGATTGTTGACGCAGGTGGGATTGAAAACAAGCCTTTCGGCCTCTTCAGGCATTCCGGCGAAAAGAGGCGTGCTTTTGAAGGGAACGCTTCCGGCCTCATAGCCGATGACGCATCCGACCTGGCCGCTTTCCAGAAGCCCCCTTGCCTGTCTGCGGAGTTCCTTTTCCATGGCTAACCGACCCCCTGGAACGGGCCGACGGCCCTGACCGATTCGGTCAGTTCGGAGATGACCTCCGCGAACCGTCCGCCCTCCGCCGCCGAAACCCAGTCGAACCGGAAGCGAACCGGCTCGATCCCCACATAGTCCAGAAGCCTCTGGAGGAGCATCAGCCGCCTACGGGCGTAATAATTGCCTTTCGCGTAGTGGCAGTCCCCTGGATGGCAGCCCGCAACCAGCACCCCGTCGAATCCGCGCTGGAAGGCCCTCAGCACCATCTGGGGATTCACCCGTCCCGAGCAGGGGACACGCACCACCCGCAGGTTGGGCGGGTATTTCAGGCGGCTCGAACCGGCCAGATCGGCCCCGGCGTAGGAACACCAGTTGCACAGGAACCCGATCAATTTCGGCTCCCAGGAACCGGCTTGGGCAGCCGCCCCGCCTGTTTCGATTTCGATAGCATCATTCATGTCGGTTGTCCTCAGGCATAGGCCAGGGCGTCCACTTCTGCCAGAAGCTGATCGTCGCGGAAGCCGCTGAGGTGAATGGAGGCAGAGCGGCATGCGGCGGCGCAGGTTCCGCATCCGTGGCAGAGACCCTCATTGACGGAAGCGACCGTCCGGGCCGGGTCTCCGTTCCAGGAGGGCAAGGTTTTGGCCTCGATGGCGGAGAAGGGGCAGACCTCTTTGCAGAGGAGGCAGCCCGTGCAGCTTTTCTCGCTCACCCCGGCGACGGTCGGCTCGGAAAGCAGGTGCAGCCTGGCAAAAAGCCCGGCCACCTTGGAAGCCGCGCCCGACGCCTGGGCCACGGAGTCCGGGATGTCCTTGGGATACTGGCAGGCTCCGGCCAGGAAGATGCCGCCGGTCAAGGCCTCCACCGGGCGGAGCTTGGGGTGAGCTTCGCTGAACCAATGGTATTCGTCGAAGGCGATGCCCAGCTTGCGGGCCAGTTCCTGCGCGTCCGGCTGAGGAGCCATTGCCGAGGCCAGGACCACCAGATCGGCCTCGATCTCGACAGGCCGCCCCGCCAGGGTATCGGCCCCGCGGACGATCAGGCGGTCGCCCAGCGGGAAGACCCGGGACACCCGACCCCGCAGATAGGTCGTCCCGTACTGCTCGACGGCGCGGCGGACGAACTCCTCGTAGCCCTTGCCGTTGGCCCGTATATCCATATAGAAAACATAAGCCTGCGCGTCATGGATCTTTTCTTTCAGCAGGAGGGCCTGCTTGGCGGTGTACATGCAGCAGACCTTCGAGCAGTAGGGGTAGCCGTGCTGGTCATCGCGAGAGCCGACGCAGGAGATAAAGACGACCCGCCGGGGCGGCTGGTGATCCGAGGGTCGCAGAAGCTTTCCTTCGGTGGGGCCAGAGGCGTTGACCAGGCGCTCGAACTGGAGTCCGGTTATGACATCCGGACAGCGCCCGTAGCCTAGGTTGCCGTATGCGACAGGTTCCCAGGCCTGAAAGCCGGTCGCCGCCACGATAGCGCCAAAGCCTTCCGTGAAAACCTCGTCTTCTTGCGTGTAGTCGATGGCCCCTGCGGGACAGAGTTTGGCGCAGGCCCCGCATTTGTTCTGGACGAACTTTTTGCAGTACTCCCGGTCGACCACAGGGACGTTCGGGACGGCCTGAGGGAAGGGAATATAGATCGCCCTGCGCTGGCCCAGCCCGCAATCGAACTCCGAGGGCAGCTTGACCGGGCATTTCTGGGCGCAGACGCCGCAGCCGGTACATTTCTCCATATCCACGCTGCGCGCCCGTTTGCGGACAGTCACCTCGAAGTTGCCCACGAAGCCGGCCACTTTTTCCACCTCCGTATAGGTCAGGATGCGGATATTCGGGTGGGAGGCGGCATCCACCATTTTGGGGGTGAGAATACATGCGGCGCAATCGAGGGTAGGAAAAGTCTTGTCGTATTGCGCCATCCGCCCCCCTATGGAGGGAGTCCGCTCCACAAGAGTCACAGGATAGCCCGCCTCGGCGATGTCGAGCGCGGCCTGGATGCCGGCCACTCCTCCGCCGATCACCAGGGCGCGGCGCGTGAGGGGAATCTCCTGCCGGAAAAGAGGCTCCAGCCGGGCGGCTTTGGCGACCGACATAGCCGTCAGATCGATGGCTTTGGCGGTGGCGGCCTCCCTGTCCTCGTGTACCCAGGAGCAGTGTTCCCGGATGTTCGCCATCTCGAAGAGATAGGGGTTCAGACCCGCCTCGCCGATGCACCGCTGGAAGGTGATTTCATGCAGCCGGGGCGAGCAGGAGGCCACCACCACCCGGTCCAGGCGGTACTCTCCTATCGCCTGTTTGACCAGGCTCTGACCCGGCTCGGAGCACATATATTGATAATGAGTGGCGAAAGCCACCTGGGGCAGTGAACCCGCAGCCTCCGCCACCTTCGCGACATCCACGGTTTTCGCGATATTCGAGCCGCACCAGCAGATAAAAACGCCAACTCGCGCCATGATTGTTTTCCCGGTTTACCTTGCCGCCGCCATCAGTGAAGACGGGCTGATCAACATCTGGCCAAGGGCCAGATCGGAAGCGGAAAGCCCGAAGGCGATCCCCATCACCTGGGACAGATAGAACACAGGCAGGCCGAAGCGCCCGATGGAGCCTGCTTCCGCCGCAGGCTGCCTCATTTCGAGATTGCCCTGACAGAGCGGGCAGGCGGTGACGATGCAGTCGGCCCCAGCCCGCTTCGCCATCGAGAGAATATCGCGGGTCAGCCGGACCACGATGTCGGGCCGGGAGAGGGAAAGGCTGGCCCCGCAGCATTCCGTCCGGTAGGGCCATTCCACCGGCCCGGCCCCCAGAGCCGATAGAATGCGCTCCATGGAAGAAGGGTTCTCCGGGTCGTCGAAACGGGCGATCTCCGGCGGTCTGAGCAGGAGGCAGCCGTAGTAGCAGGCAGGCTTCCATCCGGCCAAGTCTCGCTTCACCGCAGAGCGTAGAGCGTCCTCGCTGACGGAAGTCATCGCCTCCAGGAGCGACAGGACGCGGATCGTTCCCCGGTACGAAAGGCCGCAGCGGGAGAGCATCTCTCCGGCCATAACGGGGTCGCCTTTGATAGCCGCATCCGCGCTCTTCAGACGGTTGTAGCAGGCGGCGCAGGGAGCGAGGATGTCCAGGCCCATCGCTTCCGCAAGGGCCAGGTTCCGCAGGGGGAGAGCGATGCCGAGATCGCGGCTCAGGCTGTGGGCGGACGTGGCCCCGCAGCAGTTCCAGTCGGGAATCTCCTCCAGCCCGATACCCAGGGCGCGGCAGGCCACCCGGGCCGAAAGATCATAGGCGCGGGCCGTCGACAGAAGAGAGCATCCCGGAAAATAAGCGTAACGCATGGAAGGCTCCCGGGGGCATGGCTGAGGACATCGCAACGACGCCGGCGAAGCCCTAAAAACACTATTCGATTGAGCGTTTACGGTCGGGTGGCGCTGAAAATATCCTCCACCTTATCCCGGTCCCGGACGGGGCTGGAGATAAGGGCGAGTTTGCCTTTCAGGAGCAGTTTCGCTCCGAGGAGAAGATCGGAGAAGAGGTGGCGGCTGCGAAGTTTGCACTCCATCAGCATGGAGATCTCATGGATCCGCCCGTGGTGACGGGCTGCCCTCAGAAACGTCTCGTGGAAGGTTCGAATAGCAGGTTCCCCGGCAGGGATGCCGCGCAGGACGGCGGCTTCGCGCAGGGCGTCCATCACCCTGGAGAGGGAAACGCCCCGGGGGCATCGGGTGGCGCAGGTCTCGCAGCCCGCGCACAGCCAGATCATGGAGGAACGCAATACCTCATTGTCCTGACCGAGCTGCAACAGGCGCGTGACCTGGTTGGGGGTCAGGTCGGCGGCGTGGGAGACAGGGCATCCGGCGGTGCATTCGCCACACTGGTAGCAGGCCCGAAGGCTCTGCCCGCTGCGCCGTTCGATCTCCTCGCATAAGCCGCTGGCTTCCGCAAGCAATATCCTCTCTCCGACCACAGGCCCATGCCTCCTCCCTGATGAGCCTGTCTGAAACAGGCTCATCTATCTATTCTCTTTTTTTATAGAGATTCCTTCTCGAAAATATAATTTCGTGAAAAATTTAATGAGTTGGAATTACTACCTATATGTGAGGAGCGGCAACTCCTACTTTCTGTCGATGCAGTCTGCGAGGAGCGCACCCTATCGGTGCAGTCTGCGAGAGCGAAGCCCGAAGCCATCGCCAGGGTCACGCCAATGCACAGAGCTTTGTTGTGCCTTTTGGGACGCTGGAGATGGTCGCGTCGCTTCACTCCTCGCAGACTGCATCGATGACGGCTACGGCTTGTTATGTGTTACGTTGGAGATTGCAGCCAAGCGAAAGCTCCTCGCGATGACCGGCAAACGGTCCGCCCGATAAGAAGGAGTCCCGGCCCCGGCTGTATAACCAATGGAGCATATCCTATACCTGTGAGGTTTTCTGATGAAATACGGCGAATTGAAGTGGACCGAGGTTGAGGCCATCGATAAGCGGAAGGTCGTCCTTCTGCCGATTGCCGCCCTGGAGCAGCACGGGCACCATATGCCGATGCTGACCGACACCTTTATCGCGACCAAGATCGCCCAGCGCGCCGAAGCGGCCATGAAGGACGATGTGTTGCTGATGCCGACATTCTGGGTGGGGTCTTCCAACCACCACCTGGCCTTTCCGGGCACGATCAGCCTGGACAATTCCGTCTACACGCGGGTGCTGAAGCAGATTCTGCACTGCCTCATCGCCGCAGGCTTCCACCGTATCTTCCTCCTGAACGGGCATGGGGGGAATGTGGTTCCCGCCGACCAGGCCATCTATGAGGTAGCCCTGGAACGGGAGGATCTGACCGATCTGTGGCTGGTGATGTCCTCCTACTGGACGCTGGCCGGTTCGGCCATGACCGATCTGCCGGTGATGGAAACCCGCGCCCTCACCCATGCCTGCGAATACGAAACTTCGATGGTTCTGGCCCTGCGCCCCGAGCTGGTGGATATGGCAAAAGCCAGAGGGCCGCAGGCGACCTTCTTCTCCGATTATTTCGTGCCCGACGCCAGCCGCCCCAGCCGCGTCCACTCTCCACGCCTCTTCCACCGCGTCAGCAAAACGGGCGCTTTCGGCAGCCCCGAGCTGGCAAGCCCCGAAAAGGGCGCAGCCCTGCTGCAAACCATCGCCGATGAGGTGGTCGCCTTCCTGAAGGAGTTCGCCCAGTGGCCGCCTTTGGAGCCGGGGTGAAAAGGATGTCGGATGATGTGGCGGCATACGGCGATCAGGGTATGGGAATGAAACCCTGGTTGATACCCAGGAGCCAAGGAGACATTGCGGATCGCTATGGGGCGCGATTGATCGCGCCCCATAGCGATCCAGATCAGGGTGACTGTCCCGCCGGGGCGGGGTTGGGGACTTGGGGAGACTGTTACCTAACCCCCCCGCCCCCTTCCCGAAACGGGCAGGGGGAGGGGATGATGCCGTCAATGACCGCACACTCTGTCCCTCTCTCTTCGTTTCGGGGAGAGGGGTTAGGGGAGAGAGGTCACCCAGCCCAGGGGAGAGCGGTCACCCCTCCCCCAGGAGCGGAGGATGTTTCCCCTTATCTTGATCGCTATGGGGCGCGATGCATCGCGCCCCTACACTCAGCTTATGCCGGTATTGTCTGATCATCTTATCCCTTTCAGGAGGCACCCTTGCATCTCACCGAGATTCTCGACAGCGCCGAAGTCCGCAGGGCTTTTCCCGTTCTGGCGGAGGCGGTCTATCTGAATACAGGCACTTACGGGCTGATGCCGGAACCGGCCTTCCGGCAGTTTGTGGAGATTCTTTTCGATCTCGAGCAGAGGGGCGTTGCCGCGCAGGGGAACCTCTGGGGCAGGGTCGAGGCGGTGCGGGCGCGGGTAGCGGCGCTGATGGGCACGGAAGCGGATGAAATCGCCTTTACCCGGAATGCCACCGACGGCATCAATCTCGTGCTGTCCGGCCTGGACTGGCAGGCGGGCGATGAGGTGATCACCACCACCGAAGAACACCCGGCGATGCACCACCCTTTGCTTTACCTTCAGAAGCGCAGGGGCATCAAGATCAAGCTAGTGGAGGTGTCCCCGCAGGCGGAGGTGATGCTGGCCCGGCTGGAGAGCGCGGCAAGCAGGAGAACCCGGCTGGTGGCGATCAGCCATGTATCCTCGGAGACCGGAACCCGGGAACCGGCAGAGGCCATCTGCCGGTGGGCCGCCTCCCGGCACACTCTCTCCCTCCTGGATGGGGCGCAGGCGCTGGGGGTCTTTCCCATCGATACCAGGCGGGTTGGGTGCGACTTTTACGTCTCCAACGGGCACAAATGGCTCTGCGGCCCGAAAGGCGTCGGCATCTTTTTCGGTAGAAAGGATCGACTGACCGGCCTCTCCCCCGCCCACATCGGGGCCGGTTCCCTGGAGCGGGCCGATATCGCCACAGGAGAGGCGGAGCCGTGGTCTACTGCCCTCCGCTTCGAGTTCGGCACCCGGGCCTGGCCCCTTTGCGCCGGGCTGGGGGCCAGCCTCGACTGGCTGGAATCCCTTGGGTGGGAGGCGGTGGAGCAACACATGGCCGCCCTGAGCGGCTACCTCAAGGAGCGGCTATCGAACCGCCCCGGCCTGCGCCTCCTCTCCCCTCTTTGCTGGGAGGAATCCTCGGCCCTGACTACCTTTGCGATGAACGGCTGGAAGGGCGACGACCTCTGCAACGCGCTCCGGGAGCGGTGGAACATCCATGTGCGGCCCGTAGGACTTTACAATGCCGTGCGGGTGTCGACGGCGCATTTCAACTGCCGGGAGGATGTGGATATGCTGGTGAAGAGGTTGGAGGAGTTGGCGGGTTAGGGACTACAGCCGGGGTTTGGCTCCTATTTTTGCCTGATTCAAGCGGACAATATCGTCATCCGAAAATCATAATGAAATTCCGTATGGAAGCAAGTATTTACTGAGCCAGGCTTATCGGCTATCCGACGCCCCATACCGGTATCGCGAGATGATCTCATCCTGCGTCTCTCTGGGGAGAGAGCAAAAGCGGGCGGAGAAGCCGCCGACGCGCACCATCAGGTCGCGGTGGGCATCCGGGTTCTGCCGGGCGGCGATCAGACGGTCTACGGAGGTCAGATTGCCCTGGAAGCCGAAATCCCAGGTGATATACCCCGGAGTCGCGCCGTCGTTGAAGTAGCGAGCATAGAGCGCGTTTTCGGGTAGCCGTTCCCGCGCCTCCCTGGCCGCCGCCGGGTTGACGGCATACTGGCTCCATCGCTCATCAAGGGCGCTGCCGCTGGGGCGATGACCCCACTCCCCGGCACGATCTGGTATATTTGCCCCGCGAGCCGTTCCGGAGGGTGGATAGGTGCCGGCTCGTTTCCCAGGGCGTAGGCAAAGGCTCTCGCCTGCCGCTCAGGAAGAGGCCGGCCGGCGTAGAGGCTGAAAAAGGCTTTCGCCCAGTTCGCTTCCTTGGGGCTGGTGCGCGGCTCCCTGCTCCGGACTATCGCCCGGCCACGGATCGCTTCAAGCCGTTCGTTCATGGGGACTCTCCCTCGCCAGTCGGCTGTCCTGGTCGGGCCTTGCATCCGACTATCCGCCGCTCACCAACTGCACGCCCATGCCGGAGAGGATTTCCCGGTAAGCCTCCAGGCTCTCCGGAGGCCTGACATCGGGCAGAGGGTAAAGCATTCCGAGGGCCTCGTATTTGCCGCTGCCGATGGCGTGATAGGGCATGAGTTCCAGACGGTGCGGGAAGGACAGGGAGAGGACGAACTCCCCCAGCAGGCAGATATCTTCCGGGCTGTCATTGTGCCCGGGGATGATCGGGGTGCGAAAAAGGACATCGGCCCCCTGAGCGTCCAGGAAGCGGGCGTTGTCCAGGATCGCGGCATTGTCCGCCCCGCAGAGCTTGCGGTGCTTTGCAGGATCGACCGCCTTGATATCATACAAAAACAGGTCTGTCCGTTCCAGGATGCCGGCCAGTCGATCCCGGGAGGTCAGGCCGCAGGTTTCGACCGCCGTATGCAGCCCTTCCTCCTTGAATGCCCGCAGCAGGCTCAGGGAGTAGTCGTATTGGAAGAGCGGCTCTCCGCCGGAGAGGGTGACGCCCCCGCTCGATGTCTTGTAGAAAGGCAGGTCGCGCAGCACGACATCGACCACCTCGGCCACGCTCGCCTTCCTCCCGATGATCTGGAGGGCTTCCGCCGGGCAGTCCTCCGCGCATCCCCCGCAGACCCGGCATTTCTCCCAATCCACCCGCTCATCCCCGGACAGGATGGCCCCATTGGGGCAGGCCGCCGCGCAGTGGCCGCATACGATGCACTTGGTCTTGTAAAAGGCCAGTTGCCGCTGCGATGAGCGCGATTCCGGATTATGGCACCACAGGCAGCACAGGGGGCAGCCCTTCAAAAAGACCGTGGTGCGGATGCCCGGGCCGTCGTGAATGGAAAACCGCTGAATATCGAAAATCCACCCTTCCGTCCGGCGCAAGTTCTCCGTATCGGAATTATTGAGCATTTCTGTCACGAGTCGAACCACCACCTTTTCAATCTCTATCGGCGCGTCCAGCGCCGATTGGGCTTTGACGCCACCGGCAGGCAGAGGTCATCCCGGATCGTCGGGTACAGCAGTTGCCCGCCTGCTGCGCCGAAGGGTTCCATCGCCTCGATGTCTGCCCGCTGCCCTTCCGGGGGCAACTCTATCCAATGCGACATCAATCTCTCCATTTCCTGCAAGGTGGCCCGATCCAAGCGAGGAGACTTACCCTCCCGGGCCGGGGCGGTCTCCGCTTCCCGGAGCTGATCGTTCAATTCCCAGAGCAGCTTCGTCAAGTCCATGCGCTGGCTATCCTTCCGCATCCAGAAACAGCCGGTGGAGCCTCTGGCGGCGCTGGCACTCCAGGTCCGCCGTAGGGGTTTTGAGGGCCGCAGGCTTTTTGGGTGATAGTAGCGACAGGAAGGCCGTATAGCGGATCGCTTCGCGCGTGAGGTGGTCCGCTCTGCACAGCTATCAGGAGCTTGCCTGCAGAGATGGTGAGGGCCTTGCAGAGGACGGTGTGCCAGCGCCTCGCGCAGCCGTAGAGCATCCCGCCGGAGCCGGCACACTTTACAATCCGCCCATACCCGCCCCGTATAGCCGGCATCTCAGGCGTCCGGAAAGCGGCCTGCTACGGGAGGAGTCGCCCCGCGTACGGGCCGCGAAGCGCCAGATCGAAAGGATCCGCTTCGCCGCGTCCAGGATCGCCTCATCGATCAATTTCGGCAGGGTGGCGGTAGGATAACGCTCCTCCCCAATTGGCTAAAAGCCCCGGTAATTCAGAAAGTCGTGTGCGCGCGCCTCTTCCGATTTGCTCTGGGGTGATACTCCCGTCCGCCGTTCTTGAAGTCGCCTGCTCATTCCTTTGTGTCAGCGCGTTTGATATAATAGCTCTTCCGGTCATTTGATACCACTGGCGAAGTGCGCCTTTTCACCGTGTGAGGTGTTGCTCATAAGAGCCATGCTTGAGCTGTGGCATGAGGGTTGAGCGGCCTGCGTCCGGTTGTGGCACAACCAGAGGTGGGAAGCCCGCTGACAAAGGATCGTTTCTCCGAGCCAGTTCAGGGGAAACGGAGCGAACCCTGCGCCCTATGCGGACGCGAGAAACCTGTGTTTAAAGCGTCGTTATGGTAGAAGGGCGAAGCTGGTTGATACGCCCTGACCAAAACGGTATGAGGGGGGCCTCCACGAGTTTCGCCGCGTGAGAGGGCGGCTTTCGTTTCCCCCCGGCGTAAAGCAGGCCGCTACGGGGCGCTCTGGCACCTTGCCTGGGAAGAAGGAAACTCTGACACCACCTTGGCCCAGTCATGGGGTGCGAGAATGCCAGCACGTGGGACAAAGGGCGGAGGCGGCGTAGTAGCCAAAGGCCTCATGGTAATGGTCAGGATAGGGTGAAGGTCCGCCAGGGTAAGCCTCTCGAAATCCAGGCCAACAGAGTTACAGAGAAAAGCAGATGATAGCAGAGGGAAGAAAGCCTGCTGGTGCGTCTCTGGGGAAGCCACGCCTTCTCTGCTCCTGAAGAGCAAACAGGCCCAACTGGAAATCAGATTAGCCTGGCCTGCGGGAATGTATACATGTGAGGGCAACATCACCCGCCGGCTCTTTGCTGTAAGCGGCACAATACTGGTATGCGGGCTGACAGCATTAGCACGATCAATCTGCATGATCACTGCAGGTCGGATGCCTGCCGCCATGTCTCCGCAACGGGGTTCAAATCGCACAAAGCTATGTCGTCTCGCAGGATATTTACCATTGAATCTCACCGCGGGGCAATTTCTTTTCGTAATCTTCCAGATTCCTCAAGTAGTCGCTCATATCGGATTCTGCGAGGGCGACTGTTTCTATCGATGTGTTTCCCGTGTCCCAGACATCCTAGTGGGTCATTTGTCATGCTTATGGGCATAACTGAGGGTCGGCCGACGACGGATCGGGGTGCGCGTATAGGCCCCGGAACCGCCTAGAGCATGCCGCCGCTCCCGCTGGCGTTGCCGACGGGCCTGGCGTTTCCCGCCCCACTCAAAGGGGGTCGGCTCCTGATTCCAATGGGCGGCCACCGCTTCGAACCAGGCCGTGATCTGCTCGGGGGTCGTGGGATATGGCCCATTCAGGGCCCGGCGCTTCAAGATCCGTTGGATACTCTCGGCCATGTTCAGCCAAGAGCCTCCCAAGGGCGTATACAAGGGCCTGATGCCGTGCGCGAACAGCCAGCCCACGAAGGCGGGCGTCTTATGGCCCGCCAGGTTGTCCAGGATCAGGAGCATCCGCAAGGGCGGTACGTCGGCCAGGAGAGTCGGTTTGATAGTCAGGTCGGCCTGCCAGCCTTCCCATACCGTTCGTAGGCTGGTCGGATCTGAAGGGATGGCGGGCCCTGGCAGGGTCTGCAAGATCGCCGTCAACTCGGCTTTGAGCCAGCCGTGCAGGATCGTGTTCGTGCAGGAGGCGGTGCCCTTCACCCGCACTTGCCCCTCGGCCGGATGCAACAGGGTCAGCAGCTTGACCGTGCCGGCTCGCTGATACTCATGGGGTTGGCAGGCGGCTTTGCCTTCCGGCTGCCAACTGGGACCGGTATAGGGCACCGTCGGAAAGGGACCGGCCTGATCATGACACCACACCGATAGGCCCATCGCCTCGCCCAGCGTGTAGGCGTCTTCTATCAGTTTTTTTTCGCCGCTGTGTCCGGGTCGGTGACCCGCACGACCTCGTCCTTGCGTTTGCGCAGCACCGTGCCGGTTTCACACCCAGTTCGATTCTGTTGAAAGGTGTGTCCTGCTTCGTGGAGTACTTGCCAGAGGGTATAGGTCGAGACCTGCGGCAGGCCATCCGGGGCCGTGCGCAAGGCTTTCTGTAAGGTCGAAAGCGACCAGGTCGCCGTCCCATCCTGCGCCACGGTGGGCGTGCGGGCCGCTTCCCGCAGGATCCGCTCCTTGGCGGAGGCATCGTAGCGCACCGACGGACCGCCTCCATGCCGGGGCCGCAGGGCCTGGAGCCCTTCCTGGTTGAACCGGGCGACCAGATCGGCCACGGCTTCCCCCGACCGGTGTCCCACGGCCCGGGCCGCCGCCTCGTAGGTGTCGACTTGGGCCACCCGCAACAGGATTTGGGCGCGGATGGCCTCGACGGCGGGGGCGGTGTGGGAGCGACTGCACTGGAGCAATGTTTGATACTCGGTCTCGGTGAAGGCCCGTAACGGGTCTTTCTGGCGGCGGGACATCAAAGCCTCCTCATCGGTGGATGCTTCATGATACCACATTTTCGCTATGCCGACAAGCATGGCAAGTGACCCAGTAGCGATAGCGGATCAGCAAGAAATCAACAAAGTTGCCGACTTCGCGAGCAAGCGGGTCAGGTAACTGCTTGATCTTTTCGATGGTGGCTTCTTGTATGGTCATACGATTATCCTTTTGCCGCTCTGTTTTCATGTGTGATGGCACTCGGTTTCTCTTTATCTCCCCCAGTGAATCCCCACGCGCCCGGCGAGGCCGCGCAGGTAATCGAGAGCCTGGGGATCGTGGCGCTGGGTACTCCAGACATATTCCCCGATACCCAGTTGCCCCACCACATACTGCCCGAAAGCGAGCTGGCCGATAGCGATATAGCCTGTGGCGAACTGCCCCACACCGAACAGCCCGGCGACAGCGACCTGGGCCAGAGCGGTCAGGCCGCACATGAACTGGCCGAACCCGAACAGCAGCCCCACCCCGAACTGCGCGATGGTGATAACCCCGATGCCGAACTGCCCGATAGCGATGATGCCCTTTGCCACCCGCAGCCTACCCTGGGCGTCCCGCCCGATAGCGACATGCACCAGCGGCCAGCCCATCAGCGTCATTTCGGAGCGCCAGTCGACGCCCCACCCGTTCCACTCCTCGCGAGCAGGATAGGGAGCGCCACAATGCGGGCAAGCGAAAGCCCGCATACTCACTTCCTGACGGCATTCACGGCACAAAGTCAGCGTCATTTCAGGTCACCTCTGCTTCAGTCTATTCAACTATAACGCTAACGGAGGGGAAAAGTTACGCTTTGGAGGGCTTACGCTCGATGCCGTCTGCGAGGAGCGAAAGCTCCGCGGCAATCTCCAGCGCAACATAGGCCCGAGAAGGCTCTGTGCGTTGGCGTGACCCTGAAGATGGCTTCGGGCTTTACCCTCGCAGACGGCATCGATCCGTTATATTCTTAAGAACACCCGTTATTTCACCGGAACGCCGTCCCAGCGCATGTAGCCTTCGATGAAGTCGTCGATTTCGCCGTCCATCACGCGGATGACATCGCCGGTTTCGACGCCGGTGCGGTGGTCTTTGACCAGGGTATAGGGGTGGAAGACATAGGAGCGGATCTGGCTGCCCCACTCGATGGCTCGTAGTTCTCCTCTGAGTTCCGCGAGGCGGGCCTGGTTTTCCTTTTCCTGAAGCTCGTAGAGCCGCCCACGCAGGACCTTCAGGGCGTTTTCCTTGTTCTGAAGCTGGGATCGCTCGTTCTGGCAGGTGACGATAATGCCGGTCGGGATGTGGGTGATCCGGACGGCGGTATCGTTTTTCTGCACGTTCTGGCCGCCCGCGCTGCTGGAGCGGTAGGTTTCGATCTTGAGATCGTCCTCGTTGATCTCTACTTCGCCCGCGTTCTCGATTTCGGGGATCACATCCACCGAGGCAAAAGAGGTATGCCGTCTCTTGTTGGCATCGAAGGGCGAGATGCGGACCAGCCGGTGAACGCCCCTTTCGGATTTCAGATAGCCGTAAGCGTTCCGGCCCGAAATGAGGAGGGTCACGCTTTTCGTGCCCGCCACATCGCCCGGGGTGCGGTCGATCATCTCGATTTTACATCCCCGCCGTTCGGCCCACCGGGTGTACATACGGAGGAGCATCTCCGCCCAGTCGCAGGCTTCCGTCCCGCCCGCGCCGGAGTTGATCTCCAGGATGGCGTTGCTGCTGTCATGCTCCCCGCTCAGCAGGGTCGCCAGGCTCATCTGCTCGATCCGCTGGCGCAAAGCATCGAACTGCTCCCGGATCTCCGCCTCGAAGCTTTCGCTGTTCTCCTCTTCGGCGGCCAGCACCGCATAATCGCTGAGGTCGCCGAGATGCCGCTTCATCTCCAGCCAGGGCAGCGCCTCTTCCTTCAGGTCGCTCAGTTCCTTCAGAAGCGATTGGGCTGCGGGGGGATCGTTCCAGAGGGAAGGGTCGGCGGTTTTCTCCTCAAGCTGCGCCATCCGGGCCTGTTTTCCTACGAGGTCAAAGGCGATCACCTACCTCTTCCACCTCGCGAATGGCCGCATCAATTTCATGTTTCAATTCGGACAGCATCGCGAAACTCACCTGCCTTTCTTATCGTGATTGAAAAATCAGGGCAGGCCCGGCGACCTGCCCCCTACGGATCGCTATACCGTTTCTTTATTCAAACAGCACCGCTTGTACTTCTTCCCGCTGCCGCAGGGACAGGGATCGTTCCGGCCTACCTTGTCCTTGAGGCGCACCGGAGCCGCGCTGCCGTTGCCCTCCCCGTCCCCGGTGGCGATGGGATGGTATGCCTGGCGGCGGACCGGATTCTGCTGGATCTGCACATGATACATCCAGGCCACGATGTCATGCTGGATGGAGTAGAGCAGCTCCTGGAACATAGCGTACGCCTCTTTTTTGTAGGCCACCAGCGGGTCCTGCTGGGCGTAGCCGCGCAGGTGAATGCCTTCCTCCAGGTAGTCCATGGAGGCCAGATGATCGATCCACTTCTGGTTGACCGTGTGGAGGGCCACCCACCGCTCCAGGTGGCGCATATAGCCCGGCTGCTCCGCCTGGGCATCGATCATCTTTTCGCGCTCTTCGTAGATATGGTAGGCGGCGGACTCCAGGAATTCCTTCAGGTCTTCCCGGCTGCGGCCTTCCAGATCTTTAGGGCGGATGACCAAGGAAACCCCCATCGTCTCATCCAGGGTCTCGAAGAGAGTATGCATATCCCACTCGTCCGCGGAGATTTCCCGGCTGCAATAGAGGTCGATCTCGTGGTCGATGATTTTCTCGACGCTCTCCAGGATGCTTTCCTTGAGGTCGGCCCCTTCCAGGATTTTGCGGCGCTCCTTGTAGATGAGGTCGCGCTGGACGTTTTTCACGTCGTCGTATTCCAGGGTGCGCTTGCGGATGCCGAAGTGGTTCATTTCCACTTTCTTCTGCGCCCGCTCGATCATCTTGGAAAGGAGTTTGGCATCGACCGGCATCTCCTCCGGCCAGGAGGCCAGGAGGAACGAATTGCTCTTATCCCCGAAGAGCCGCCAGAGCTCGTCTTCCAGAGACACATAGAAGCGAGAGCTTCCGGGGTCTCCCTGGCGTCCGGACCGGCCCCGGAGCTGGTTATCGATGCGTCTGCTTTCATGGCGCTCGGTTGCCAGGATGTGCAGCCCGCCCCGCTGCCGGACGGATTCGGCCTCCGGAGTCTTGCCTGCCGCCGTCCCTTCCGCCTTGCCGCCCAGGATGATGTCCACACCGCGACCGGCCATGTTGGTGGCTATTGTAACCGCCCCCATACGGCCCGCCTCGGCGATGATCTGGGCCTCCCGCTCGTGGTATTTGGCGTTCAGGACGTTATGCGGGATGCCGCCTTGCAGGGCTTCGGCCAGCTTGGTCGTGTCCGTGATGCGCTCCACAGAGCCTTCGGGCGGGCCATCTTTGCCGTTCTTGCTGTGGCGGTTCAGGTAGTCCATGTGGTCGGTGATCAGGGCCGCGCCTTTGGCGATGTTTTCCGTTGCGGTCATATCCAGATCGACATTGAGATCCCGGGCCAGGCCCTTCAGTCGGCCCAGGGTCAGGTCGTCCAGCTTGGTATTAATCAGTTGGGTATGCTTGCCACGGGTATCCTTATCGATATCCTTGCGCTCCTCCAGGGCGGCCCGGAGGATCAGGGTCGCCATCAGCAGTTGGAGCTTGTCGGACATCAGCCGCCCGCTCAGCCGCTCCGAAACCTCGATGGAGCGCGTTCCCACCAGCACCGGCTGCTGCCGGTTGTAGAGGTAGAGCAATTCCATCACGATGCCGCAGAACTTGGCCTCTTCCGTCTTGTAGATCACATCCGGGTAGTCCTTGCGGATCATGGGCAGGTTGGTAGGAACGCAGACCACATCTAGGCCGTAGATTTTCCGGAATTCCTCTTCCTCCGTTTTAGCCGTACCCGTCATCCCGGCGAGCTTGGTATAGAGCCGGAAGAAGTTCTGGTAGGTGATGGTCGCCAGGGTCTGGCTTTCATGCTCGACCTTGACGCCCTCTTTGGCCTCGATGGCCTGGTGCAGCCCGTCGCTGTAGCGCCGCCCGAACATCAGTCTTCCGGTAAACTCGTCGACGATGATGACCTGCCCCTCGCGGACCACGTAATCCACATCGTTTTTATAGACGAAGCGGGCTTTCAGGGCCGCATTGACGTGGTGCATCATCTCGAAATCGTCGGCGAGATTCTCCAGTCCCAGCGCCTCCTCCACTTTGGCGGTTCCCGTCTCGGTGAGCATGGCGGTGCGGGCTTTTTCATCCACCGTATAGTCGCCAGGCTTGATGACTTCCTTCTGGGCCTGCCCCAGGTCTTTCTCCTCCTGGCGCGCCAGCCGGGACACCACGCGGTCGACCTTGAAATACTTGTCGGTCGATTCCTCCACATAGCCGGAGATAATCAGCGGTGTTCGGGCCTCATCCACCAGGATGCTGTCCACCTCGTCCACGATGGCGAAGTTCAGTTCTCGCAAAGAAAGTTCATCGGGAGACATCGCCATATTGTCGCGCAGGTAGTCGAAGCCGATCTCACTGTTGTTCACATAGGTGATGTCGGCGAGATAGGCTTCCCGCTTCTCGCACGGCCTGAGAAACTGCTGCTTGGGATCGTCGTTTTCGAAATCGGGGTCGTGGATATAGGAAGCGCCCAGGTCTCCGGTTTCGGCGCTGGCCCCCTGCACGATGCCCAGGGTCAGCCCCAGCAGGTGATAGATCGGGGCCATCCACTGCGCGCCGTGTTTCGCCAGGTAGTCGTTGACGGTGACCAGGTGCGATCCCTTGCCCTCCAGGGCATTCAGGTAGAGCGGGAGCGTGGCAACCAGGGTCTTGCCTTCCCCTGTTTTCATTTCCGCGATGCGCCCCTGGTGCAGCACCATCCCACCCATGAGCTGCACATCGAAATGCCTCTGGCCGATGGCGCGGACCGCCGCTTCCCGCACGACGGCGAACGCCTCCGGTAAAAGATCGTCCGGCGTTTCTCCGTTCCGGAGGCGGCTGCGAAACTCTTCCGTTTTGCCCCGGAGCTGCTCGTCGCCGAGCGCCTGTATCTGCGGCTCCAGGGCGTTCACTTTTTCCACCAGCGGCCACAGCCGCTTCACTTCGCGTTCGTTGCTATCGAAAATCGTTTTCAGGAAACCCATAGTGACACCTCTCAATTTATCATACCATACTTAAAGGGATTTGTCAAAAAGGGAATGGAACGGGCGAACGGTCAGATAACGATCACATCCGATAAGAACTTCCTCTAAATTTCCGGGCCGAATGTGGCATAATATATCATAGGAAACGCTTGAAAGGAGGGTGATGAACGATGTTGAAATACCGGACGGTAGCATGGGCCGTCGCCATGGTCTTTGCGCTGATGGCCGTGATGGTTTTCACCGAAACCGTACTGGCAGGGCGGACCGGTGGCGATGAAAAAGAATGCGGCTCCATCCATCGAACTCTGCCCCTCTGGGCGAATCCGGCCCCTCGCGAATCTCATTGAATAGGCAGCGGCCTGTCCTATATACGAATCGCCTGTGCATAAGTTCCGCACAGGCGATTTTGTTTTGTTCGAACCTTAAAATTATTTCTATAATATTTCCATATAAAGAAGTAATTCACCAGTGGATGGGGAACATAATAACGAGCGCCAAGAAACAGGTTCTCACCGATTTTCATGAAAGGAGGAGGCCATGAGGCGGCCTGCTTACACCAAAGAGGAATTCGCCAGGCGCGGAGACGAGATATATGAGCGCAATCTTCGCAGTATGGTGGAACCGGTTCATCGGGGTAAATTTATCGCCATCGATATCGAAACTGGAGCTTACGAAATCGACGAGGACGACTATACCGCCACGGAGCGATTGCTGGCTCGTTATCCCGATTCGCAAATATGGCTGACCAGAGTGGGATATCGCTACGCGCACCGCATAGGCCGCCGGGCGGGAGCATAAGCAATGATAGTGGGTTCAGTCAACGCGAACAGCGAAGCGGTGATGCGTCTGGAAGTACGCGGTTCTGAGAAGCAGGGCCAATCTATCACCGCTGTTGTCGACACGGGTTTCAACGGCTCTTTGACGTTAAGCCCCGCTCAGACAGAGTCGCTCGGACTCACCTAGCGAGCAGGAGGCAGAGCCGTTCTGGCGGACGGCAGCGAGCAGATATTCGATATTTACTCGGCCACTGTGCTATGGCAAGCGGCTATCCGCCACATATTGGTCTATGGCGTCCAAACGACTCCGCTGGCAGGCATGTCGCTGTTTGACGGTCATGAGTTCAAACTACAGGTTATTGACGGCGGCAGCGTGTCTGTCAACGAGTTGCATTGAGGTTCCCTCTCACCCCGCCGCCGCGCTCCTGCACCGGAGGAGCTTTATCATCATAATATCGAGCGCAAGGGACAGGTTCGCGTTGCGCTCGATGTGCCTGCGGGTGGCGAAAATGGTTTCAATCGCTTCGTGAAGGCTCTCCTCGGTGAAGCAGCCTGCCGACTGCCGCAGGGCCGGGGCGTAATCGCTGTTGGTCAGAAGCCCATCGGTGTTCGCCTGCGCCTTGAGGATCAGCAGGTCCCGGAACCAGGCCGCCATGATGTCCAGCAGTTCGGAAGTCGCCCGGCGGGAAAACTTCTCTTTATCTTCCCCCTTGTCTCCCTCCTCGCTCTCCTTATCCTTCGCTTCGCGGGCAAGGGAGCGCAGATCCTCCGACAGCCTCAGCGCGGCCCCGGCCGGCAGGGAAGAGAGAGATTCGAGCAGCCGGAGGACTTCCTCCCGGCGGGCGAAAACGTCAGGGATCCGGGCCAGGGCCATCGCCTGCCCCAGCCGCCCGGAGGAGTAGGAGGCGAGAAAGCGGGTCTCCTCTTCGTTCAGCCCGAATTGCTCCGCAAGGGTCTGCCGCACCAGGGGCAAAGGCAGGAAGCCGAAGCGGATGGGCTGGCAGCGGGAGCGGATGGTGGGCAGAACGGCGGCGGGATTGGCGGACAGCAGGAGGAAAACGGTATGAGCAGGCGGCTCTTCCAGGGCCTTCAGGAGGTTGTTGGCCGCCTCCGCGTTCATGGTTTCGGCTTCGGAAAAGAGATATATTTTCCAGCGGTGCTGCAAGGGAGCGTATTGCAGGTCGTGCTTGAGCGCCCGGGTCTGATCGATTTTGGTGTAAAGCCCCTCCGGCTCGATCACCTTGAAATCGGTATGGTTCCCGGAATCCATCTTCCGGCAAGACGGGCAAACGCCGCAGGCTTCGGTCAGATTCTTCCCGCTTCCGGTGCAGTTGAGGGCGCGGGCGAAGGCTTCCGCGGTCAGCCGCTTTCCCACCCCTTCCGGGCCGATAAACAGATAGGCATGGCCCACCTGCCCCCGCCGGAGCGCGTTTTGCAGTATCCGGACGGCCCTATCCTGACCGAGTATCTCGCTCAATCTCATGGTTGGAGGAACTGTCCCGTCAATAGCGTTCGAAGCGTTCCACATCCAGCACGAAGACGATAGCGCCGCCGACAAGCACCTTAACCGGGCTGGGAACCATCGTCCCGAGCGGGGCGGCATCGGGGGGGAGGATGTTGACGAACTGCTCCCGGGTTTTGCAGGTCTGACCGATCAGGGCGATCACCTGATCGACATGGCTGTCGTCCACGCCGACGAGGAAGGTCATGTTCCCTTCCCTCAGAAAACCGCCGGTGCTGGCAACCTTCGTGAAGCGAAAATTGTGCGAAAGAAGGGCTTCCGCCATTTTATCGTGGTCGCGGTCGTGAATGACCGTCAGTATCAGTTTCATCGGATCCACCCCCAGACGATATCCCACAGCCTGCTTCGGACGATTCCCGGCGGTTGCGAGGCATCCACAACCTTGACCCGCTCCGGCCATCGCTCCGCCAGGAGTAAAAAGCCCTCCCGCACTTTGCGGTGAAAGTCAAGCCCCTCGGCCTCCATCCGGTTATGCTCTCTCTGCCGCTCCAGCCCCACCTCGGCTGGGATATCGAGCAGGAGGGTCAGGCCGGGCCGGAGTCCTCCGGTGGCGAAATCGTTCATGGCGATCAGAGGTTCGACGCCCAGGCCCCGGGCGTGGCCCTGATAGGCCAGCGTGGAATCGGTATAGCGGTCGCAGACCACGATCCGTCCGGCGTGAAGGGAAGGCCGCAAAACCTCCGCCGCATGCTGTGCCCTGCCGGCCAGATAGAGCAGGGTTTCGGCTTCCGGCGAAATGCTTCCCGGCGAGCTGTCCAGCAGGATGGAACGCACCCCGTTTCCCACCGCCGTTCCGCCCGGCTCCCGGGTCAGCACAACGTCAGCGCCTTTGGCCTGCAAATCCTCCGCCAGCCAGCGGGCCTGGGTAGTTTTACCGCCGCCCTCCGGCCCTTCGAGGGTAATAAAGAGTCCTTTCCTCACACGCCCCCTGTCTAAAACGGCAGCACCTTCACGCGGCGCTGGGGTTCCTGACCGACGCTTTCCGATTGCAGCTTGTATTTTTCGATCAACTGGTGCTGGAGGCGGCGGATATAGCTATTGCGGGGCATCAGTTCCACCGCCTGCTGGGAGGCAATAGCACGCTCCACGGCCTCCTCCGTCTCCCGCAGGGCCATCTCCTCCACGCTCCGGTCGCTGATCTGGAAGATATCGCGCAGGCATTCCTCGATCTGCACCAGGGTATTGCTCCGCACCACGAAAACCGCTTTATCGCTGTCCATGGCGTCCTTCAGCTTGGCAGGCTCGCGCCGGAAGTGGGCCTTCAGGGTCATGATAACATCCGACTCCTCCCAGTCGCGGGCGATATAGGCCGGAACCTTCAGATCCTTGATCGCCTTGTCAAGCCTGCCGCGGCTGACCCCGTAGGGAAAGATTCTCACCGTGGCCGGAAGGGGCTGGGAAGGCGGCGATTCGGCTTCCGCCCGCGGGGCGGGAGTGTAGGAGGGGCGCGTTTCCGGCTCCGGCTTCTGGACGATCTCGATATTGCCTTCCGGAGTGTGTACCCGGATTTCGGGCCTGGGAGGAGCGCCGCGCAAGAGCTTGTCTACCGTCGCCATCACATCCAGGTGGATCGCCAGCTTGTCCATCTCCATGATCTCGATAACCACCTCGAAAGTGGGCGGGGCCTTGCGCTCCAGGACGGTTTTCTGCGTTCCCCGCCGCTTGGCCTCATCGTCGCTTAAAGTGACGGCCTGGATGCCTCCGATCAGGTCGGAGAGAGTGGGATTGACCAGAAGGTTTTCCAGGGAGTTCCCGTGCGCGGTCGCCACCAACTGCACGCCGCGCTCCGCGATGGTGCGGGCAGCGTAGGCTTCTTCCTCGGTCCCGATCTCATCGATGACAATGACTTCCGGCATGTGGTTTTCTACCGCCTCGATCATCACCTCATGCTGGCGGGAAGGGGTGGACACCTGCATCCTGCGGGCGTGCCCGATGGCCGGGTGCGGGATATCGCCGTCCCCGGCGATCTCGTTGGAGGTATCGACCACCACCACCCGTTTCTTAAACTCCTCACTCAAAACGCGGGCCACTTCGCGTAGTTTGGTGGTGTTGTGGTTCAGAAAACCGCTGGCAAAAAAGGTATGGGTGACCGGAACGGAAAAATCGAACACCTCCGCCCGGCCCGTTTCGCGGGCGGCCACCGCATCATAAAAGAGATTGCCCTCTTTGAGCCTGTTCATCTCGGCCTGGATGGGGTTCCCCTTTTCCTCTGCCAGAGAGAGAACGGTTTGCAGCGCGCGGTGACCGGGCCTCCGCTCTCCCCGGGGCTGGGCGGGCTGCGAAAACAACCCCTCCCGCCAGACCGCGCCGGAGGCGGCTCCCTTGAGGGCCAGCGGTCTGCTGTGCAGGTGGGCGATCACTTCCTCCTGCCGGTTCCAGGCGGGCTGGGCCATCCGCGTCAGGTATTTAGACCGGCGCTCCGAAACCATCCCGACCCTCTCGGCAAGAAGCTCCAGGTCCCGCCCCGCAACGGTTATTTGGAAGAGCCTGTCCCGGTAGCGCCCGTTGCGCTTGGCCCGGAGCCGGACCACGATGCCGAGATTCAGCAAAACAACCTGCATCTGACGGGCCATCGCCTCCGAAAAGACCAGAAGCTCCAGCCGTGATTTCCGCAGGTGCGCCGCCGCCTCGAAGAAGCTGCTGAAGAACGCCGCCGCCATCTCCCCCGGCGCTTTCAGGATGCAGTCCGGGATGCGCTTGCGCTGGGGCGAAAGCTCCACCCCCAGCCCCTTCAGGAAGGCCCGGAGTTCGGCGCTGCGGATATAGAAGTCCTGCCCGCTCCAGTGCCCGGCGGCGTAGTAGCGCCTGAGCTTGAGACCGAAAAGGTCGCCCGTGACAGAGGCCATATCGAGCAGGGCGTCGGTTTCGTCATGCCAAAGGCGCATCACCTCCGGGCCGGCGGACCACCCTACCGCCATGATGTAGCCCAGGAACCGGGCCAAGGCCTCGCTCATTTCACGAGGATAGCCCGCCCCGCCCGCCGAAACTGCGGCTTTCGGAAGGCGCGTTTCCCCCCCGAACATCCCCTGTCCGCGCTGGATAACCGCCGTGTCGCCTGTGCGGATATCCTTCAACTGCCGGAACTCCAGGTCGCTGTCCTCGTTCAGCACCACAACAGGATGCTCCGGAGTGCCTTCCAGGCGATAGCCGTGGGCGGTGGTGATGGCAACGGTTTCCTGCATTCCGCCGTTGTAGACGTGAGAGCTGGCGACCGGGCCGTCTTTCCCATGCAGCGTAGCGCGGCACTCGGAGAAGATATCGACCGGCAGGTTTTTGGGCACGAACTGGCGCAGGGGCAGCATCCCGCGGTCAGAGAAGACCAGGGAATCGCCGGTGATGCACTTGCCGACACCGGGGCGGCCCAGCATGAGGATGCCTTTGCCGGTTTCCACTACATCGCGGATGATATCGATGGTGCCGTAGACCGCCCGCCCAATCCGGCAGGTCAGGCCGACGATCTTCCCCCGGCGGTTGCGGATGGCGGAAATGCGGTGGAGGGTGCGCTCGATGCCTGCCCGGTTGTCGTCTCCGAATTCTCCCACCCGTTCGGTCACATAGCGGATATCCTCCGGGGTGACCATGCGTTCCTCCATATAGAGAACGCGGTCGGAGTAGCGGGCCTCCGGTTCCCGGCCCAGGTCGAGAACGATTTCATAGAGGTCGTCGCGGTCCGGCTGCTTTTCCAGCTCCTGGCGAATATCGGGAGGCAGCACATTCAGAAGCTGCTCCAGGTTGTCCGTCACGCGCTCCTGCTTGGCGCTCAGTCCGGGGCGCTTGTTCGCGGTCAGTAATGAGGTGCTGACTTCTTTCATACAGGCCGTATCTCCTGCTCCCCGCCGGGCAGCCCGGCTGGGGATAAAATATCTTTCGGGCCTTCGTTTTGAAAGTCCTTTATCACTTTCCCGGCAGCGCCGGAGGAGCCGCCGGATTCAAACCACCTCCTGCAAGATCAGGGCGGTAGCGGCAAGGGCCGCCGTCTCCGCGCGGAGTACCCGCGGCCCCAAAGTGACGATCTCGGCTCCCGCGCGGCGACCCTCCGAAATCTCCGCCTCGCTGAAACCGCCCTCCGGGCCGATCACACAGAGGATCCGGCGGGCTTCGGGAAAACGGGCGAGCGAGCGTGTCAATGCATTGCCTTCCTCACGCTCCCAGGGCATCAAAGCGAGGTCGTAGTCGGCTCTCTGCCGCCAGAGTTCGGAGAGCGCTGCCGGAGCCAAAACCGCCGGAACAGCCACTCGCCCGGATTGCTCGGCGGCTTCTACCGCCACTTTACGCCACCGGGCCAGACGGCTGGCGGTCCTGCCCTGCGGTAAATCCGCCACGGTTCGCTCGGTGGTGAGAAACCGGATAGCCGCCACCCCTAGCTCGGTCGCCTTCTGGATCACCCATTCGTTTTTTTCGCCCTTGAGCAGACCCTGGGCCAGGGTCAGACGAATGGCGGCTTCCACCGGAGGCCGCAACCTCTCGCTCACGCGCACAGCGACCTTACCCCGGTCGCCAGCCTCGATCCGGCAGATGAATTCTTCTCCTGTTCCGTCGAAAAGGCAGAGGCTGTCGCCTGTCTTCAGGCGCAGCACCTGCGTGATCTGGTGGGCCTGCTCGCCCGCAAGGGAAAGAGCCTCCTGCCTTCCGACAGGATTTTCGAAATAAAAACGGTGCATACGGTTGACGGGCGTTGTATTAAAAGCCTTTCCCTGCGACGAAAGCCACCCACTCGCCTTCGCTCAAGATCTCGATGATTTTGAAGCCGGCCTCCGGCAGAGCGCGGGCGACCAGAGGGGCCTTGTTGTCCACGATCCCGGAAGCGATATAGAAGCCGCCCGGCTGAAGGCGGGCATATACCGCCGAACACAGGGCGGCCAAAACCTCGGCCACAATATTCGCCAGCGCCAGATGCGGGTTTTCGGCTGCCTCCGGCAGCCCTTCCGCTTCGGCCACATGAACCCGGTCCGCTACGCCGTTCATAGCGACGTTCCGGGAGGCGGCGGAAACGGCGATGGGGTCGCTGTCGGTGGCCCATACCGATCCTGCGCCCAGGCGGACGGCTGCGATGCTCAAAATGCCGGAGCCGGTTCCGATGTCATAGACCACCATGCAGGGTTTCAGATAGCGTTCCAGGGCTTCTAATGCCAGTTGCGTACTGGGATGGGTTCCCGTCCCGAACGCCTGGCCCGGGTCGATTTCGACGATGACGTCGTTCTCGCCCGGTTGAAGCGATTCCCAGGAGGGCTTGATCACCAATCGCTTGCCGATACGCATCGGCTTAAAATAGGCTTTCCAGGCTTCGGCCCAGTCCTCATCGGCAATCGAGCGGAGCATCACATCGGCGCTGCCCGGATCGAGGCCGTATTCTTTCAGCCCCACCACACGGGCCTTCAGTTCCGCCACCTTCGGCTCCAGGGCATCGTTGACCGGCAGGTAAGCGGTGACAAAGGGAGAGGACACCCCGGACACCACCGCCCCCCCGCACCCGATGTCCAGCATAATCTGCACCACGGCATCCATCGCCTCGAAGGTGGTCGCCACGCCGATCTCGGCCCAGTTCATTATTCGGTCAGTCCTTTGAAGGCTTCCTTTACCCTGTCGAACAGGCCCTTCTCCTGATGCTGCACATTCTTCTCGCCGCCCGATTCGGCGAACTGGCGTAAAAGATCTCTCTGGTGGTCGTTCAGTCGGGTCGGGGTCACCACGCGCGCGGCGATATGAATATCACCCCTGCCCCGCGCATCCAGGTCGGGCATCCCCTTCCCGCGCAGGCGGAAGACCGTTCCGGTCTGAGTGCCTTCGGGGATGGTCAGTTTCTCCGTCCCCTCCAGGGTCGGAGCGTCCACGGTCGCTCCCAGGGCGGCCTGGACGAATCCGATGGGCAATTCGCAGTAAAGCTCGGTGCCTTCCCGCTGAAAAATATCGTGGGGCCGGACGGTGAGAACGATATAGAGATCCCCCGCCGGGCCGCCTCTCGGCCCGACATCGCCTTCCCCGGTCAGGCGGATGCGCGCCCCGGTTTCGACCCCGGGCGGCACCACCAGGTTGCGCTCATGGGTCTGCCGCTGCCGCCCCTGTCCGTTGCAGGTGGTGCAGGGGTCTTTGATGACAAAGCCCTCGCCCCGGCAGACCGGGCAGGTCGCTACCGTCGAGAACGAACCCAGGATGGTGTTTTGCGTCTGCCGCACCTGGCCCGTACCCCGGCACTGGGCGCATCGCTGCATGGAATCGGCTGTCTTGCCGCCGCTACCGCCGCAGGCCGCGCAGTGTTCCAGACGGGAAACCTTGATGGTCTTGTCCACACCGGTGGCGGATTCCTCCAGCGTGATCTCCAGGTCCAGGCGCAGATCGGAGCCGCGCTGCACGGTCGGACGGCCTCTCCCGGCATCCCGCCCGCCTGCCCCGAAAAAGAGATCGAAAATATCGCCGAACCCGAAATCGGCCCCGCCGGGCCTGGGGCCTTCGTGCCCGTACTGGTCGTAGACAGCCCGCTTCTGCGGATCGCTCAAAATCTCGTAGGCTTCGTTGATTTCCTTGAACTGCTCTTCCGCGTTGGAGTCCTTGTTGACATCGGGGTGGTGCTTCCGGGCCAGGTTGCGGTAGGCCCGCTTGATCTCCTCGGCGGACGCCTGGCGGCTCACCCCTAAAACTTCATAGTAATCCAGCTTGTTCGGCACGTTGGCGCGCTCCTTGCTTTCGTAGACACCTCAGATTAAAAGTCTTCCAGTTCCTCGTTCTCATGGTCGACTTCAGGCTCATAGAAGGCCGGATCGCCCGCCTCTTGCGCGGCATCGTCTACTTCCTCAAATTCCTGGTCTTCCCCCGCTCCCAACAAATCGTGCGTATCCTGAATTTCCGGGTCCGCAAGATCCTCCGCTCCGTCCAGAGACAGCAGTTCGCTGACTCCCAGCGTCGCGCTCGGAAAGATATCCGGTTCCGGTTCCTTGATTTCGATGGGTTTTTCTATCGCCCTGACCTTCCCGGAGGCGATCTCCTCCAGAGCCACCGTAATCGGGTTCGCCGATTCCGTATCGACCAGAGGGTCCGCCCCTTCCCGCAATTGGCGGGCACGTTTGGCCGCAAGGATGGTCAGCATATACTTGCTTTCCACATTTTTCTCGATTTTATCCTCGGAGGGATAGATCATAATGCTTGTTCACCTTTCTTCTCCCGGCGATGCCCTCGAAACTTCACCGGATACCGTTGTGAAAAGCGCCCGACAGCGGGCGCTTTGATACCGAAAACCTGCCTTACATCAATTATAGGAAAAGCCCCCTCCGTTTGTCAACCGGACGGCAAAAAGGGGCTGGACGCACGACAGGCTCGAAGGAAAAACCGCACGGGCGCGGAATTCAAAGGGAACGCGCATCTTTACAGGAGACTACAGCAGCGGAATCTTCTTTGTTCCCGGAGTGCATCCGACCGGTTGGCAAGCCCGGGTGGAGGCGGCATAGACTTTATAGTCTGCTCGGCCCCGGATTACAAATCGAGACTTTCCCTTGCGATAAGACAAGCCTCCTTATCGGCGCAGCCTGCGAGGAGCGCAAGCGACGCGGCAATCTCCGGCGTCGCAAATGCCGAAAGCTCTCTTGGGGTTGATGAGTCTGGAGATTGCTTCGCCGCTTGCGCTCCTCGCAACGGCAGATATGCCCAAGCCCTATCAAATCCCGAAGGCAGATCGAATCATGAGATTATCCGAATTTTTGACGCGCTCGCAGGTAGAGACGATTCACCGGAACGCCCTGCGCCTGCTGGCCGAGATGGGAGCTAGAGTCGAACATCAGGGCGTTCGGGAAAAGCTGGCCTCCCTGGGCGGGGAATGGCATTCCCTCACCGACACGGTGCGCTTCGCCCCCCCGGTGGTCGAATCCCTGATCGCCTCCGCTCCCAAATACCCGCGCGATGAAAGCCAACTGCCCTCCATCACCGCCCATTCCGGCGTCTACCAGTCCTACTATCTCGATCCGGCAACCGATGAACTCCTGCCCTTCGATGAGGAACGGCTGGCCCGTTTCATCGGCTTTGCACGGAGCCTTCCGAAAGTGCAGGGGGTGGGCGTGCTGGGCGTCCCCTTCGTGCCGAAAGGCATCCCGCCCGCCTGTATCCCTTTGGCCGAAAAGCTCTTTTGCTGGAAATACGGAGCGCATCAGGGCGGGAGCGTCCACTTCACAGCCCTCTGCGAGCCGCTCCTGGAGGTCTTCGAGTGCCACGCCCGCTACCAGGGGAAAGAAACGAGGGAGGTATTCGGCGCGACCGGCTACCTGATCTCTCCTTTCAAGCTGGCACGACCCGAATGCGAGCAAATGCTCTATTTCGACAAGCGGGGCTTTCGGATGGGCATAGGATACCTGCCGATGCAGGGAGCGACCGCGCCTATCACCCTGGCAGGCGCGGTCACGCAATCGCTGGCGGAACAAATTTTTCTTTTCCTGCTGCACCGTTCTTTCTGGGAGGATGTCGCCTTCGGGCTGGGAGGCTCGATCTCGACTGTGGATATGCGGACAGGGGTTTCCTGCTATGGCCGCCCGGAGATGCAGCGCGTGAATGTTGCATTCGCCGATATCGCTCGCTTCTACAGTTGCTCCGGCGGCGCTCATACCGGCCTGACCGATGCGAAAGCGCCTTCCTTCGAGGCCGGGGCGCAGAAAGGCACCGGGGCGCTCATCAGCGCCCTGGCGACAGGGCACGGCTCGGTGTCCGCCGGACTTCTCGGCATGGATGAGATCTGCTCCCCGGTGCAGATGGTTCTCGACCTCGACCTGGCCGAAAGCCTGGAAAAGCTGCTGGTCCCGCCTGCGGTGGATGAAACGGAGTGCGCTTTCGAGGAGATAGCCGCCGCAGGCGTCGGCGGGAACCACCTGGGAACCGACTTCACCGCCGAGAGATTCAGATATGAACTCTTCCAGCCCCTCACCTGGTCCGGTCAGTTCGTCAGCGGCTGGCTTAAAAGCGGTTCCAGAACCGATATCGACTTCGCCCGCGAAATCGCCCTCCGTTATGAACGCCGCTTCACCCCCTACAGCCTCATCTCCGACGAGGAAGAGAGCGACCTGCGGAAGATCGTCCGGCAGACAGCCAAAAGCCTGCCGGGAGGCGCGGGCGGGTGATTGAAAGATCAATCGGGGAGTAGTCTGTGCGTTCCCTTGCAGTGGCAGCCATTCCTCCTTTCATGCTTCATCTTTCATAAGGGCTATTCGCTCCCCGGTCTCGGCGATAACCCGCATGAATCCAGGAAGGAATTATAATGCAGCGCTTCTTTACTTTGGCGGGCTATTATGCTCTGTCTCTGCCTGTCTTTTCCCGGCGGCTCACTTCAGGCCGCCCCTGACTGTAATTGCTATGAAATCTCTCCCTGGGCCGGGGTCAAAGAAGAAACCATGCCCGCCGCCCTCTCCCGGCCTCTCAAGCAACTATCCTGCCGGGGCTTGCGGGAGGATTGGGTGACTGCCGTAGTCGGCGTCAAAAGCCTGACGGCAAACTACCGGCTGACCGTATCCCTGGACGCCCCGCAGGATTTGAAGGAGAAGATCGCCCTCCGCATGGGCCACTGGCAGGCGTTCAAGTACGATGTCAAGGGCCTGGGCATCTTCGCAGGCTACGATTCCCAGGGGGACCCCTGGAACGACCTGGACAAAGCCAACGATTATTACCTCTACTACTGGTACGGCAAAGACGGCTTTCTCACCACCCACGCCTTCGAAGCCTACCGCCAGGGCGTCCAGGAATACAGGCTGCTGGATGCGCTGAGGAAGGCCGGGGTCCCGCAAAAGTGGCTGGACCAATAGGTGGAAGCGGTCCTCAAGGCCAAAAGCCCGGAGGAACTGGATGCTGTCCGCCTTCGCCTGGCTGTGCGGCTGGAGAAAACATAGAACGCTGAATCAGGGCAGCCCGTCATGCAGGCTCAATCCCCCCGCTTATTTCAAGGAGGAAACCGGCAATGCCGAAAACGCTGCGATTGCTCTGGTGTATCGCTTTCATGGCAGGGGCCGTATGGCCTGTCCGGGCGGCGGAATACCGCGCGCCCCTGATGGCGCAGGCCCCCAGGCTGGATGGCAGAATCGAGGCGAAAGAATGGGCTGCGGCTGCCGGGTTCGACGGGTTCGCCTGGGAGAACCGGCTGGAGCGCCGCCGCGTCCGGGCCTATGTGGGAGCCACTGCAACCCATCTCTACCTGGCGGTCATCTCTCAACTGCCTGTGGAGGGCGCTCTGACCACGCAGGCCAATACAGACACCTTGAAAATCGTCTATGACGATTCGCTGGAGGTCTGGGTGGACCCGACCCCGGGTTCGGAGCATGGCCGCGCTTTTCAACTGCTGGCGAACGCCGCCGGGCGCAAAGCCTATCAGATGCACACCCGCGGCAACATACGGGCTGATCCGGGGTGGCGCGGGGACTGGACCTTTGCCAGCGGCTTCCATGACGGCTACTGGCAGGCCGAGATCGCCGTGCCGGTGGACGGCATCGCGCCAGGGCGCAGGGCCGATGAAGGAAGCTGGGGCATCAACCTCTGCCGCAACTGGAAACAACCCTGGGCCTTTTCCTCCCTGGGCGGCGGAGGCTACGCGCCCGGAGATATCCGCTTCACCTTTGCCTGGGAGGAAGCGCCGGCGGTCGGCTGGCTTCACCGCACCGACCCGGCCACGCGCGATATCCGGGCCGCCTTTGTTCTCACCAACCCATCGCCGGAACCCCTTGCCCTGCGGCTGGAAGCGGTCCTGAAGCGGGACAAGATGCCGGAGGCCAACCGGAAGGAAACTCTCACCCTCCGGCCCGGCGAAACCCGAGAGATCCCCTTCGAAGCCCGCGACGAAACCTCGACGAACTATGAACTCATCCTCCGGGCCGCCTCGGAAGACGGTCGGACCCTTTATTACAGCCGTTCCTACCGCTGGCAGGCAGGCCCGGCCTGGGAGTGGAAGACCGCAAGACCCGAAGTCCTGCCGGTCGATTTCCAGTTCGCCTACTATCCTTACCTGAACAGAATGCGGATTCTCGCCGATGTGTCGGGCCTGCCTGCCAGGGCCGCACTGAACGGCCTGACCGCCGCCATCCGGCCCAGAGGAAGCCGCAAAGCCGTCAAAATCGTTCGGTTCGACCGCTTCACCGGCCCGAAGCAGGAAAAAGTCTTCGCCCTGCCGCCGCTCCGGGGAAGTTATGAGATCGCGGTCTCGGCCCGGGGCAAAAATGCACCCGCCGGGGAGGTCGTCAAACCCTTCGAGCGCACGCGCTATGTCTGGGAGTACAATAAGCTGGGCCGGAGCGCAAAGGTTTATCCTCCCTTTACACCCATCCGGGTCAAGGGGAGAAGCCTTTCCACGGTTCTCAGAACCCATCTCATCGGTGATTCCGGCCTGTGGGATCAGGTGACGGCGGCAGGCAGACCGCTTCTGTCCGCCCCGATGCGCTTCCGTGCCGCGCAGGGTGGGAGGGATCTGCACCTTCGATCCGGCCCGGTCCGCTTCCCCCGCATTCAGGGGCATGAAACGACTGCGGAAAGCAGCCTGCAAGGAGAAGGCTTCCGCGCCCTGCTCAAATCCACCTGGGAGTATGATGGCCTGATGCGGCTGGACATGACCCTTCTGCCCGGCAGCGGCAGGCCCCTGGATGCGCTGACCCTGGAGATTCCCCTCAAAGAGAGCGAAGCCCCGCTTTTGCACGCCATGGGAGATGGCATCCGCAACACTCTTTACGAGCGCGTTCCCCCAGGCCAGGGGGTCGTCTGGACGGCGCAAAGAGTGCAGGCCAACGACTTCCCGGCAGGCTTTTGCACCTATATCTATATCGGCGGGCCGAAGCGCGGTCTCTCCTGGTTCGCCGAGAACGACCGCGGCTGGGGATGGGACAGGCGCAGGCCCAACCTGGAACTGGTGCGCTCCGGCCCGAAGCTGACCCTCAGAATCCATCTGGTGAACCGGCCCCTGGCGATCCGATCCCCGCGCACCCTTACCTTCGGTCTGCTGGCCGCGCCGGTCAAGCCGCGCATTTCGCCCTGGCGGCACCGCTTCTGGAGCGACAGCTATACGATCCTGGGAACCGATATCAACTGGTTTGCCCTGGGAAATTGCGGATCGGTCTATCCGGCAGGCAAGGATATGCGCCTCTGGCAGATGATCCGCCGGGGCAACCGGGAGCGGCTCTCCGATGAAGAGGTGGAAAAGGCCGTCCGCCATGCCCGCAAGTATTTCGAGCCGTACGGCCCGGAATATGTGGAAAGCTTCGAGCGGCATGTCCGCTACAACCTCCGGAGCCGCTACGGCATGAAGATGATCTTCTACTACAACCGATCAAGCTACCAGGCCGCCGATGAATTCCAGACCTTCCAGGACGAATGGTGCCTCACCGATTACCGCACGGTCGGCCCGGGCAGCGGCGTCGGAGAAATCCCTATCGTCCCCTCGGATTCCTATATCGACCACGCCCTTTACTGGTACGGGAAATCCTTCGATATCGGGGGCAATCAGGGCGTTTACTGGGACAACTGGTTTTTCAACCCGTCTTACAACACCATGACCACCGCCGCCTACAAAGGCGAGGGCGGCGCGGTCGCGCCCTCCACCGGCGTCTGGGGCCTCCGGAAGCTCTCCAAACGCACCTTTCAGTATATGAACGAGCGCAAGATGCTGCCGGTTACCATGCCCCACATGACCAGCACCAATATCCTTCCCATCCACTCCTTCGCCACACTCCAGTACGACTGGGAGTGGAAGTATTCCGAAGGCGACTTCCAGTACCGTTTTCCCCGCGAATACATCCTCCTGGTCACCAACGGCGAGCTGGCCGGAACCTGGCCGGTGCTGTTAGGGGATCACGGAAACCTGGCCGAAGACCCCTGGACGCAGCGCACCTTCGCCGCCGTCTGCATCGTCCACGAACTGACCCCCAGCGGCGCGCTGCGCTCCGTGTGGGACCCGCTTCTGAACCCCGTCCTGAAGCTGCTGGGTCACAAAAATCTGAAAGTCTACCGCTACTGGGACGAAACGCCCCAGCCCGCTCAGACAGACAGCCCCGATTTGCTGGCCATCGTCTACAGCGTCCCCAGCAAGGAGGCTCTTGTCGCCGTCACCAGCTATGCGGAGCAGGATGTGCAGGCATCCGTCCGGATTTCGGCGAAAGCTCTGGGCTTTCCGGCAGGCTTCCGCGCCCTCGATGCGGAAACCGGTCAGGAGTTGCCGGCGCAGGGCGGCACAGTCTCCTTCCCTCTCAAAAAACACGACATCCGAGAGCTTCGCATTCTGCCTGTAGCGGGAGGCACAGAATGATCTCCCTCCGTTCGGCTCTCCGGCTGAGGCTTTCCTTGTGCGCCGCCTTGCTGGCCCTCGACCCCGGCATCCAGGCAGCGCCCCGCGGAAGCGCGGCCTCTTACCTGTCCCTGCCGCCCGGACCGGAGGGACGCATTATCTACTACCGTTCGTTCGAGAGAGAAAAAGCGAATATCAATATAGCAGGGCTGAAGGAAACCTTTTCAGCCCTGCCGGTGGCCGAAGGCACTCGGGGCCGGGCGGCGCAGGCGGCGAAAGGGCCGGCATTGGACAGCCCGGCCCTTTTCCCTCACCGCCTTCTGACCGTTTCGTTCTGGTGGGCCTTGCGGGCGGAGCCGGATAAGAAGAGCGGTTTCGGGCTTCTCCGCCTGAGCAACGGAAAGGGGTTTATCTCTCACTCCGTTCGCTCTGGCCTGTGGTGCGGCCTGGCCCGGTCCGCCGGGGCGGTACAGGTCTATTACCTCCCCGTCATCCAGAACATCAACGGCATCTATGACCGCGATATCCTCGCCAGCCTGCGCCTCGGAGCAGGGGAATGGCCTCACACCGCCGTTGCCCTGGCCGCCGCCTCGAAGGCAGCTATCTATATGGATAGGCGTAAAGTCCTGAAGGCTCGCATCACCGGGCGCTTTCTGGGGGTACCCGGCGGGCTAACCCACCTCACCATCGGCAGCCCGGGCAGCCTGCCTGTCGCCCTCGACGAGGCGACCATCCTGAACCGCCCCTTAAGCGATGACGAAATCGCCACCTATACCCTTGCCATCCGCCAGATGCACAGAATCAAGTATCCGCTCGATCCGTGACGGGCTGCAACACCTCTCGCCATAACATCCGCATTGATCGCCTCAGCGAAAGCCTTGGCGTCGCAACCCCGGCCCGAAAAATCCCTTTTCCCGATGGAGGCAGAAAGAGATTTTTTGTCTAATTGTAAGATGATTCCGCCTATGAGAATATTTCGCTGTTGGGGCTTATATAATGAACTGGATCGACTTTGTCATCGCGGCAGCGATGGCGCTATCGATGTGGATCGGACTGAGGCGCGGATTCCTGGTGCAGTGCCTGGAGCTTCTGGCCGTGGCCCTGTCCCTGCTTGTGGCGGTCGCTCTCTCCGGCCCGGCTGCCGATCTGCTGGGACGCTCTGCCTCCATCCCTCGCGGGGCCGCCGGCCTGGTGGGCTTCGTGGCCGTCTGGTTGGCGGCGCAGATGATTCTGGGAGCGGGCATTCGCCTGATCGACCGGCGCATCCCCCGGTCGGCCCATCGCTCCCTCATTAACCGCATCGCGGGCATTGTCCCATCGGCGGCCAAAACGCTGGTGCTGTGCGCCCTCATCGCCTCTTTTATCGTGGTCTTTCCGGCGCAGGGCTTGCCCAAAGAAGAAGTCCTGGCTTCCACCTTCGGGCGGGTCCTGGTGGACGGGGGAACGGTGCTGGAGCGCCAGGCGGCGCAGTACTTCGGGGAAGACCTGCGGAGCCTTTTTGCCGTCAAGGTGGTAAACCCCGGTTCGGGCAAGGCCGTTATGCTGCCTTTCAAGGTCACGAATGCGGTTTTCGCGCCGGAGGCGGCCCAGCAGATGCTCGATCTGGTCAACCAGGAGCGCATCAGCCAGAACCCACCGCTGGTTCCCCTGACCATGAACAAAGCCTTGCAAGAAGTGGCACGGAAACATGCGGACGATATGTTCAAAAAAGGTTACTTCTCGCATATCAACCGGGAGGGACTGTCCCCCTTCGACCGGATGGCGAAAGCCAAAATCCGCCTCCGAACCGCCGGTGAAAATCTCGCGCTGGCCCAGACCGTCGAGATGGCCCATGTCGGCCTGATGAACAGCCCCGGCCACCGCCGGAACATCCTCTCCCGCGATTTCCGGCAGGTCGGCATCGCCGCCCTGGACGGGGGCATCCGGGGCATCATGTTCGTCCAGGTTTTCAGCGATTGATCGCTTCTTTCACCGAATCAGAAAGGAAGCACCATTGCGTCACACCCGAAAACGCTTTTTTCTGATCATCATATTATCGGCGCTCTTGTTCTCGACCGCCGCTTACGGAAGGAAAAAGATGAACTCATCCTATTTTCCGCCCGGCTCCCCGTCGGCCATGAAAGCGCGGCACATCGTTCTCATTTACAACGGCCACAGCCACAGGACTTGGAAGATGGAGGATTTGAAACCTTATGTGGCCTATCTCAACCCTGACGGCACACCCCGCCACTGGTTTTTCGACACCTTTCTGATGCTGCCGCTGACCGCCCAATCGGGCAACTGCTTCTATCCCGGCTTCTCGCCGACGCCCAGCAACCGGGCGGACTGGCTCTGGTATCTGGATTCCAAGCTATTCGGCGGCGAAACTCACCTGCCCCACCTCAACGAAGCTGTCAAACTACTTCAGAAAGAGATGGAGGCCAACCGCTACAGGGCCAAAGTCATCCTGACCGTCCCCTATCCCGACCCGCGCCGCACCGATTTCGGGGATGTGGACGGGGACGGCCAGGAGGGAAACCTTTCCCGCGCCGAAGACCGCTACAAGGCGGTGGATTGGTACGTGAAGGAAGCGACGGCGCGGTGGAAGAAGGCGGCCTTTTCCCATCTGGAACTGATCGGCTGGTACTGGCTGGAGGAACAGGTTTCGGAGGGAGACCGGGATCTGCTTCCCAAGGTCGGCAAGCTGGTCCGGGACCAGGGCAAGCGGTTCTTCTGGATTCCCTATTTCAACTCCGGGGCCGCCGCCGAGTGGAAAGCCCTGGGGTTCGACTGCGCCATCTATCAGCCCAACTATTTCTTCGGGGCCGACACGCCCGCCTCCCGCATCGAGGAGGCGGCGAAATTTGCTCGGGAGAACGGCATGGGCGTCGAGATCGAATGCGATGGCCGCTTCGCCGAACCGGTCTTCAGGATGAAGTACAAAGCCTATCTGGACGGCGGGATGAAATACGGCTACATGCGCGATGCGATCTGCGGCTATTACGAGGGAGGGGGCGCTCTGCTGCAAGCCTATCAAAGCAAAGACCCGGCAGTTCGCGCCCTGTACAACCGCACCTATAAATTTGTGAAAGGAACCTACAAGCCGGAGCATTTCCCGGTGGAGGAAGCGCCTGCCCGGTGACCCTGACCGGCAGGCCAGGCTTTCCAGCCGGTTCACCACCGCTCCAGAAGAGGGGGCAACTCGCGCATATCGGAGATAACCGCATCGGCCAGGCCGGTATCCTCATGCTTGTCGTTGACCCCGTTGAAGAGAACGGCGCGTATTCCCAAGTTTTTCGCGCCCAGGATATCCGTTCCCATCAGGTCTCCGATATGCGCGCTCCGCTCCGGCTGCACGCCGAGGGCGTTCAGGGTGGTCATGAACTGGATGGGTTGCGGCTTGGACCTGCCGGTCTCGTCGGAGAAGGCAAGCGCCTGAAAATACTCTAAAATCCCGTCCCTGTCCATGATCTTACGGAGCGACCTGCCGGGGGAGTAGCCTGTATCGGAAACCACGCCCAGCCTGTACCGGCCCGCTATCTGAGAGAGAACCTCCCGCACGCCGTCGACGAGAATGGGAGGCGTCGCCAGCACGGTTTCTTCCAGAAGCGCTGTCAGCCGCTTGCGATCCTCGGCGCTGGCATCGATGCTGAGTGCGTTCAGGGTATAATCGGTCGCCTCGGAGGGCGGGAAGCATTGCTGCTCCCCCAGCCACAACTGGTGAAACCGGCGGGTGGTCTCCTGGAATGCGACCAGGATCGCCTCCACCGTGACCGGATGTCCTTTTTCGTTCAGCAGATCGGCCCAGCTTTCGCACCGCATCACAGAACGCTCGCCGTCGTAGGGATCGCGATAGAGGGTGGCCCAGAAATCGAATGTCACCGCTTCAATCATATCGTCGTCGCGAACCTCCTGATGGTTATGCCGCCGTTCTCAGTATACAGGCAGAGCCGCCCGCTTGTCAAGTTTTCGGCCGTCTCTGAAATAATGCCGAGGCGCGATCCATCGCGCCTATATGATCTCTCCTGGAGACACCATAGACGCATCGAGCGAAAACCCTGATCCAATACAGAAGGAGACCTATTATGCCCGATTGGAACCCGCAGGCCGTTCTGGGGTTGGCCCGGAACTTTATGGAATCGCGTATTTTGCTGACCGGCGCGGAACTCGACCTTTTCACTCTGGTGGATGGAAAGTCCCTTTCGGCGAAAGAGATTAACGAGCGGATCGATGGAAATCTGCGCGGCCTGACCATTCTTCTGGATGCCCTGGCCGCCATGGGACTTCTCGTCAAGAGCGAGGGCAAGTATACCTGCGAACCCTCGGCAGCCCCTTTTCTGAACGCCCGCTCTCCCGCTTCCGTACTCCCGATGCTTCTCCATGCCGCCAACCTCTGGCATCGCTGGTCGAACCTGACGGCATTGGCCGGAGGGGAGCGGCCTGCAGTCGGGCAGGATTCCTGGATCAGCTCGTTTATCGGAGCCATGCATGCCATCGCAGCGCCGCAGGCCCCGCATATCGTTTCTCTGGTCGATCCCGGGCCGGCCCGGAAGCTGATCGATATCGGCGGGGCCTCCGGCACTTATACCATTGCTTTCCTGCAAGCTTCCCCGGAGATGACCGCCACCCTTTTCGACAGGCCGCCCGTTGTGGAGATGGCCCGCCAGAGGCTGGCCGAAGCCGGGTTGCTCGATAGAGTCACTCTCGTTCCCAGCGATTTTTATATGGATCCTCTTCCCGGAGGCCACGATCTGGCCTTTCTTTCGGCCATCATCCACCAGAACAGCCCGGAGCAAAATGTGGATCTCTTCCGGAAAACCTTCTCCGCCTTGGAGCCGGGAGGCCGCATCGTGGTTCGGGATCACGTTCTTTCGCCGGACAGGACGCAGCCCAAATCGGGGGCCATCTTTGCGGTCAATATGCTGACAGGCACTTCGGGAGGCAATTCCTACACCTATGAAGAGATCTCAAGCGCCCTGACCGAAGCGGGCTTTACCCGCGTGTCCCTGACCCACGAAGACAGCCTGATGGACGGGCTGGTGGAGGCATTCAAGCCTTCTTAGCCCGGAAGAGCTTGACCGGCCCGACCAGACCGGCAGGGAGAGCCGGGCGGTTTTTATCCACGGTCCAGATACGCGCCACCGGGTTGTCGGTCAGAGTGCGAACGTAGTTGGAAAGCACGTTCGTGATCTTGATCTCCAGGACGTTTCGGCCCTTGCGGAGCGCCCCGGCCGTATTGTAGAGGTGTTCCCCCCACCACCGGACGCCCAGCCGCCTGCCGTTCAGGGACACCTCCGAAATCTCGCAGGCTTTGCCCAGCGAGAAAAGGGAATGTCCCAGCCCGCTGGCGGCAAATTCCGTCCGGTAGACGGCGGTTCCCGAAAAGGCAGCCAGCCCGGAGTCTTGGGAAAAATCGAGCAGGCGCGGCAGCGTCCTGCGGAAAGGCTTTCCGCGGGCCGGGCGAAACTCCACCTGCCAGGAGGAAGCGATCTCTCGCGAACCGTGCGGGTCGGGCACAAGGGGGGAATACAGCGGATCGGCGGCCCCTGGCCGTTTCCCGCCCTTCACCGGCTCGAAGACCAGTAGCAGCGATTCCATCGGCTTCAGGCGAACGTCGAGTTCGCCCGGATGCCTGCCGAAAGGATAGACGGCCCGCCTGCCAGTTTCGGGATCCCACCGCCAGGGGATCCGGCTGCCCGTGTCGAAGCGGGCGGAAAGCGAGACGGGCCGGTTGCAGTTGAGATTGGCGAAAAAGAAAATCTCGCGCCGCCCCGCCCGCTGGTGAATCTGGTAAAGCAGCGGGTCGGGTTGACGGATGGCGACCGCCGGGCGAACGCCCAGGCGATTCAAGGGCTGCCTTATCCATGTCAGGGAAGCCTTCCGGTCAGGCGCAGGAACCGCCAGCACGTTCGGCAGGCCGCTTTCCAGCAGGCGGCGAACGCCTTCCTGCACGACTCGGTCGTTTCGGGCCGCATCCTTGTAGCCGGGCGAGCAGTGAGGGGGCTGCCCGATGAAAAGAATCTTGCCCCTGGCCCTTGCGAACCGCTCCAAAACGAGAACGGTCTCCGGCTCCAGGGTGGCGGCCTCGTTCAAGACCAGAACCTCGTAGATGGCCGATCCGAAGCGCAGCTTGCCCCCTCTGAAATCGGCGGCCCGCAGGACTTTCCCGCTGATGTAATCCGCCGAATAGCCGTTCCGATGCAGCGTTTCCCAGAGGCGGTACGATGGATCGATCAGGGCGATTTCAGCCTGCGGCCTGGAGCTTTGCAGTACCCACGACAGGCGGGCCGTGTAATCGGTCAGCCTGCGGAAATAGGGCCACCAGGAATTCCGTTCATCAAAATATTCACCGCAGTAGAACCATCCGGGGAAGCCGGCCTCCGGCGGGTTGTAGTTGTAGCCATGGAAGACAGGGTGGTTCACGCCGGTGATATAGTTCAGGTCGCAGGCCAGCTTCGTCTGCTCCAGGGTGGTGCGGAAAGCGGCCATATCGTTGGTCATCGTCTCGCAACTGACCTCCCGGCGTCCTGTCAGGTGGGCCGCCGAGGAGGTGTATTTATTGGACATGGTTCCCCACAGGCACAGGCTGTCCGGGGAGCGCCGCTCTTCCAGCGGGATGAGCGTTTCGTTCGGAGGGATATTACGCTCCACCGAGATCCAGGTTTCGCACATCGGGCGGTCCGGGATGAGCTTGATATCCAAATGCTCGACGGCAGGCCCGCCGTAAGCCTGGATGCGGCTCTGAACGCCGTGCGAGCGGCTCCACCGGTGGAAAGGCTGCACAAACCGCTCCTCGAAAAGCTCCGAGAGCGTTTTCCAGAGGTCGTGGCGCACCCGCCAGATGGCGTCCGAGAAGAGGGCGCTGCCCTCCGGGTTTTCGTCGCCCAGCGCGTAATGCAGGTACGGCTCCAGGCCGTAGCCTCTCCGCTTCCTGAATTCGGGCAGCAAGTCACCCGTCCAGTTGGCCCCGGTGAACTCGAAGCTGTCGCAGTGCAGGCTGCGAAGCAGGCGAAAGGACTTCCCCATCACAGGCGCGACCCGGCGGGCGAACTCCTCCAGATAGCGTTCGGTCGCATCCCTGTTGAAGTGATCCAGCACCGGCCCCTGCCCCCCGAGCGCGGGGATGTTGACGATCATGCAACCTTCTTTCCAGGTTCCTGTATAGAGGGTATGCGTTCCGGGCGGTATCTCGAACTCCACCCGGCCGTCCGGCTGAACCCTGCCTGTCAGGTCCAGGCCCGGCTCCAATTTGTCCGAATTTCGGGGAACCAGGCGCAGGAACATCAGCCTGGGCGCAGAACCGTTATCGGTTTCCCCGTAGGCCCCTCCGGGCAGAACCATCAATTCCCCGATATCCCCTTTGAATACGCCCGGCCCGGCGAGCGTTTTTTGCGCTACCTTCACCCGCTGGATCCGTTCCCCCGCCTTCAGGAACGGCCCCCCGAAAGGCCAGCCGGTTCCCGCCAGCAGGTCGGCCTGCATCCCCCGCGCCTTCGCGCCTTCCACAGCCGTTTTGGCCCGCTGGCTCCATTCGGGACTCAGCCATTCCAGAGGCTTGCCGCCCGCCGGGGACGCGCCCATCGTCATCGCCATGGGGAAGATCAGCGCCCCGCCGATCCCTGCGGCCTTCAGCACATCCAGTTCCCGCAGGATTTCCCGGTCAGTAACGGCGTTCCCGTTCCACCACCAATAAACATCGGGCCGCGCCCTGGCCGGAGGGTTCTGAAAATTGCGGTAAAGCTCATCGGCGGGGAAAACGGCGGAAAGAGAGAAGCATAAGACAAGAATCGCTATGATTTTACATAACTTCACGAACGACAAAACCTCCTCATGAATTTGATTATCCCTCTTCCCGTAATTTCAAAAACGCCTCCACCCCCAGCAGTTCCTTCACCTCGGCAAAGGAGATCATCTCCCCGGTCAGCGAATCCACGCAGCCTTTTTGCAGAAGGGTTTCGGCCAGGCGGCGGACGGTGGCGGCGGTCATCAGCAGGCTTTCGATGGGGCAGACGATGATTTTATAGCCCAGCCGGACCAACTCGCCTGCCGGGAGGATCGGCGTTTTGCCGCCGGTCAGCATATTGGCGAGGAGCGGGTAGCGCACCTCCTGCGGGATGCGCTCCAGCTCTTCCGGAGACAAGGGGGCTTCGACGAAAACGCAGTCCGCCCCGGCGTCTCCGTAGCGATTGGCGCGGGCGATGGCTTCCGCCAGCCCCAGCGTCTCGCGGGCGTCCGTTCGGGCGATCAGGAGAAAATCGGGGTTTTGGCGGGCGCGGAGGGCCGCCTTCAGCTTCCTTTCCATCTCTTCAGCAGAGATGACCGCCTTGCCTTCGAAGTGGCCGCACCGCTTGGGAGCCACCTGGTCTTCCAGGATGATGCCGGAAGCCCCGGCCCCTTCGAACTCGGAAACCGTGCGGGCCACATGGTGGAGGTCGCCATGCCCGGTATCTCCGTCGGCGACCACCGGAACCGTCACCCTTCGGGCCGTCCGCCTCACCGCATCGGCCATCTCGCCGACTGTGAGGAAATCGAGGTCGGGCAGCCCCAGCAGGCTAGCCGTCGTCCCGAACCCCCCGATAAAAAGCATCTCCAGCCCGGCCCGCTCTGCGACCAGGGCCGAGAAGACATCGTGTACCCCCAGGCTCAGGATCGGCCCGGGCCTCTCGAACAACTCTCTGAGCCTGCGCGGGCCTGCATTTTGGGAAAACATGGTTTTGTCCTTATGGTGGCTGTCTGTCATTGCGAGGAGCGAAAGCGACGAAGCAATCTCCGGGGTAGCGCAGACGGGCAGAGCCTTCTCGTGCATTTACTACATTGGAGATTGCCGCAAAGCGAAAGCTCCTCGCAATGGCAAGAAAGGTTCATCTGTGTTCAAAAATACGTCTATCGCCTACCCCGCGCCCCGCGTTTTCAGGATCATGTAATCCCTGTTGATGACTTCGATTCCCTGGTGGAGATGGGGATTGTGGACATCGCTTCTCAGGTCGATGAGGCGCTGGCGGAGCATTTTGTAGAGGTGGGCAGAATCGTAGTGGGTGCGCCCTACGGCAATGAGGTTCCCGGTTTCATGATCCAGCACTTCCACCACATCGCCCCGAACGAACTGGCCTTCGATAGCGACCACCCCCCGGAAGAGGAGGCTGGCGTGGCGCATGGTCAGGGCGACGGTGGCCCCGGCATCGACGCGGATCGCGCCCTTGATGCGCTTCCCTTCGAGCCGATGGCGGCGGTGACCGGAAAAGGAGGCCGGAACGAACAGGGTCCCGCGCACCCGGCCTTCCGCCAGATCGGCCAGGACGGCGGGGTCGCGGCCATCGGCCACCACGGTCAGGAGGTTACGGCTCAGGGCGATCTTGATGGCGCTGATCTTGGCCCCGATGCCGCCCTTCCCTACCCCGCCTGCCGCCAGATACTCGCGCACCAGCCCTTCCAGGTTGTCGCCGGCGCTGCACACGCTGTCGATCAGAGGGGTTTCGAGGTCGGAAGGGGAACCCGCATAGAGGCCCTTCACATTGGAGAGAAGCACCAGAACATCGGCATCGAGATGGCCGGCCAGCAGGGCGGCGAAACGGTCGTTTTCCTTTTCGTGGATGTCTTCGAAAAGGATCGGGTCGTTTTCGTTGAAGACCGGCACGATGTCGGGCAGGGAGCGGATGCCCTGGAGGGTGTCGGTCAGTTGAAAAAGCTCGTGGCGCGATATCTGGATGCGGGTCAGAAGAAGCTGGGCGATCCGGCATCCGAGAGGCTCGAAGGCTTTCCGGTAGGCGTCCATCAGTAAGAGCTGCCCCACCGCCGAGGCCGCCTTCTTGTAGCGCACCACCTGATCCTCCGAACGGCATTCCGGGCTGTCCACCGCCCTCGTCCCCAGGGCCACCGCGCCGGAGGAGACTATCGAGACATGCCGCCCCGCCGTCAGCCCCTTGAGGGCCGCGATCTGCCGGGCAAGCTGCGCGAGGGCCTTCGAAGGCTCCCACCCGCTTTCCCCCAGGGCCAGCGAGGAACTGATTTTGACGAAAATGCTTTTACTTTCCCTGAAAACGCGCGCGATCTCTTCCGAGTCGTACGCCTGACCGAGATGCATGAACGGTTCCTGTTTCGAAATGATTATCGCGAGGCAGAAGCGAGTTGGCCCAATGATATATCCTCAAGAATGACCTTTCTGAAAACCTCGGGGTCTTGAAATCGCTCCCTGGCATCCAAAATCTCGATCCCTGCGATTCGCCCGTCAGAAGCGTAGTCGATGGCAATGCCTTCAGCTATATGCTCTGTCGTCACAGGCGTATCAATGAAACGAATATATAAAGTATCGACCTCGGTATCATAGGTTATCTTCATGGACTTTCCATTAAAAATAGTAAGTGTAGACCGTTATGACCACAATCCTGTCCGGCTCTTCCACGAATATGGATCGGCTTCACTATCGGCATCTTCTTCCTTTCGTTCTCATATTTCTCCGCTCCCCTCTCCGATTCCTGCCTGGTTTGCGAAGAGAAGTTCTCCCGGCTTTATGAAATAATGTGCAATATTTTAAAAATACTCCCGAAAGAGTATTGAATCCATATGGCGGGCCGGGATATGATAGTATCATCCTGCTCGCTCCTTTCGGTCGGCAAGGAGACTCTTTGATGAAGAAGCAAAGCGGAAAAGCGAAAACCAGGCCGCAGACGGGCGATCTCGTTCCCGCGCCCCACAACCTCCTCTATCAGCCGCACGATCCGGAGGGCGACCGGCTGGCGACGGACTTGTCGCTGGCCGGAGAGGCCCTCGCCGCCCCGCTGCGCCCGGAAAGGGCGGAATCCCTTCGTCCGCGCCACGCCATCCCCGAAGGCGCTTCCCTCGCGCCCCCGGATTTTACCGGTCTGGTCGATATCGTCGGCAAATCCACGCGCTTCTTGCCCGGAACCCCGAACTGGCGGCCCTGACGGACCGGCTGCCGGAGGCTGTCGGCAGCACGGATGTCCTGCGGAACCTGCTCGCCAGCATGCCCCCTAAGCCTCCGGTTCCGGTGGTGAACGGCAATGACGGCAAGCCGCTCCTGTCGGAACGGGAGGTGGAAGTGCTGAATGGACTTCCCTCAAAAAAACGGACACACGGACATAGGTCTGTCAAGGCCGGATCATAATCCTGGAGGTGTCCGATGAAGCGTCCGCAGTATACACCGGAGTTCCAGGATGAAGCCGTGCGCCAGGTTCTGGACGGCCAAG
>JADLDR010000092.1 GCA_020846535.1 Armatimonadota bacterium | reverse complement strand
CAATTCAGGGCCGAAAGCGGGTTCACGATCACGGCCAGGGAATTGACCTGAGCGAACAGGTCGTGGCCGACCGCGAAGAAATCGGTCATGGGAACCTCGACAGAAGGCGTTTCCTCACCGTCCCAGTAGAACCGGAGGATGCAGGCCCGCCCGTTTCCGGCCCAGTTCGTTTCGGTCGCCATCCAGATATGCTGGATGACGCCGGGGCCGTCAATATCCATCAGGATCACCGTCTCCCCGGCCCGGGGTCTTAAAAAAGGGCCTGACCTTCCACCTCTGGCCCAGATCGACCGCCGCCGCGGAAGGCGGAAGGGCCGGATTGGACGGGCTGGGAATCGCCAGCCTGCCTTTCCCCTTCTCCCCGGTCGGGTTCTCCGCCGAAATCGAGCGCGTGCAGGCATCGGAGAGATCGGGAGCGTGCCCAGGCTCGCAGCAAAACCGTTTCAGTTGTTCATTGATAGGCTCCTTTGTGTGGACTGGCTTTTATTTCGATGCAAACTCCATCTGCCTGTTCAGATAACCCTGAACATCGATCACTCCCCCCGTGTGGGCGCTTTCGACGGCGGCGAAGAGGAGGGCGGCGCACTGGATGTTGTCTTCCAGGCGGTTGGCCGGGGCGGTACCGCCGTTCAGCCAGTTCACGAAGAGTTCGGCCAGCCAGGCGTTCATCCAGACGGGCTGATAATCCAGAGGGATCTCCTGGATGGTGGCATTGTTGTGCAGGGTTCCCATGATGGCGCGGAGCTTCCGGTTGTCCAGTTCGAGGGTCGCTTTGTCGCATTCGGCCCGCCAGTAGTCCTGCACCCAGCCGTTCAGGGTGGAGGCATTGGCTTTGGCTCCCTCGTAAAAAACTTTCATGCCGTTTTCCATCTCGATGATGATGAGCGCCTGGCAGTCGCCCTTGAAGTCGCTCCATTCCGGGTTCCAGGTCCTGGCGTAAACGGTGCGGGCGTTCGAGCCGGTGAGGGAGCGCATGATATCGAAATGATGAACGGTTCCCTCGATCAGAAGGGCGTCGGGGATGCCGTAGCGGAAGGGCCCCCAGGCCGGATATTGGCGGCACTCCCAGGTATTGCGCCCGATCAGGTAATCCATTTTCCCGTATTTGCCGGACTTGATGAGGCGCTCCAGAGTTTGCTTGTCCTGGTCGAAGCGGTGGCTCATGGTGACCGCCATCTTCCGGCCCGCGCCGGCCACCTTTTTATAGATGCGGCAGCATGCCTCCATCGTATCGGCGATGGGCTTTTCGGAAAGGATGTCCATTCCATGTTCCAGGGCCAGGTTAACCATCTCCTCATGCCGGGCCGGGGGCACGACGATCACGGCGAAGTCGGCCTCGTTTTCCTGGAAGGCTTTGCAGGTCTCGGTGTAGCATTTTTCTGCCGGCAGGTGGTATTTCGCCATGGCGTTCGGGAAGGTATCCGGGTTGATATCGGCCACCGCCACCGCCTGCGTTGTCTTGAGTTCATCGATTAGCCGGGGCATGACGCTATTGACCCAGTAGCCGCCGAATCCGCCGATGCCGACCTGTATAAATCGTTTGGGGTCGCTCATTGAAAGATTTCCTCCGTTGGTAAGGTTTCCATCCTCAGAACTCTCGCCTGTCTGTCATTGCGAGAATCGCAGCGACGCAGTGCCATCGATGCAGTCTGCGAGGAGCGTAAGCGACGAAGCAATCTCCAGGGTCATGCCAACGCACAGATCTTCTCGTGCATTTGGGAGGCTGGAGATGGCCGCAAAGCTAAAGCTCCCCGCAGATGGCCTCGATAACGTTATAGCGCTGTGCGCTTCTCCTATCTGCCATGATCGTCCGAAAACATCGGCAGATAACTGCCCTGTGGTTCGACGCCTGTAACCCGGTTGCCTGTCCAGCGGACGGTGACCGGCTGCTGGCGACCGGGAACGCTGGTAGGGACGAAGGTCTGCGCGAAGGCGGGGACGGGCCAGGTCACGGTAAGCATATCGCCGGGCAGCAGGGCGGGGCATTTGACGTACGCCTCCGCCGGGCCGCACCACCGGAGCGCCTCGTTCTGGCCGTTGCGGAGCAATTTGGCCGAGGTACGGTCGGCCCAGGCAGGCGGGCGCAGGAAATAGTCGCCGGGCCGGCGAGCCTCGATATCCAGGCGGCCACAGGCAGGCTGGTAAGCCGTCACTTTGGCCGCCCTGTGGCTGCGGGTGAGGGCCATATTGATATAAACGCCTTCCCTGCGCTCTTCCAGCGCGCCCTGCCAGGCTTCCCAGAGGCCGCGCATTCCCTCCGGCGGGCAGCAGCCCATCATCTGGAGGCCGTTGGCGGATGTGCCGGGTTCTCCCATCTTGTCCGGGTAACTCACCCAATCGTCAAAGGCGGGTTGGGCGGCGAAACCGCCTTCCAGTTTCCTGAGTTCTCGGATAGCCGATTCGATTTCCTCAGAGGGCCTGCCTTGATGGATCCGATGGAAAAGCGCCAGAAAGCCGGGCGTCAGGAAGAACTGGGATTGCGAGAGCATATTGACGACAGTGCGCTCCACATGATCCCAGCAGTGGGGCATCCCGCCTCGGGCCAGCCAGACACCGGTGGAAACCATATCCCCGACCACGCAGATTTCGGATCGGTATTCGGATTGAGGAATAAATTCGGGATACCAGCCGTAATCGGCTCCGCTTGCCCGGACGAACTCGTAGGCCCGGCCTGCCCAGTCCAGGTAGCGAGATTCGCTCAGGACGGCTCCCAGGTGGGCGACGCCCCAGACGGCGTGGGTGTGGAGGTGGACATGGCCCTGGAAGGCCCCAGTTTCGGGATCGATCTTCATCTCTCGCTGGTCGGGCTGCACGCCTGACAAAAAGCCTTCGGCGACGGCGCGGGCGAAATCGAGGGCTTCTTCATCGCCGGACACTTCCCACAGGCGGACACATGGCTCCACAATAAAGGGATAGTTGCGGCCATGGTCGGCGCACCAGCCGATTTTTAGCCACTGGCCGTCCCGGTAAGGGGCGATCCCCGGGTAGTAGGCCCGGTCGCCGTCCCAGAGGGTGATCGCCTTGAGCGCCCTGAAGATGGCTCTGGCCTCTTCGATATCCTCTGCGTTGCCTTCGCGCTCGTAGCTTTCGGCCAGACTTTGCATCAGCTTGGCGCTGCTCCAGGTGGTGGCCCATGTGCCGGAGATGGGCTGGCCGATATAGGCCACCGGGTTCACCCAGACCAGGCGATCCTCTTTTTGATAGCTGCGGATCCGCGCCCGGACGCCCTTTTCCACCGCATCGGCCTCCGGCTCCCCGGCCATCTCGCGCATATGGGCGTATTGCCAGTCCATCCGGCAGTCGGTGTCTCCCAGGGAGACGGGGTCGTAGCCGTATTCATCGGGCGGGGCGATCTCGGGATAATGGCAGGGAATCCCGAGCGGCCCCAGCGAGAATTTGCACTCATAGGCCCGGGCCGGATCGGGATTGCCGCGCAGGTAGTTCAGGGCGTTGCGGGCCATTTCGGAGAGGTTGATGTCGTCCGCCTGCGGCGGGCCGGGGGCGAACGCCCGGGAGATTTCCCTGATCTCGCCGCGGAAGTGGCTTTTCAATGCGGCATCGGCTGCCATAGAAGCCTCCTCAAGAGCCGAACGTCCATTCCCCGAACTGACCGGGGCTCAAAAATTCGGTGATGACCTGTGACCATGTACTCAGTTCCGGGGTAGGCTGGCGCTCCCGGCCTGTATTGGCCCGCCTGCGCTCTCCGGGCTGAGGCGGCCCGCCGATGGCCGACCAGGGAACAGCCATTTCGACCGTCCACTCCTTTTCGCCCCGGGCGGCTGCATATTTCACGTCCGGGCTGAAAGTAAGGTCTCCCACCTTGTCGCTCACAGTTTGATCCATCAGAACGCCCTTCGGATTCACCATAAACTGATAGAATCTTTCGGGATTGTCCGCCTGAGCGATAAAGAGTTCCACCACATCGCCCATCCAGAGAGAGTCATCGCGCTTTTCGCCGGAGACAGCCAGCTTATCCACCTGCGGCTCCTCACAGCGGAAGGCGGTATAGAGGAAGCCGGAGTCATAGGCCACTTGCGCGGTGGTTTTCGCCTGGGTTTTCTCCTGCCCGCTTGCCAGGGCCGGCAGAAATGGCTCCAAAGGCTTGATTGTCTGCCATAGGATATCGTCCAGCTTACCATCGATCACCGGCGGCGTGTCCTGGGCGGACAGTTTCGGGATGATCGCTTTCCGCCGCATTATGTCCGCCTCCGCCCGTTCCTGCATCCGCTTTTCAGCGGCCCGGGTGGTGTCCTCGATGCCGAAGCCGAGAGGCTTGCCCTGTCTTAGCTTCTCCCGGGCCGAACGGATGGCCGCTTCAGCCCCTTCGGGAACCTGGCTCTGCCACCAGTTCACCCGCTCGCTGTAGCACCAGACGTATTCATCGGTGGTGTGGAGGGCGTAGTAGACGTTATGCTCGAACCACCTGGCCCGTTCCTCCGGGGTCATATAATAGCTGATAAATCCCTTCTCCGGCTGGCGCAGGGCGAAAAGCTGATCCATATAAAGCGCCTGCCCTGCCTGCACCTGGAGGCCGTATCGAGTGCGGTTTTTCGGGTCGATCATCGCCAGGGCGCTCTGGCGTATGAGGTGGTAGGAGCGAAAAAACGGCTCGCTGGCGGTGTAGTAATAGGCGTTTTCGTTGCCATCGATCACCACCGTGCCCGGGCGGGCGGCGTCCAGCATCCCGTTCAGGAAGGCGGGCAGGAGGCCGTAGTATTCTTTGGCAAGGGCGCGGCTCTTTTCCTCCGGGTCGGGAATGTTCATTAGATGCCCGAAGAGGCTGAGCTGGAAGAAGGTGATGACCTTCACACCCGGCACTTCTTTTTGCAGGATGCGGATGAACCGCGCCCCGCGCCTGCGGGCCTGGGCCTCGAATTCGGCAAAGGATCTGTCTTTCGCCCGGCTCTGGCTTCCGTAGAGCCAGGGATTCCGGCCATAAGGCTCCGGGTCGAAACAGACGCCGACACATCTGCCCGCCCGGGCCGCTTTCGCAAAAAGGCGGATATTCTGCTCGGAGGCTTTCCAGTCGCTTTCCGAGAACCAGTCCCACCCCTCGTCGGTAGCAGCCAGCATCAGGATGAAGTTGTCCGTAAATTGCGAAAACTCGGTCGCCCGGAGGCTTTGCAGATCTTGCTCGAACTTCGCGGCCTCCAGGGGCTTATGCAGGAAGACATTCATGCCCCCGTTCAGGCGCATGATCACCCCGTCAAAGGGCCGCTTCTCCATTTCCCGAATGTTTTTCTGCACGAAATCGGGTGAAGGCACATCCCACCCGTATTCGATGAGCTTCTTGGGCAGCCCTTCCGAACGGGCTGCCGACAAACCGGAGCAGCAGAGAACAATGATCGGTATTATCAAGCGAAGATTCATGGGATTCTCCTTTGTTTTGAACCGCGTTCAATCGCCCCCTCCGGCCCCTCGCCGGGCTTCGGCTGAGTACCCGGCACTGTTGGGATCGACGGAATGATGAAAGTTGAAACAATAATCCGATCACGCGGGAGCGGGGTTCGGGCCTTCGATAGCCCGTTACCTAACCCCCCGGCCCCCTTCCCGAAATGGGCAGAGGGAGGAGATGAGGCTGGAAAGGATCCCACACTCTGTCCCCCTCTCCCCTGCCTGGATTATTTTCAACTTTCATCATTCCGAATCTTACGAGCCGGCAGCTATGCGTCCCTCCAGGACGCGGGGCTCTGCATATTTTGGACAATCTCTCTCAGAAAGCCAAATCCAGCTTATACCTTATCCAATCTGCGTCCCGGAGGAACGCATGACGCGAAGCGCCCGTAAGCTTCGGAATTCCATTCCGTCGATCCCTGGCCATCAGGTTCATGTCTCGATTTGCCATCCTTTCTCCAAATGTGTCGGGTATCAGTAGCAAGAGGGGGCTGGGGGAGTGCTTTCCTCCTATATCTGCACCAGCAGCGCCGCCTCCCATGCTTCGAGTTTGGGGATGTCGTAGGCCGCGTAGCCTTCCTGGACGGCGCTTCGCTTGAGGAGGCGGGTGCGGCCATCGGGGGTGACAAGGGCGGCCCGCTCGCCGGTAGAAAGGAGGTGGAGGCGGATTTTTTTAGCGGCGTCCAGGGAGGCGTTCAGGAGGAAGAGGGCGGTATTGCCTCGGATATCCTGGCGGCTCCATAGGACGATTTTGTGGTAGGAATCGATATAGGCGGGCAGGGTGTCGCGGGAGAGCCACCGGCAGAGGGCCTTCACCTGGGACGATTTGGAAAGCGACTGCAAGGAGCGCCAGGGATAGTAGCCGCAGATAGCGATCCGGCCACCTGCTCTGTTCTCGAAGGCCCCGCTCAGGATGCCCAGCCGGTTACCGCCGAAGTCCCGACCTTCGGAGAGGGCGCGCGCGCCGGGCGCGGTCGGGTTCAGGAGGAAGGCGGTTTCCGGCCAGAAGGACTGGCGGCAGTCGCGGTGCCAGCCGGAAAAGCTGCCGTTCAACTCGTCGCCGGTCAGGATTTCCAGGGTGTCGGCCTCCCGCGCTCCGGCGATCTCGAAGCCGGTGTATTCGCCGTATCCGGAATCGTTCAGCCGGGCCAGCGCGGCGGCATCGGCCAGAACGCCGCCTGAAAGGAGATTCAGGATTTCCTCATGGCTGAAGGACAGGCTGGCGTCCCCGCTCAGGAGGGCCAGGGCCGCGCCTTCCTGGGAATAGGCTGCCGGCAGACCGATCTCCGCCATCTCCGCCGCCTCGCCCGGCGTGGCCCATGCCGGGGCCGCCAGCCAGTCGCCGTCGATATTGAAAGAGGCGAAATAGTCCCGGTTGGCGGCGGGCCAGAGGCCCTTGCAGCGGCTTCTACCGAACGCCTGCGCCTCCTTTTCGTAAAACTCTCGCCAGGACTCCATCTTCTCGAAATAGGGCAGGTATTCCTGGAAGGGGTCTGCGGCGATGCCGAACAGGTTGAGGGCCGCGCCCGTGCAGCCTGCCGCAATGTAGGCGGCTCCCTCCAGGGCCAGGATGGTCGCGCTTTTTTTGAGGCGCTGATAGGGGAAGCACTCGATCTCCGACTGGATATCAGTGACGGAAAGGGGCAACTGCTCGGACTGCCTGCCGATGGAGTGGGCCTTGCCGAACATCTCGCCAGGAGCGGCATCGGTGTAGAAGCCTCCGCCGGGCCGCCATTTGACGGGAACGTTCTGCCTGCCTTTCAGGGCTTCCGCCCACTCGCCGTAGCCGCAACCGCCGTAGAAGATCTCGCCGCTCATCGATCCGAGAGGAAGGCGGCTGTCCGTGCTGTCCACCGTCTTGCGAATGGCGGCCATCAGGTCGCCGATCATCCGCCGGTTATGCTCCAACCACCGCCTGCGCCAGAGGAGGCGATCTTCAATTGGGCCGGCGTTGAAGGCTTCCTGAAGGCTTTCCCGGGTCCACTTCCGAGTATCGGTTTCGCGGGCGAATTTCGCCAGGCAGAGATCGCAGAAGCAGACGTGCTGGAGAGGGCCGTGCCCCGCCATCCGCACATCGTCATCGATCCAGATAAAGTCCGGCCCCGCTTTCGCCAGGGCGGTATAGGCGGCGGCGTTATAGCGCATGAGACGGTCGTCGGAGGGGCAAAAGCAGCCCCGGATGGTGTTGCCACGGATATCCATCACCCGCTGCCAGGGCTCGTTCAGGGAATAGTCCAGGTTTTCGTCGTGATGCCCCATGGTTGCCAGGTGATTGATACCCGCCTTCAGCCCGGCCTCCTTGAAACGAGGGATAATGGAAGCCAGGATGCCCGCCCTTTCCTCGATGAGCGGCAGCGGTAGGGGTGGGTGCGTCAGGGAGGTGAAAAAGGCCACCTCGTCCAGTGTCCGGGCATAGGCGCGGCACAGTTCCAGGAGTTCCGCGCAGCGCCGCTCGTCCATCCAGTAATAGGTGCTGACACGCAGCGATACCTTCGATTTGCGATCCTCGTTCATCGGCTCTTCTGCCCTTTCCGCAGGCGCATCCCCGCTCGCTTTCGCCAGGATCACAGCTCCCATACAGGATTGCAAAAACTCTTTGCGATTCATCGGGTGTTTCCTTATTTCAAAACTCCGCCCTTACTTTCAATTCTCCCCTGCCCGGTTTCAGCCTGATCGTATCCCTGCTGACGGCGCTCACTTTCTCCCCGTTGACGCTGGCGGAGCGGATGGGCTTGCCTCCGGGATGGCGCAGGCGGAGGACGACGGATTGCAGTTCTCCGGAGGCGGGCGGCTCGATTACCGCCTCGATATAGCCGCGAGCGATCCGGGAATGGATCCGATAGCTCACCGGGCCGAAGCAGGACGGGGCGTTTCGCAGGGAAACCGTTTTGCCGTCTTTCAGCCAATCCGAAGGGATGAGCGGGGTCAGCCAGAGATCGGGGCCGCGCTCCATCAGAAGCATGAGGCGGGTCTGGTGGAGGAAGTATCCGGTTTCATGCGTCTTGTTCCAGGCCCCGGCGTTGCGGAAATGCTCCCAGAACGACATATTCTCCTCACTGACCAGAGAAGCCAGGGAGTTGAAATAGGAGCGGACGAAGGGTTTGGCCTCATCGCGGAGGGCGTAGATTTCGGCGTTCCGGGTGTAATAGGGCTGGACTTTGGAGAAGCCGCCCCGGTTGAACCAGTCTTTGCGCGATAGATCCGCCGGGTAATCGAACCACCCTTCGGAAAGGAACTGCACGTCCTCCAGATGGTCGAGCATCCGGGATACGTCGGGGCTGCTCGGCTCCAGAATGCCCTGCGGCACAAGCTGCTGCGCGCCCGCCTCCACGTCATAGGCCCAGCTCCGGTTGCCGTCCTCGCCGGGGAAGAACTGGGAGGTGGGGCCGGGGCCGTGCAGTTGGGAGGGGTAGCCTGTCACCCAGTCGCCGCTTTGCAGGCGGTAGACCGGCATCCGGGCCTGCGTCCAGCGGTAGGCGCGGAGGATGTCCTGCCGGAACCGGCCCGCTTCCTCCAGCAGACTGTCGGCTCCCGGGTAGCCTATATCGTGCAATGCCTCCGCCGCATGCTTCAGGCCGGCATAATAGTAGCCATTCAGGGCGAAGTAGTAGGCGAAGGCGTTCCAGTCGGCGATGATGCCCGGGGGCATGAGGCCGTATTCGGGCGCTTTTTCGCCGGAGGCGCGGGTCTGCATGGTTTTGCGGCGCTGCTCGATGACCCACTGGCAGACCCTCGCCACTTCGGGGGCCGCTTTTTGAAGCCAGTCGCTGTCTTTGGTGATCCGGTAATATTCGCCCAGAGTCCAGAGATGCCAGCCGGTTCCCATCAGAGTGTAGCCGGTGGTGAGGAACCCCGCCGGGCTGTAGCGGTGGATAAAATATTCCAGAGAGCGGCGGGAGAAATCGGTATGCCCCAGCCACTGCATCCCGCGGATGATGGAATTGGCCTCGCTCTCCAGGGGGCCGTAGATCATCGAAGCGATCCAGGGGGCCACCCGCCTTCCCTCGTCCTCGCTGCGGGCGGCGATCAGGCAGTGTACCTGGGAGGCCCGGATGAGGTTTTCCAGGAAGGGGTCGGGAACCGCGATGCCCGCCGCAGAAGCCATGATGCGCTTCCAGTAGTCGGCCATCGCACTGCCCAAGTCTGCCCCTCCAGATAGCGCGCCTGCCTCATCAGATGTTGCCTTCCACTGGGGGATATAGGCATAACACCTGGCCCGGGAGTGGGCGGGCAGCGTGCCGTTCAGGCGAAAGATCCCGCCCTCGACATCGGCCTGCAACGCCCCGGCCTCTGTGGTATCGATAGCGGCCAGCAGTTGCCCTTCGGCCCGGAACGCGGCCCCACCGGGGGTTTTCTGGCCGTCGGCAGGCGTCTGTTTTTCCGCGTCGGCCATACAGGAGATCGCCAGAGAGACAGGGGCGGGCCGGGGCAGCGTGTTTTCGATAGTGAATTCCGCCACTCCGAGCGGCCTTTGGGTTTCGTTTCGATAGGGCGCGACAAAGGCGCGCTGGCGGTAGGCGACACCTCCCTCTTTGATAGTGATGATGGGAGCGGGCAGCCAGCCCTCTTCCATCCGGCGCGTCAGGCCGGGATTGGCTCCGGAGCCGAAGCGCGGGGTGAGGGAACAGGCATATTTAAGCGGGTAGTAGAGCAGTTGATCGGCGCTGTCCGGGTGGCGCTCGAACTGGATGGCCCCTTCGCGCTGCACCACGAATTTATGGTTATCCCAGGCCAATGAAAGCATCACCGGGCCGTTGTTCTGGATGGGGTTGCGAGCTTTCCGCATCGCCCGGGCCAGGGTCTGGTCAGGCATGAAGCGCACCCTTTGCAGGACGGTTTTGCGCCCGGCGTTTTTCCGGCGATAGGCCGCGAGCGCCATCCCGCCCGGCTCGTAGGTGACATAGAGGTCCGCATCCCTGACCCATACGCCGCCGTTTTCCAGCACATCGTCGACGGCCACCCCGAACGCGCCGCCGGGAAGCCGGAACCGGAGGACGGTTCTATCCAGCTTGCCGACCTGGGGCCTGCTATATCGGACCGGCAGGCGCAGAGGGGAAGAGATGTCCCAGGTTTTTGTGAAGGCGGAACCGGACGGCTCGATGATTTCACCGTTATAGACTTCAATATGGCCCTGCTCGGATTGAAGGCGGTTCGCCTCCAGCCTGAGAGTGACGGTATCCCAACGAGCCAGGGAGATCGCTGTCAGCATTTTGACGGCCACCGGCCCGAAAGGAAGTATCCAGCGGATTTTAAGGGTTCCTTTCGCCAGGTTGGGGTCCGGCTGGCCCTGTGCGTGGAAGCGCCAGCGGTTTTCCTGTCGCACCACGCTTCCTCTGAGGGGCAGCCACTGCCCCTGCCAAGCCGATTCCCCGAACCAGCCCTGCACCGCCGCGCCGTCCGTAGGAGGCGCTTCGCTCCCGGCAAACTCCAGGGCCAACTCCCTCAAACGGCGGCGCTCCATCCATTGCAGGCCGATGGACCCGGCGGCAGTATAGACGCCCTCTGCGGAAGGGCGAATCTCCGTTCCGAGGAAGACATCCTCCGCCCGGAACTCCTCGACCCGGTTGGCGCGGCTGCCATCCATGCGGGCCGGGGCCCAGCTCATGACGCGGGCGAACCGGGCGATATCCATCGGCGGCTCCTTCGGGCGGTCGGGTGTTTTCGGAACCGGAGAGCGGGTCAGACGGGCGTTTGCCCAGTTCGCCACATCGCAGGTGATCCCATCGCCCGCGTCGGCAGTCGCCAGGCGAAGCTCATCGGCTCCGGAGACGTTCAGGCGCACGGGCCGGGCCGGGTTTTTCTGGCGCATGACGCCGCTGTCGAACCGCTTCTTGCCGTCCACAAAGACGCGGAAGATAACGCTGCCGTCGCCGTAAGGCTGCTTCTGGACGCCCACCTCGCATTCGAACAGATCGTACTCGCCGTTCAGTTCGACAACGATCTCTCCGGACGCGTGGTGGCCCAGCCCTTTGGCATAAGCTTTGCTCCCGACAGCCAGGGAGAGCGGCTTCTGCCCGGGCGCGTGGGCCGCTGTATCCAGACCCAGCTCGCCCCATCCCATCTGCACCATTGAAAACCGCTGCGGGATGTCGCTGAGGTACTCTTTTTGCTGGGCCCGGACGCCGCCCGCCAGCAGCAGGGCTGCAAGGATGAACCGAAAACGCATGGATTGCCTCCATATGAGAGATGTTCCGGAATTTCGGATGAGAGCGAATAGGTGGAGCAGAGAAACATCCTCCACGGTTGCCTTTTCGACAGGCAGGGCAAGTTCCCTGCTTGCAGATGAAAGGGGGAACCGGAGGGAAGAACGCCGATAAAAGCGAATGATAAAAAAACTGCGGCGAGGAGCTTTTATGTGGGAAGAACCTTCCTTGAGCGATATCTTCGCGGCCCGGCAGGTGGTCAGCCGATATCTGCCGCGCACGCCTTTTCTCCATTCGGCGGCGCTCTCCGGGCGGCTGTGCTGCGAGGTATACATCAAATACGAGAACATGCAGCCTATCGGGGCCTTCAAGGTGCGCGGAGGCATCTACCTGCTGTCCCGGCTCTCTGCGGAGGAGCGGCAGAGGGGCGTCATCACCGCCTCGACAGGCAATCACGGGCAGTCTATCGCCTATGCCGCCCGCGCCTTCGGGGTGAAGGCGTGTATCGCCGCGCCGGTGGGGGCCAACCCCTACAAGGTGACGGCGATGGAGGCGCTGGGGGCGGAGGTGGCGCTGCACGGCAGGGATTTCGATGAAGCCAGGCTGTGGGCGGAATCGAAAGCGACGGAGGAGGGCTGGCGGTACATCCACCCGGCCAACGAGCCGCTTCTGATCGCCGGGGTCGCCACCCTGTCCCTGGAGGTCATCGAGGATTTGCCCGATGCGGACGTGATCCTGGCCCCCATCGGCGGGGGGAGCGGGGCCTGCGGGCACTGTCTGGCCGCCAAGCGTATCCGCCCGCAGTTGCAGGTGATCGGGGTGCAGGCCGAAAACGCCCCGGCGATCTGCCGCTCCTGGAAAAGCGGCCAGCTTCTTTCCACCGGGTCCGCCGATACCTTTGCCGAAGGGCTGGCGACCCGCTACGCCTTCGAGTTCACTCTGGGCATCTTGCGGCGATACCTGGACGATTTCATCCTGGTTAGCGAGGCCGAAATGGAAGAGGCGATCCTGGCCCTCCTGGAAACCACGCACCAACTGGCCGAGGGCGCGGGCGCAGCCGCTACCGCAGCGGCCTTTCAGATCAAGGAAAGGCTTCTAGGGAAAAAGGTTGTCCTCATCCTGAGCGGCGGGAACCTGACCCTGGAAAAGCTGGCGGAAATTATGGGGCGGCGGAGGCCATAGGAACTCTATATTCATGCTTCGCTCATTTTTTGGGCAGACCACAAGATCTGGGAAATCCCTATATAACCCAAGTTGCTACCTAGCCCGGGGCCAGTCCCGTTTGCCGCTGTAAGGGCGCGATTCATCGCGCCCAACGCCTGGCAGGGCGCGATGAATCGCGCCCCTACCCCGCATAGACCTCAATTCGGGTAGGTAACAACTCGGGTTATATAGTGGGATTCCTGTCTCTAGTCACTCTATAGAGAATAGAGCCTTCGTATACGAGACCTATCAAGTTATAATCGAAGGATACCGTTGGCCTTGACGGGACTGGGAAAGGCCTTCAAACCGACCCACAACCCCCTTCCCGAGGGATCCAGGGGTCCCATTTCAGAAACTGCCTTGAAAATGAGCGAACCGTGAGTTATAATGTTTCTAATTGGAATTTTCGTGCCGGGTAAGGGAGGGAGACGATGCGCTGTCCTCTGGCACAGGAGGAGCTGGCCGCCGTTTACGGGGTTGATCGGAAGGTAGGTATCGGGGTCAAGTATCTGCTTGTCCCTGTCACCGCGCTGGCCGCCTGGGGAATGAACCCTGGATCGCTTCAGCGGCCCGGCCTGCTGGCAGGGCTGGCCTTTTTCACCCTGGGAACCGGGGCGCTGCATCTGGGTTATGTCCGCTGGAAGGGGCGTGAGCGGTTTCTGGTGACGGCCTGCGCCGCCCTGGAAGCCTTTTTTGTGGCCCTCGCCTCGCGCCTTCTGAACGCCCCTCTGGAAGTCCTCATCGCCATTCCGACCCTCAAGGCGGTTCAGCTTGCGGGCGATTTCCGCGACCGTCTCCGGACGGTTTCCCTGATGATGGCCGTCCTTCTGGGGGCGACAGCCCTCTGGTCTCCGGCCCGGCTTGGGGAGCCGCCTTTCCTGTGGGGCGTTCTGTCCGCAGGCACGATGATCGCTTTCTTTCTGGTCCTGTGCCACTGCATGAAGTGCCAGAAATGCTCCGCCTGCGAAGCCAACCGGATGTACGGCGTGCTGCTCCACAAGCTGGTGAACGCCCAGGAGGAGGAGCGGAGGCGTATCGCCCGAGACCTCCACGACAGCCGGAGCCAGGATTTGACCGCCCTCATCATCAACCTCGACCTGCTCCAGCAATCCCTGCCTGACGAGATGGCTGCCGCCCAGGGCCAGGTGGAACGCATCAAGGACATGGCGAACTCCATCCTGGAAGATGTACACCGCCTCATCTACGAGCTTCGCCCGATTGTGTTGGACGATCTTGGACTGGAGCCTGCCATCCGGTGGTACGTGCGGAACACCATCGAGCCGGTCGGGATTCATACCCGAATCAAGACAGAGGGCCTGGAGGAAAGACGCTATCCGCCCCAGCTGGAAACCGCCGTTTTCCGCATCGTCCAGGAAGCCCTTACCAATATCGTCCGCTACGCCCGCGCCCGCAATGTCACCATTACCCTGAACCACACCGGGAACCGCCTGAAAGCGGCGGTCTGCGATGATGGGGCAGGCTTCGACGTGCAGAGCGTGCTGGCAGGGACAGCGGGCCGTGAATCCTTCGGCCTCATGGGCATGCAAGAGCGGGTGCTGCTGCTGGGCGGCCAGATTAACATCGACTCCTCGCCCGGACAGGGGTCGCGCATTGACGTGGAGTTTCCGGTAGTCAACTATGGAATCAAAACCCATCTCGATCTTGTTAGTGGATGATCATGCCATCGTCCGGGAGGGCCTTCGGCTGGTACTCAGCTCCCAGAACGACCTGAAAGTGGTCGGGGAGGCCAGCAGCGGCTCCGAGGCTCTGGCCCTTGTCGCCCGCCTATCACCCGATATGGTGGTCATGGATATCGGGATGCCCGATATGGACGGGGTCGAAACGACCCGCCGCATCCGCGAGGCGCATGAGAATACCCATGTCCTGATCCTCTCCGTCCACGAAAACGAAGAATATCTCCTTCACGTTCTCAAAGCCGGGGCCTCCGGTTACGTCCCCAAAAAGGCCGCCGGGATCGATCTGGTCAACGCGATCCGGGCCGTCCACCGGGGAGACGCCTATATTCATCCCTCCATGACCCGCCCATTGGTGAGTGACTACCTGCGCCGCGTGGAGCAGGAGTCCTCCCATGTGGACTACGACAGCCTGACCGAGCGGGAAATCGAAGTCCTCAAGCTCATCGCCGAAGGGCTGACCAACCAGGTTATCGCTGAAAAGCTCTTCCTGAGCATCAAGACCGTGCAGGCCCACCGGGGCAACATCATGTCCAAACTCGACCTCCACGACCGCACCGCCCTCGTCCGTTACGCCATCCGCAAAGGCTTGATCGATTCTTGACACCTTGTGCGCTTTCCTCTCCTTACCTTACCCCAAAATAGGGTGTTCGCTCTTCAGGAATCGGTTCTCCGACTGATTGCATTACATCGAAATTTTTATGATAATAGCATTGTGGTAAAAGGATTGCTGAGCCGCCGGAACGAATCGCTGTAGCAATCGTCTGAAATTCCCCTGGCTAAGTCGAGCAGGAAGCGCGAAGGAGTGAGAGCGTTGAAACACATCCACGGTTGGGCTGTCCCGCTGCTGCTGGGAGGGCTGGGACTGCTGATGGCCGGGCTGGCCTCAGGGCAGCCGAAGGAGAAGGTGGACTTCGTGGGCGCGGAGGTTTGTCTGGGCTGTCACGGGGAAGGCTATGCCAAAGGATGGCTAAAGCAGCCGCACGGGAGATTTCTGATGGATCCCAAGCGTACTTTTGCCGGTAAGGGCTGTGAAGAATGTCACGGGCCGGGAAGCCATCATGTCGAAGACCCGCCCGGACACATCCTGAACCCCACGAAGGCCAGCGCCAAGGAGGATAACGCCGCCTGCCTCAAGTGCCACGAGAAGCGGATCAAGAAGCACGACTGGCAGACCAGCGGCCACGCCGCCGCCAAATTACGTTGTTCGCAATGTCACAAAGTACACTCCTCGGCGCAGAACACCCGGCTCCTGGCGAAAGACCAGACCGAACTGTGCTACGACTGTCACAAGCAGGTGAAAGGGCAGCTTGTCCAGAACTCCCACCATCCTGTGCGGGAAGGGAAGGTCGCCTGCGCCGACTGCCACGACATCCACAGCGGGAAGCATGACGGGATGCTGAGGCGCGAGGAGAAGGCCCTCTGCACCACCTGTCACGGCGATGTGAAGGGGCCGTTCGTCTACGAGCACGACCCGATTGTGAACGGCTACACCGAACCCTGCACCACCTGCCACCGGCCCCACGGCAGCCCGAACACCCGGCTTTTGAAATTCTCGGGCCGAGGGCTGTGCCTGTCGTGCCATACTTCCTACGCCGTGAGCCACTTCCCCGGCCAGACATGCTGGACCTGCCACAGCCGCGTACACGGCTCCAACACCGACCCGAACTTCCTCTTCGAGTAGAAAGGAGACAACCATGCGCCTGAAATTGTTGAGCTGTGTCTGCCTGGCCTCCTGGATGCTCGCCGGAGCGGGATGGGGTCAGCCCAAAAGCGAAAGCGCGCTGCCCAAATTCGAGATCGACAGCCTCGATTTGCAGCTCGGTTACACCGACCTGGACGTGGACGGCAACCGCTTCAAATTCGAGCAGTACAGCACCCCGGAGGACGGCCTCGTTCTGCGTCGCCTCTGGCTCTACGGAGGGCGGCCCGGCATCGACACTGTCGCCGCCGACCTTTACCAGCCAGGGGCCACGGACAACAGCCTGAACTTCAGCTACTACACGCCCTGGCCGGTGGCCCGCTTCCGCGCCACTTACACCACCTGGCAGGAGCATCTGGAGCGCACCGTCCTGACAGTGAGGAGGCGCAACCCCGGTTTGTTCGCCGATGTGCCGCTCTTCCACGGGGTCTTCTTACAGGGGCAGTATACGGAACGGGGCTTTTCCCGGTCCAATGGCCTGGAGTTTCCGGAGCATACATTCACCCTGTATCCGGACTATCTGCTGAAGGATTACGGGGTGGGCCTGTCCGCTCCCATCGGCTCGACAGAACTAAGGCTTGCGGAAAGAGTCGTCCAGTTCACCGACGGCAGCGGCTATCAGCCCGGCAGCTTCACGGATGAGCACACTGTCGAGTTGGGAGCGGCTATCGCCCCGAACACATCAGGAACCCTCTCCTTTTCGGACGCCAAAACGAAGGTCGGCTTCCGGCCCCTGCCTGCGGAACAGGACGTGGAACACCGGGTCTATAGCAAGGTGGTGCGCCTGGATGTGCAGAGCGCCGTCCGCGAAGATACCGTGGTGAGGGGCTATCTGGCGAAAAGCGACATGACGCGGGGCTTCAGCCGGAGCGGTTACGCCAAGCGTGTGCAGGCAGGGGGCATCCGGGCCGCCTTCAACGGCATTCCCAGGCTCTACGTGCGGGCAGGATTCGACAAGCGCGATGTGGATTACCTGACCGCGGAGCGGGATGCCATCCTCAATCCCAAGGTGGAAACCGCCTGGGTGTCGGCCCGCTACCGGCCCGTGCAGGCGGTGGAACTGTCCGCCCGCCTTTCCAACCGGAAGCGCACCGGCCTGCCGGACGCCCTCAACCCCAACGGTCAGATCATCGAGCCGCCCTTCGTGCCGAGGGATTCGTCCCGGACGGAATACGGCGTCTCCTACAGCCCTGGCGGGGAATGCGGCCTGAGCTATCGCTACATGCAGGAGAGGGAACATAACCCGTACCGGGAAATGACCTATCGCATCCAGCTCAACGATTTTATCGGCTGGGCGCAGGTGAACGGCCGCCTCTCCGTGACGGCCACCTATGGCGAACACCGCTACAGGAGCCGCTTCATCGAGGCGGCGGGGTTTCTGGAGCGGCTCCAAACTTACCTGTCCGATGCGAAGGTTCATTCTCTGGGGATCGGCTATACCATCAACCGGAATTGGTGGATAGACGCCTTCTATTCCCGGTCCAGATCATTGAAGGCGGAGGATGTGCAGGAGAAAATCTTTACCCTCTCTGCCCATACCCGCCTGAGCCGCGATTCGGAGGGCATTCTCGAATACAGCGCCCAGAACTTCGACGACCGCCGGAACGGCCTGAATGACTACGACGCCGATCTGGTTTCGTTCTGGTGGAAGACCAAGCTCTGACGCAGTCCGCTTCACTGGAATCATGCAAGAAACGCAAGGGGGGAAATGTATGATGAGACGATGGTTTGTTTCATGGGGCCTGGCGGCCTGCGCTTCGGTGGCGCTGCTGGCTGTCCTGCTGGCTGGCTGCGGCGGCGGCGACGGCGGCGGCACGCCCCAGCAATTGCCTGCCCCGGTGTCGCTGGAGACGCTCATGGCTCCGGAGCAGCGCCAGGCCGCCCTGGTGGGGGCCGACAAGTGCGCCGAGTGCCACGGCAAGCGGCAGAACGGCGAGAAAACCATTCATGAGGAATGGCAGAACACCATCCACGCCAAGCGCGGCGTGAGCTGCGAATCCTGCCACGGTCCGGGCAGCCTGCATGTGCAGACTCCGAACGACGACAAGACGATTCTGACCTTCCCGAACATCACGTCCGGCCTGGTCTGCGGCCAGTGCCATAACTCGCACACCAACCAGAACTTGGCCCAGTATCAGGAGTGGGAGCAGTCCACTCACCGGGAGGCAGTAGCCGATGTGATCGAATCCGGGGTGGCGAATCCCGGTTCATCCGTTAGCACCTGCTTCCGCTGCCACAACTCCGCCTTCAAGGTGGAAGCGGTGGATCGGGGGCTGGATATCAACAACATGACGGTGGAAGATCTTGCCATTTACGCCGAGCGCGCCGAGGAAGCCCTTCAGCAGAACGACCCGCACCAGGTCGCCAGCTCCGCCAACTGCGCCGCCTGCCATCACCCGCACAAGGCCACCGGCTATATGGTCGTGGACGGGAAAGATGTGCAGCTTCGCCACCAGTCTTTCGTGGCCGCAGGCTCGGCGGAGACGCAGAAAATCCGGCCCGGCGCGACGCCTGCGGAATATACCAGTTTCAACCATGCCTGCGCTCAGTGCCATAACGGACGCGGTGTCAACCCGGCGGATTCGGCCCTGGAGCGCGCGACGGCCCGACCGTCCATGCACGACTCCAACCAGTACAACATGATGGTCGGTCAGGGCGGTTCCGAGGATACGCCGCCTATCGTCCGGGTCAAGGCCCATGCCGAGATACCGACCCAGTGCATCCGTTGCCATATGAACCGCGGGCCGGGTCAGCACACCTTCACGGTCAAGCTGGATGCCTGCGCCCCCTGCCACTCCGCCGCGGACGCCGTACAGAGGCAGCAGACCACTCAAAACAACATCATCCTGAGCCTGTCGGCCTTGCAGCGCCGGATGGAAAACTGGGGCACTGCCACCCATAACAACGCCCGGGCCTGGGACTACAGCGCCCTGGGCGGCCTGCCCGCCGCAAACCAGACGAACGACAAGATCCCTCTGGAAATCAAGCGAGCCAGGCACAATTACTACTTCGTGATTCGGGACGCAAGCTTCGGTGTACACAACGCCGCCTACGCCCGCTACCTGATCGATGTCGCTAACCGCCAGATCGACAAGCTGAATGTGCCGCGAGTGGCACCGGAGCCCAAGAGCCGCGCCGCAGAAATCAAGGCCCTCTTCAAGAGCCAGCGAGCCAAATCCGAGGCTCACGGCATGATGGACTGAAGAGCTTGAAAAGCACCTCCAGCCTCGCCTTGCTAAAAGGGGCTTATATGGTGCGTTTATTTGAGAGATCGATTCAAGATAACGCATAGTCTATGCCCCCCGCCGAAGCCCGGCGGGGGGCTAGGGGGGCGGTTACTTAGCAAGCCAGCGTCTCCGGCAGGATATTCGGTGATGGATGCGAATAAAGTCAAGGTTTTGCTCATCCATAGCGGCGATGGCGGTCTCGGGGCGAGGCTGGCGGCTCTGACGAGGGTGGATCTGCTGGCGGTTACAGCCGATGCCTTGCAGGCGGTCGCCGCGGTCAGGGATCGGCGTCCCGATGTGGTCATTCTGAATGCCGATGTCCCCCTGGCAGATACTCTTCTGATCGTCCACCGGCTGGGCCAGGAGACGCCGAAGGTTCCGGCCTTGGTACTCCTGCCTGACAACGATGAGCGCGTTCTGACCGCCCTGCTGGACGCCGGGGCCGCGGGCTGCGCTCTGAGCGATATCACCGACAAGGATTTTCTTTACGCGCTTCATGCGCTGGCGCGCCAGGAATCGTTTCTCAGCCCGGGGCTGGCGAAATTCCTGATCGAGAACGTCCAGCGTTCGGAAGAAACGCGGAAATTGCATTAATCCGCTTGCTCAGGCTATCGCCTTCTGTAGGGCAGACTTGAAATCCGCCCTTACAAGAATAGAGTGCGAATCCGGGCCGATAGTTTCACTTGAAACGACAAAGGGAGTGAGGAAGCCGGGGTCTCCGATGTCCGGCGCTCGTAATGATCAACCGAAAGATTTTATTCATATCGTTCCTTCTCATGCTGACCGCGGGGGTTTATATCGGGCATCCACAGGCCGTCCGGGCGCAACGGAAGGCGCTGCCCCTGGTTCTGAACGGACCGCAGGACAACGAAATCTGCCTGGCCTGCCACACCGACCCGAAGACGCACCGCATGGTGAACGGGCGGCGCAAGTCGCTCGTCATCGATGGGGCCGCCTTCGAGAAGTCCACCCATGCGCGGATGCCCTGCACGGACTGCCACCGCGACATCCAGACTCTGCCTCATCCGGGCGAGGCGAAGCCGGTCAACTGCGACCGGTGCCATCATAAGATTATCGCCCCTTCGGGCCAGGACGGCCATGCGAATATCATGGGAGGCGTCCACGAGAAAGCCCGCCGGGCGGGGAATCTCCGCGCCCCGGAATGCAAGACCTGCCACGGCACGCATGAAATCCTCTCCCGCCAGGAGCTGGCCTCTCCGATTTCGCGCAAAAACATCCACGACCTCTGTGGCAGATGCCATCGGACAGAGCATGACCAGTATTCCATCAGCGTTCATGCGGTGGCCGTCACCCACGACATCAAAGATGCGCCGACCTGCATCGAATGCCACGGCGAACACAGCGCCATTCAGAAGGTTACCGATCCTGCCTCGACCGTTTATCCGACCAATATCTCCCGCACCTGTTCCCAGTGCCACGGGGAGTACCGGCTGGCCGCACGGTATAACATCCGCTCCGACCGCACCTCCACCTACGAAGGGAGCTTCCACGGGATCGGTGGCAAGTTCGGGGTGGCGACAGTCGCCAACTGCGCGAGCTGTCACGGCTGGCATGAAATCCTGCCGTCCAGCGATCCCAGGTCGACGGTGAATGTCAACAACCTCCAGCGCACCTGCGGGCAGGAAGGGTGCCATCCCAACGCCACCCGCCAGTTCGCCCGGGGAGCCATTCACGGCCCCACCAGTCTGGCTGGAAGCAATCTTGCGAATATTATCACGGTCATTTATATCCTTCTGATCGCGGGCACCATCGGGGGCATGCTGATCCATAATGCGCTGGACTTCCGGACGCTGCTCAAGAAACGCGGCCAGGCACACGCCCATACCCCAGGAGGGCGCACCTTCAACCGGATGAACATCAGCGAGCGGGTGCAACACCTTCTGATGTTCGTGAGCTTCTTTATGCTGGCGCTGACCGGCTTTTTGCTCTACCTGCCGGAAGATATGGTGAAATGGCTGGGGCCGCACCCGGACCGCGTCTTCTGGCTGCGAGGAACGATCCACCGGGGGGCCGCCCTGATGCTGATTGCGGTCAGTATCTATCATATCATCTGGGTAATCGCGAACCGGAGGGGTAGAGAGCAGTTCCGGGCGATGCTGCCCAGCCTCAAGGATGTGACAGACGTGCTGGGGATGTTCCGCTATTACCTCTTCGGGGGCGAGAAGCCTAAATTCGGACGCTACGGTTACAAGGAGAAGGCCGAATACTGGGCGCTGGTTTGGGGCACCTTCATCATGAGCCTGACCGGCTTCATCCTCTGGTGGGAGGAGATTTCGCCCATCCTGGCGATCCAACTGTCGCGCTTGGTCCATCGTTATGAGGCGATCCTGGCGGTGCTGGCGATTGTCGTCTGGCACTTCTATCTGGTCCACTGGCGGCCCGGGGCCTTCCCGATGAGCCGCATCTGGATCGATGGGAAGATCACGGAAGAGGAAATGCGCGAGGAACACGAACTGGAATATGAGGCCATCATGAAAAAGGAGGAAGCCGAGTGAGACGCCTCCTTCCCTCCAAAGAGTACATCAAACAGATCCTTTTTTATAAGATTCACCTGCCGCTGGTTCCCTTTGGCATAACCGTGGGGGCCATCCTGACAGGGATTGTCATCGCGGTCGCCGGGGCCACTTACGGCATCCATGCCACCAGCCAACCCGTATTTTGCACCGGTTGCCATGAGATGAAAAATCATTTCCAGACCTGGCAGGTCTCCACACATCGCGAGGTGGGTTGCGAAGAATGCCATGTCATGCCCGGTTTTCAGAATATGCTGAAAACCAAGCTCATGGCGAACAAAATGGTACTCCAGCATTTTCGCGGCGGCAAAGAAACCGAAGCCATTCAGGGGCACGTTCCGGATGTCAACTGCAAGAAGTGCCACAAAACCGCCGCCGACCTGGTGGCCTATCATGGGATCAAGATCACCCATAGCAAACACTGGAATATGGGGGTGGGCTGCACCTTCTGCCATTCCCGCGTGGTACACGGGCCGCAGGCCGCCACCATCAACGCTCCCCAGATGGAAACCTGCTTCAAGTGCCACGACGGAAAAAAGGCGGCCAACGACTGCAACCTCTGCCACGTTCGCCTCGGGGGAGACCGCAAGACCATGACCCCGGAGTGGGTTGCGGCCCATAAGACCGAAGCGACCAGCGGTAAAGAGGACTGTACTCGCTGCCACACCAACAATTTCTGCAACAACTGCCACCAGACCGTATCCCCGCATCCCCTCAACTACCGGGAAACGCGCCACGTGCAGGATGCCAAGCAAAGCGCCGAGAACTGCAACCAGTGCCATGAAAAGCGGTACTGCGATGACTGCCACCAGACGCGCCGCGCCCATAGCCTGAACTGGCTTTCCATTCACCAGGAGGAGTCGAAAAAGAAGCCCGCCCAGTGCGCCCAGTGCCATCAGCAGAGCTTCTGCGACGGCTGCCACAAAATCTACAAGGGCCACCCGCCCGGATGGGAGGTGCGCCACCTGGTGGAAGCCAAGCGTTCCACGAAACGGTGCTGGACCTGCCACACGCAAAGCTTCTGCGACGAGTGCCATCAGCACAAGCAGTCCTTGCCTGCTAGCCATCAAAATCCGGTCTGGCCGGTGGTTCACGGGAAAAGCGCCTGGAAGCAGGCATCCACCTGTGCGACCTGCCATAAGCAGGAGTTCTGTCATACCTGCCACCAGACCCGCAAACCGGCCTCCCATACGCCCGGTTGGGAGCGGAGCCACGGCCCGAACGCCTTGTCTTCACGGCAGACCTGCGACCTGTGCCATGACGAGAAAAAGTCCTGCTATGCCTGCCACACCATGGATATGCCCCACCCGCGCAACTGGCAGGCCGTCCACGGCGAGCATTTGGGTGAAGGAGACTGCGCTCGCTGTCATGAACAAAAGGACTGCACAGCGTGCCATCAGCGGCAGAAGCCGCCCTCGCACCGCAATGCTGCGGCCTGGCTCAACCAGCACGGTCAGCAATCCATACAGTTGGCGAGCAATTGCGCCACCTGCCATCAAAAGCAGCAGTGTGACGCCTGCCACAAGACGCCCATGCCGCACCCCTCCGACTGGACGAGCCGCCACGCGAAAGAGGCCGCGCAGGGCAAAGGAATCTGCTCGCAGTGCCACCGGGATCAGCAGCTCTGCTCGGACTGCCACAGCAAGGTCAAGCTGGCCGTGCATCCCGCAGGCTGGCTCCAGAAGCACGGCAGCCCGGCGATGGCGAAAGGGGCTAATTGCTCTACCTGCCACTCCCGGAAATATTGCAACGACTGCCACAAAACGCCCATGCCCCACCCGCAGGGCTGGGCGATGTCTGGGCACAAGCGCGTGGCCTCCTTTGCTAAAAACTCGCTGTGCTACAAATGCCATGCTCCCAAATACTGCGAGCAGTGCCACGCGAAGGAGTAGGCTTTCTGCGAGGAAAGCGATATATACATGAAATCGCTCGAAGACCTGTTGAGCATGCGGGAAAGCGCGCACTTCGAAATCAAGGAGGCCCAGGGGCGGGATGGAGACGGGAAATTACCGGGCAGCTTCTGGAAAACCTACTCCGCGATGGCAAACACCGAAGGGGGATATGTCCTGCTCGGTGCGCGTGAAGATGATAACGACAATTTGGTTCCTCTGCCTGCGTTCGATTTTCGATGGAATTCCAGATTATCTGGTGGATTATCAGGAGCAGCCGGCAGGGGAAACGGATTGTCGCTGGCTGTACCGCCTGACATCTGACGGCTCATGGTCCGGGAATCTATTCGATTTTTACCGATTCGCATATCCCAGGCTGACCAGGGACCTGAAAATCCCCTTCCGGCTCGAAGAAGGTTCCAAACGTATTGACGAAACGTATATCCATGAAGCTCTCCGGGAGGCGTTCGTCAACATGCTGATACATACCGATTACAGTGGTCGCGTGGGTGTGCAGGTTATCAAAAAGCCGGATTGCTTCATATTCCGAAACCCGGGCGGTTTACGAATCCCTCTTGAAGCGATGTGGGAAGGCGGCATCAGCGATTGCCGCAACCGGAATCTTCAGAAAATGTTTCAGTTGATCGGAGCAGGGGAGCAGGCAGGTTCCGGGTTTGCCAAAATCCGGCGAGCCTGCCGAGAACAGTGCTGGCGTACTCCTTTGCTTCAAGAGGAATTTCAGCCGGAAATGACCCGCCTGCATCTTATAATGATGAGCCTGCTGCCACCGGGGGCAATAGGATCGCTGACGGATCGGTACGGCGACCGCTTCCGTTCTTTGGGCGAATACGAACGGCTGGCTCTGGCAACAGCTTGGGCCGAAGGTAAAGTGACCAATCGGCGCTTACAGGAGATAACGGACGCCCATCCCAGCGATTTGACGCAGCTTCTCCGCAGGCTGGTGGAAAACCATTTTCTGATCCCTACAGGAAGCGGATGCGGGACAGCATATCTTTATCGCCTGCCTCCCGTTCAGGTATCGGAGATGTGGGTGGAGGTTGTCGGCTCTAAGCATAAGGTTGATGGAAGCTCCGAACATTTGCCTGAACTCGAAGCGATAGAGGGTTTTGTGAGAGACCGGGGCAAGGTATCCGGAGCGGTAATGGAAGAAACGATCTTCCGTCTGCGTCAGGGACGGTTCCTGACGCTTAGGGCAATCTCCGCTCTGGTAGGTCGATCTGCCGATACGCTCCGGGTTCACTATTTGAACCGTATGGTCAAGGCAGGGAATCTTATTTTGCGGTATACGGATAGGCCCAGCCACCCCGATCAAGCATACCGCGCCTCCGAAAACGATGAAAATTCATAAGCCGCTTGGTGTTATATGATGAGCCACAGAAACCATTTATTCTGGATTGCGATTTTTCTCGGAGCGGTCAGCCTCGCCTTCGCTCCGGCGGCGAAGCAGGCGGCCAAGCCTGCGTCTGCCAACCGCTACATCGGGCCGAAGACGTGCATGCAGTGCCATCACACCTATGCCAATCTCTGGGCGCAGGTAAAGCACAGCCAGCTTTTGCTGGACGAAAAGCGGACGCCCGAACAAAAAGGGTGCGAGGCCTGCCACGGGCCGGGAAAGCAGCACGCTGAAGGAAAGCGCAAAGAGATCGTTGCCTGGGATAGCCTGAAGCCAGCCGGGCAGAACGATATCTGCCTCAAGTGCCACCAGGGAAAGGTGGAGGCCGACCTGTGGAAGCAGACGCCTCACGCCTCTATGGAGATGGCCTGCGTCTCCTGCCATGAAGTACACAAGCCCGTCAAGCAGGACGATCTCCTACTCAAGCCCGAGATGGAAACCTGCTCGGGCTGCCACGACCTGAAAGACGATATCGCCAAAAAGTACCACCACCCCCTGCCCGAAGGTTTTGCCTGCGGGTCGTGCCACAACCCGCACGGCACGAAATTCGAAGGGATGCTGGCCCAGACCCATGACGCGCTCTGCCAGAGCTGCCACGGCAAGGAAGTTCCCAAGCCCGAATCGCATAAGGCGGAAGACTTCATGATGACCCATGGCCCGGCGGCCAAAGCGGACAGCCGTACCTGCACCTCTTTTTGCCACCAGCAGAAGGAGTTCTGCGGGCAGTGCCATGAGCAGTATAAGAAATAAGGGGTAGGGGTTAGGGTGTAGGGACGTTTGGGAAGCATTGTGGTGATTGTAACAGGAAAACATTTTTCGATGTCCAAATGATAAGAAGTGGAAGAGAGCGGCCTGTTGCGTGGGGGAAGAACCGTGCAGGCGGGACGGTGGGGGCCGTCATCGGTTACGCAAAGGAGGGAAGGAATGAAAGCATTCTGGGTACGGACGGCGGGGCTGGGGCTGACGATAGGGGTGCTGGTCTCGCTGATGGTGGGGCAGTCGCAGGGGGATGTGCGTACGGCCACTTACAAGGGATCGAAGATGTGCATCGCCTGCCATAAGGGGATTCACAAGGATATTGTGAATGCCTACAATATGACGGCCCACTCGAAGGCCCTGCTCGAAGCGAGCGCGGAAGGGGCGATTGTGGCCGATTTCGCCAATGCTCCTATCAAGAAAGACCAGGTAGCCTGGGTGCTTGGGATCGGCAAGCGCGAGCAGGCGTATATCGACAAGGACTGGAAGACGCTGCCTGCCAAATGGTCTGTGGCGGAAAAAAAGTGGACCGATCTGCCTGTGGAAAACGCCAAAGAAAAATGCGTGGCCTGTCACACCACCGGCTTCAATACGGCGGATATGAGCTGGGTGGAAACGGGTGTCGGGTGTGAATCGTGCCACGGTCCGGGAAGCGAGCATATCTCCGCTCCTGCGGCCAGCAAGAAAACCACTATCGTCACTCTGAGCAGCCTGCCCAAAGACCGGCAGATGATGGTTTGCGGCAAGTGCCACTCCAAGGGAACCGACCCGTCCAAGAAATTCCCCTTCCCGGTGCTGTGGGACAAGGACGCTTCGGGCAACCTGAGTAATCCCAAGGACTTCCGGCCCGGTGACGATTTGAACCAGGCGTTCATCCACGACAAGCCGACCCAGGAAGGTCAGAACCAGCAGTTTTCCGAACTCCTCATGGGCAAGCACTTCGCGGCGGGCAACACCTGCACCACCTGCCACGAGCCGCACAAGGATACCGGGCAGGCCCACCAGCTCAAAAAGGCGGAAGTAGAACTCTGCCTCGACTGCCACAAGGACACCATCAAAGACATCAAGACCCACCAGCCGACCGCTTCTGACAACGCCAAATGCAGCGACTGCCACATGCCCGGCACGGTGCGGAAGATGCACACCTTCATGTCCAAGAAGTCTTCCTGACATCCCGCGGGGCGGCGCGAGCCGCCCTTTCTTTAATGCAAAAATTGTGCCACATTTCACAGATTTTAAGGCTGGAGAAGCGCCCAGGCGCAGGAAAATAGGGTATAATAAGAGTAACAAATGTTGTTATCTGGGGATGTACCCCCGGCCCCTCTTGCTAAGGGGGTATAGATAACTCATGCTTCGTTCATTTTTAGGGCAGATGCCAAGAGTTGGGAAATCCCTATATAGTGGGATTCCTGTCTCCCATCACTCTCTAGCGAATCGAGCCTTCGGATATGAGACCTATCCCATGATGACCGAAGGACATCGTTGGCTTTGACGGGCCGGGGAAAGGCCTTCAAACCGACTCACAACCCCCTTCCCGAGGGATCCAAGGGTCCCCTTTCAACAACTGCCTTGAAAATGAGCGAACCGTGAGGATAATGCGTTCTTTTGGTAAATATCATCAAAGTACCGTACCATCTGCTCCCCCGCCTTAGCAAGGTGGGGGCTGGGGGGCGGTTGATTCGCTATACCGATTCAGGAGGTCTCAATGATCGGGATTACCCGGCTTTACTGCGGGACGGCCACCCCGGGGGATACACTCCGGTACGGGCGGCAGACCTCGAAACTACCGGCGCATCTGCTGCACTATTCGGAGGATAAGAAGCCTATTGTGGTCTGGAATTATACGCGCCGGTGCAATTTGAGATGCATACACTGCTACTCGGATTCCCACGAGCAGGACTATCCGGGCGAGCTGACCACCGAAGAGGGAAAGCGGTTCCTGGACGATGTGGCGGAATTCCAGTCGCCGACCGTCCTTTTCTCCGGCGGGGAGCCGTTCACGCGGGGCGACCTGTTCGATCTGGCATCCTACGGGATCGCGCAGGGCCTGCGGTGCGTGATTTCCACCAACGGAACGCTCATCGATGCGGCCACCGCCCGGCAGATCAAGGAGACCGGCTTTTCCTATGTCGGGGTCAGCCTGGACGGGATGCAGAAGACCAACGACAAGTTCCGGGGCAAGAAAGGGGCCTTCGAGGAGGCGCTCCAGGGCATCCGTAACTGCCGGGAGGCAGGGGTGCGGGTGGGCCTGCGCTTCACCATCACCAAATACAATTTCAGGGAACTGCCGGAGATTTTAGATCTGCTGGAATCGGAGAATATTCCGCGCTGCTGCTTCTACCACCTGGCCTATGCGGGCCGGGGCGGCAAGCTCTCCAAATCCGATCTCGCCCCGGAAGAAACGCGCTGGGCGGTGGATCTGATCCTGGATCGCACGATGGATTTCCACAAACGCGGCATCGAGAAGGATATTCTGACAGTAGACAATCACACGGACGGGGTATATCTCTATATGCGGCTTCTTCAGGAGAATCCGGAGCGGGCCGAAGAGGTCTATCAGATGCTCCGCTGGAACGGGGGCAACCAGTCAGGAATCGCAATCGCGGATGTGGACAACCTGGGGAACGTTCACGCCGATCAGTTCTGGCAGCATTATTCGTTCGGGAACGTCAAGGAACGGAAAATTGGGGATATCTGGACCGATACGAGCGACCCTCTGATGGCGGGTCTGAAGAACCGGAAGCCTCTGCTGGAAGGCCGGTGCGCTGTCTGCAAATACCTCGATATCTGCAACGGGAACCTGCGCGTCCGCGCCGAGGCCGCCACAGGCAACCCCTGGGCCCCCGACCCCGCCTGCTACCTGACCGACGCCGAAATCGGGATTGCCTGAGAGTAAGGAGCGAGACATGGACTTCCAGCCTCGGATTATCGCCTGGGAACTGACGAAGCGGTGCAATCTCTTCTGCGCCCACTGCCGGGCCTGGGCGGATGATCGCCAGTGGCAGGGCGAACTGAAAACCGAGGAATGCAAAGCCTTTATCGATGACCTGAAAACATTCGAGAGGCCCCCCATGCTCATCCTGACGGGCGGGGAGCCGCAGATGCGGCCCGATTTCTATGAGATCGCCGCCTATGCGAAAGACAAGGGCATCCGCACCGTCCTGGCGACCAACGGCCTGGGACTCACCTGCCCGGATGTGGAGAAGATCAAGGGACTGGAAATTCCCCGCGTGAGCATCAGCATCGACTTTCCCACCCAAGAGGAGCATGACCGCTTCCGGGGGATGGCCGGGGCCTACCGGCTCGCCATGCAGGGCATCGGCAATCTGAAAGAGGCCGGAGTGGGATTCCAGGTCAACACCACCGTGACGAAAATGAACCGGGACAAGCTGCCCGCCATCCGGCGGTTGGTGGAAGGGCTGGGGGCGGAGGCGTGGCATGTTTTCCTCCTTGTCCCGACCGGCAGGGGCGAAGACCTGGTGGAGGTCGCCCTGACGCCTGAGGAATACGAGGAGACTCTCAACTGGCTCTATGAGGTTCATCGCGATTCCCATCTGATGATCAAGGCCACCGATGCGCCCCACTACTACCGCATCCTGCGCCAGCGGGCGAAGGCCGACGGCGTGCAGCTCAAGGCCGAAAGGCATGGGATGAACAGTCTGACCCGCGGCTGCCTGGGAGGGCTGACCTTCTACTTTGTGAGCGCCACCGGGAATGTGCAGATCTGCGGCTACCTGCCCGTCGCCGCAAGCAATATCCGCCGGGAGCCGTTCTCCTATATCTGGGCCAATTCCGAGATGTTTCTGAAGCTCCGGGACTTCTCCAACCTGGAAGGCCGTTGCGGGCGGTGCGAGTTCGTCAATGTTTGCGGCGGCTGCCGCGCCCGCGCTTATGCCATGACCGGCAGCTACCTGGGCGAAGAACCGTTCTGCACCTTCCAGCCGACCCGGCAGGGATAGTTCCCTGTCCTTGCGAGGAGCGTATCGACGAAGCCATCTCCAGGATCCGGCAAGGGCCTGACTGCCTATCTTCGGTTCGCATGACTGCACCCTCAAGACCCCGATAAGTCATTAAGACGCATGGTAAGGAGCCTCTGAAATGAATGCCCCTGCCCGCAAGCCTAATTTCAGCGAAATCGATTTCAATCTCAGCCCTTTTATAGTGATCTGGGAAGTGACGCAGGCGTGCGACCTTGCCTGCCTGCACTGCCGGGCTTCGGCCCAGCCGAGACGAAATCCCCTGGAACTGACTGCCGAAGAGGGATACGGGCTGCTGGAGGATATCCGGCGCTTCGGGCAGCCGATGCTGGTTCTGACCGGCGGGGACCCCATGAAGCGGCCCGAAATCTTCGACCTGATCGACCGCGCGGCCTCCCTGGGGCTGCGTGTGGCGATGAGCCCGAGCGCGACTCCCCTGGTCACCCGCGAGGCGGTCGAGGAGATGAAGCGGCGCGGCCTGATGCGGATGGCGATCAGCCTGGACGGAGCCGAAGACCGGTCTCACGACGCCTTCCGGCGCGTGCCCGGCTCCTTCCAGCGCACCCTGGAGGTTGTCCGGGATGCCCAGGAGATCGGGCTGTCGCTGCAAATCAACACCACCGTCACCCGGCACAACCGGCGCGAACTGGTAGAGTTGGGGGAAAGGCTGAAGGGGTGGCCGGGAATGGCGCTCTGGAGCGTCTTCTTTTTAGTCCCCACGGGCCGGGGTCGCTCTGAAGACGAGATCACTCCGGAAGAATACGAGGATGTCCTGGTCTGGCTCTACGAATTCAGCAAAACGGCTCCCTTCGACGTGAAAACGACCGCCGCCCCGCACTTCCGGCGGGTGATCCTCCAGCAGCAGGCCCGAGAAAAACGCCAGGATCAAGCAGGGGGAAAGACGGCCCCGCGCATCGGCTTCGCCCTGAATGCAGGCAGCGACCGCGCTCCGAAGGGTGTCAACGACGGGAACGGGTTTGTCTTCATCTCTCACACCGGAGAGGTCTTCCCAAGCGGCTTCCTGCCCGTTTCGGGTGGCAATGTCCGGCAGGCGTCTATCGTGGACATCTACCGCGATTCGCCCCTCTTTCGGTCGCTCCGGGATGCCGACTTGCTGAAGGGGAAGTGCGGGGCCTGCGAATTCCGCAAAATCTGCGGCGGCTCCCGCGCCCGCGCCTACGCCGTTTATGGGGACTTCCTGGCCGAAGAGCCGTTCTGCGTATATGAGCCGGGGGGACAGAAATAGAAATCGGCTTCTCTTACAGAGCCTTTTTGAAAATCAGGGCTTTCGCTCGGATAGCACAATATGCGACGCCAATGTCATTGCGAGGAGCGCAGCGACGAAGCAATCTCCAGCGCAACAAATGACGAAAACTTTACTCGTGGGCGAGAGTCTGAAGATTGCCTCGTCGCTTGCGCTCCTCGCAATGACAGCATTCTGTAAATGCTCCCGAAATTCTTTCCGCCTGGGATCGGGTGAAAGAAGCCTTCCGGCATGACTGGGAGCAGACCAAGCACGACTTCGGCGGAAACGCCCCCGATCTGAACCAGGACGTGGATGATACCATAGGACAGGCGACCGGGGCGCAGCCCGTTCCACCGGGCAACCGGCCTGCCTTCGATAACGATGAATATGCCTATCGCTTTGGCTACGGGGCCAGGCAGCACTACGACTCCAGCTATCCCGACTGGAACGACGATCTGGAATCCCGGCTCCGACAGGGCTGGGAGGAAACCGGAGACACCGCAGAAAGAACCCGGGATACCTTCAAAGACAAGGTGCGCCGCGGCTGGGATCGGATGACAAGCTAACGGGGTCGTTGGTAGTGTGCAAAAGCCTGCATGGGAACCCTTCCATGCAGGCTTTTGCTTTTGGGGAAGGATTTCGCCGGGCTGCCGAGAAAGGAGATAACGCTGGTTATCTGGAGAAAGGAACCCGGCAGCATGAACAGACCGCATCCACCCGTTTTCAGGAACAGAGCAAAATGGGCCGTATCCGCATTACTGGTCATCATTTCTACCGCACAGGCCGATGCGGGCCACCACCGTTTCTGGCTGGCCTCGCAACACGATTTCGGAGCCAAGCGCGGGTTTTATCTGGATTTCGAAAACGATTCCGAGGGGAACGCCCCTTGCCGCCTGGAAACGCTGCGCCTGATCCTGGGTGTCGGGGACGGCCGGAACTGGCAATTCCCGTCCGTAACGCCCAAATGGAAATATAACCGGGATTACAGCGTCAAAGCGGCCATGACGCCCGGCGGAGCGGAGTTGTGGCTGGACGGGCAGAAGGTGGCAGAGAGCCGGGGCGGATTTGCGCCTTATAAGGATGTTCTCACGGCAGCCCACATCCCGGCCTGGGCTGGAGGGCTGGCGGAATATATCATCCGCCAGAAATCTCTGAAGATCACCGGGGGAGGGACAGGGCCGCTGGCGGTCTCCTTCGACCGCGATATGGCCCGGCCCCTGCCTCTCATCCTCTTCGAACCGCAGGCAGCGCGGCGGCTTCTGTGGCAGCCGAAGGCGGGCGTTGCTGTCACTGTGGAAGCCGTTTTTCGCCTCGTCCGCTCTCCGGATTTAAAGACACTGGCCCCGCTCATCGACCGCTACGGCCAGAGCCGCCATGCGGACTGGCCGGGCAAGATCAAAAGCGATACCCAGTTGAAGAAAACCGCTATGGAGGAAGAGCGCCGGTTGCAGTCAGTCGGCTTCCCCGAAGGCTACGACCGCTACGGCGGATCGAAGCGGGCCGGGTGGCGTGAGAAGGGAACGGGCTTTTTTCGGCTGGCGAAGCGCGGCGGCTACTGGTGGCTGATCTCGCCGGAGGGGAATCCCACCTTCTACCTGGGCGTCTGCACGGCCCCCGGCCTGTCCTGGGAGATGACCCCGGTGACCGGGCGGGAATCCCTTTTCGAGTGGCTTCCCCCGAAAGGCGGACTCTACGGCGCGGCCTGGAATCCAACGGCCTGGGGCCAGACCGGAACCGACTATCTGGCCTTCCATACCGTCAACATGATCCGCAAATACGGCGCGGAATGGGAGCGCAAAGGGAATGCCTCCACCGCCCGGCGGCTGAAAACGTGGGGCTTTTCGGGAATCGGTAAATGGGGAGGTGCGGAAAGGCTTTCTTCCTTCCCGGTTCTCTGGCGCTGGGATGTGCCGAATCTGGTTCGCCACCCTGATATCTTCGACCCGGCGGCTCTGGCCGCTTTCCGGGAATCGATCCGCAAGCAGGTGGATTCGCGCAAAGACGACCCCTTTGTGGTCGGGTGGTCGCTGGGTAACGAATACGACGAGATCATCCTGAAAACCGAGATCCGCGATATCCTCAAAATGGGGGAAGGCGTTCCTTCCAAACGCGCCCTGGTCGCTTATGCCCTGGATAGCATTTACGGCAGCGACCTTGCCCGGATGGGGCAGGCGTGGGGAGTGCAGGTGGAAAACCACCAGAGCCTTTATGCCGCCCAGCCGCAGCCTCCGGATGCGGATATCGAGAAGCTGCGCCTGTTCTATGCAGACCGATATTACGCTTTCATCTATCGAACGGTCAAGGAGTTCGACCCGAACCACCTCTATTTCGGCTTCTGGATCGTTCCCGGCTGGTGGGAAAACGAGGACGACTGGCGGGTCGGGGCGCGGCACTGCGACACCATCGGCTACGACCGCTACGCGAACAATTTCGCCGATGAGCAGCTTCTTCGTTTGATCCGGGAAAGCGACAAGCCCGTGCTATGCGGCGAGTTCTCCTTCCCGGTCTGGTACGGGGGGCGGCGAGGCTTCGGGCTTTACGGAACCTGGGCCGGCGATGAAGCCGGGGCCGCCCGCAGCTACACGCGCTGGGTTCAGGACGCCGCCCGCAATCCCTACTGCATCGGGCTGATGTGGTTCCAATACCGGGACCAGGCCCTCACCGGGCGCGGTCCCGGCGGCGGACCGAACCTGGTCTACGGGGAGCATTATGCCTTCGGCCTTCTGGATATGACCGACCGGCCCAAATGGCAACTGGTGAACGGAATGCAGGCCGCCAACCTGAAGGCAGTGGCGTGGCGGATGAAGGCAGAGGGGGAATGACACCGCCGTTTTCATCCGCAGGATAACACCTCTACGGAGAGTACATATGCCACCCGAACCGCATCACCGCCAGGAAAACGCGCGCATCGGCCTGCTGAGTGTAGGCCATCACACCTACTGGGCGCAGTTCCCGGGGCTGAAGGACGAAATCTACGGCAAGCTGGAACGCCTGGAGAATACGATACAGGCGCAGGGGGTGGAAACACAGTCGTTCGGCCTGGCAGACGACGCCCTCACCGCTTCGGTAGCCCTGGCCCGGATCAGGACATCGGATATCGATCTGCTGATGATCTCGATGGGGACCTATGCCACCTCCGCCGTCTTCGGCGCACTGGTTCGCGAGCTGGCGGTCCCTATCGTGTTGGTGGCCTTGCAGCCCGCTCCGGCGATGGACTATGCCCGGGGAACCACCTATATACAGCTTCTTCATGACGATTTTTGCGCCGTGCCGGAGTTTGCAGGGGTGGCCGTGCGTATGGGAAGGCAGTCTCCCTTTGCGGTACTCGGTTATGAAGACGGGGACGCTCAAGCCCAGGCCGATCTCGCAGCTTGGTGCCGTGTCGCCCGGGCGCTACGCGACCTTAAAAAGGCAAGGATCGGGCTGATGGGCCATGCTCTGGACGCCATGCTCGATATGCATACCGACCCTACCGCGGTTACAGGGGCCTTCGGGTCGCATGTCCCGCTGCTGGAGCCGCACGACCTGTTGCGCCATTTTCGCCGGGCCGACCGGGAGGCGATTGAAACCAAAAAACGGCGGATCCTGGAGTTCTTCGACACCCCGTATCCGAAGGCGGATCCCCTGACTCGCAGGCTGACCGCATCCGACCTGACCGTGGCCGCCCGGGCCGCCGTGGCCCTGGACGGCCTGATCGCCGAGAAAAAACTGACCGGGCTGGCCTATTATTATGAGGGAGAGGAGGGATCCGACCTCGCACGGATGATGGCCGGACTGATCGTCGGCAATTCACTCCTCACCGCAGGAGGGTTCCCGATGTGCGGGGAATACGACCTGAAGACCTGCATCGCCATGCTCATCATGGACAGGCTGGGGATGGGCGGGAGCTTCGCCGAGTTCCATCCGGTGGACTTCGTTCAGGGAACTATCCTCGTGGGCCATGACGGGCCGCACCATATCGGCATCGCCCAGGGCAAGCCTGTTCTCAGAAGCCTCAGAGCCTATCACGGCAAGCCCGGGTCCGGAGCGAGCGTGGAATTTCAGATTCGGGAAGGGCCGGTTACCATCCTCTCCATCGGCGTGAAAGCGGACGGAGCCTTCAAGATGGTGCTGGCGGAAGGGATTTCGGAGCGCAGGCCGATCCCGCCGACCGGCAACACCAACACCCATGTCCGCTTCGGGGCCGATATCCGCAGGTTCCTCCTGGGCTGGGTGGCCGAAGGGCCGACCCATCATTTCGCCCTGGGCGTCGGGCATGGAGCGGAGGCGATCCGCCGCGTCGCCGCCTGCCTGGGAGTCGAGGCGGTTGTGATAAGGACATAAGGATTCAGGGGGAATACCCCCTGAATCCTTATGTCTACTTCCTCCAATACTTATCATGAGGATAGCGATAGGTTTCCAGCACGGTTCCGGGCGTCCACTCGAAGACAAAAGGGGCGGGAGGATGGTAGCGGTAAGGTTCTTCCGGGGCGATATAATCTGCGGCAGCCCGCTTTTCGAGGCAGCTTGACAGGACGCGCTGCTTGAGAGGGATGTATTCGGGGATGTGCGGGCCTTTGTCGCGCTCCACATGGGCGGCGCGGAACTCATAGTAGATCACGCGGCGCAGCTTGTCAGAGGTATTGGACGGGGAGCCGTGAACCAGCAGGATGTTGTGGAAGATCACATCCCCGGGCTGCATCAGCACCGGGACCGCGCCCTCGGTAGAGAATCCCTCCTGCCGGGTGATCTTCAGAACCTCGTCCTCGCTCCAGAGGTGGCTGCCTGGGTAGACCCACAGGCAGGTGTCGAGGTCGGCCTCGTCCATATAGAAATCGACATTGAAGATGGGGGTATCCCCGACATTGGCCGTGCCCGCGTCCCTGTGCCAGGGAACGATGATGCCTTCCCCCGGCAGCTTCAGCACCATCGAGTCCCAGGTGGGGATCAGGTCCGGGCCGATCATCTTTTCCACCGAGCGCAGGACAAAAGGATGCCCTAGAAGCGCCTTGCACTCCTCGTATTTATCAATAACATATTCTATTCTCCTCAGCACAGGCTGGCCCGTCTTGTGTCCGGGCGCGTAACTGAAATCGGGATGTTCCCTCACCGCCGCGGAGCCGTAGGCGGTCAGTTCATCCATCGCCCGCCGGAGCCGCCGAAGCTCCTCGCCTTTGACCACCTCTTTCAGCACCAGAAAGCCGTTCTCCAGAAAGAACCGGGCCTCTTCATCGGCAATCACCTGCCGGTTGGCCGCTGTCGTCATCAGTTGACCTCCTTTCCCTTGCCGGACAATAAGGATGCAATCGCAACTATAATTATCCTATAGATCGCTGGCAAAGTCAAGGAGGAGCGATTGTCGGAGGGGCTGTGTTCAAACATACAGCCCCCACATTCCGAAGCAGACTCAGCCCATAAGCCTGAATCTATTCGTCCAGGGTTCCTTCCTTCAGGCCGACGGGCAGGGGCGCGGGGCGCGGGCAGGAGCTTTCGAGGAGGATGTGGCGGCCTTCGCGGGAGGCGTCGTGGAAGGCGTGCATGGTGTCCAGGACGTGAT
>JADLDR010000091.1 GCA_020846535.1 Armatimonadota bacterium | reverse complement strand
AGTCAGCCTGAAGCGGCTGCCATAAATCCTCCGGCAAGAAGGACTCCGCAGACGAGGCGAAGAAGGTTTTCCGCTAAACGCACCCAGGACTTACGCCGGGGTAGGGGCAGGCATCGGTGCGCTCCATAGCTACCGAGCGTTCCCGCCCGGTGCGCCTGGCAGGGTGCCCAGCAGCCCCTTTCAGGGGTCGCTTATAGACGGGTCGTTCGCGCCCCTACCCCGGCGTAAGTCCTGCAAACCATCACGCTACTGCCCATCCCCTGTCCTGCGCCTCTAAAAATAGGCGCAGGTAGCGATAATGAGGGAGTGAGCCGGAAGAAAGGAAGCGCCTATGCCTGCCGGGCCGGATTTTGCGCCGGATATCGAGCGCTACGAAAAAGAACTCACCCGAAACGTCGTCCCTTTCTGGGAGGCCCACGGAATCGATCACGAGTATGGCGGCTATTTCGACTCGCTGGACCGTGACGGCTCCGTCTGGGACCCGGACAAATGGATGTGGATGCAGTGGCGTAAAGTTTTCATGTTCGCCACGCTTACCCGGAGCGCCTACGGGGAACCCCGCTATCTCGACCACGCGCGGCAGGGATTCGAGTTCCTGACCCGCCATGGGAAATCCGGAGACGGCAGTTACTGCTTCGGCCTCAACCGTAAAGGAGAGCCTATCGTCGCTCCTTACAGCATCTACTCCGAGGCGTTCGCCGCCATGGGCGCGGCAGCCCTCTACAAGGCGACAGGCGAGGACGCCTGCCGGGCGGAGGCGGACTCGGCGATGGCGAATTACCTCCGGAGAATGGCGAACCCTAAGGGCCAATGGGACAAATCGCTGCCCGCCCGCCCGGCGCGGCTGAGCCACGGCGTCTATATGATTCTCGCCAATCTCGGAACGGTGGTCAAAGACTGCCTGCAAAGCGCGGACTACGAGGCCCAGGTCGCCGAGGCCGTCGACATGGTGGTCCATTGCTTCTGGAACCCCGAACGCCGGATCCTGTTCGAGAACATCGATCCCGATTTCTCCGTGGATATGGAATCAGGGGACGGGCGGCACATCAACCCGGGGCACGGGCTGGAAAGCTGCTGGTTCATCCTGCAATACGCCGAACGAAATCAGCGCCCGGAACTGGTTCCCGTGGTCGCCGATATGATCAAAGGGCTGCTGGACTTCGGCTGGGATCGGGAATACGGGGGCATTTACTACTTCATGGACGCGCTGGGCCGGCCCAAGCTGGAGCTGGAATGGGATATGAAGCTCTGGTGGGTACACAACGAAGCCCTGGTCGCCACCCTCTATGCCTACCGCCTCACGCGCGATCCGGTCTTCCTGGAGTGGTTTCGCCAAATAGATGCCTGGAGTTGGGAGCATTTCCGGGATCCGGAATACGGGGAATGGTTCGGCTATCTCAACCGCCGGGGCGAGCCGACGCATCTACTCAAAGGCAGCAAGTGGAAATGCTTCTTCCACCTCCCCCGCTGCCTGATAGCCTGCATCGAGCAGATGAAGCTGTGCGCGGACGAGGGCCAACAAGGGTATTGACCGGCGTTCGCGACCGGGTCGGGGCTGTCCGGCAGCCATCCGACAGGAGCCTATGGGCTGAGTCGCGATCATCCTGACGATTTACACTTGCTTCAGGTATTACAATTTTTCTCCCGCTGAACTGGCTGGTAGTCCACAAGCGAACATGAGACGCCATACGATCTGTTGTAACCCACATCGTGCCTCATAAGGCACCGGCGTGGGCGGGTCGTAGAGCCAAGCGGTCTTCCTCGGAGGAGTTGAACCCCCATACAGCGCGATGCTGTTCCTGGGCGGCTGGAGACACCGCTCCACGAGAAGACCTTTATGTCCTGTGGTCCCGATTTTCCGGACACAACCAGTCAGGCCGCGCTGCATCGATGCCGGCACCCTTGCCAGCTATCCGAAGTCTCTACGAACTCCTTCGGCGCGGCCCGCCCGCTACTGCCCGTGCTTGAACTGACCCACATTCTCTTTGGTGATGACCATGATTCCCGTATCGATGCTCCGGGGAAGGGGCGGGGCATCGGCGGCCCGCCAGTCGGACAGGTGTTTGATGCGGTCGTTGCGCAGGTCGTAGAGGAGTTGCAGCCCCAGGGAGGACATCAGGTGCGTCTTCTGGGCGATGGAGGCATGGATCGTCCCGTCCTCGATATAGGTCAGCATATGCTCGTCCCGGTCGAAGCAGACGATCTTGATCTTCCCCTTTTTGCTCATTTCAGTCACGGCCTGGGCGATCCCCGGCCCGCTGGCCGCATTCAGGCCCACAATGCCGCTGAGGTCGGCGTTACGGGTCAGCATTTCGCGGTTGCGTGTCACAGCGATCTGGGGATCGGCCCGGTCGTCCACCACCTGCACGATCTTCATCCCCGGGTAGGCTTTGACGGCATCCAGGACGCCGCGCTCGCGCTCCTTCAGGTTCCACTGGCCCGCCAGGTTGGAGATGCCGATCTTTCCCTTGCCGCCCAGGGCTTCCGCGATGGTCTTGCCGACCACCAGCCCCGCCTGATAGTTCTCCGTTCCGATATAGCAGTACCGCTTGCTCTTCGGGGAGTCGGTATCGATGGTGATCACCGGGATTCCGGCTTCGACGGCCCGGTCGATGCCGGGCTGCAAGGCGTCGGCATTGGCCGGAGCGATCATGATCCCCGCAGGCTTCTGCGCGATGGCGGCATCCAGTTGGCGGGCCTGTCCCTGGATATTGGAATCCACCGGCCCGGTAAACTGGGTCTTGGCCCCAAGCTCCCGGGCGCGCTCCTCCAGCCCGGACTTCGCATCCACCCAGTAGGGCACGCCGATGCTGACCCCGATGAAAATGTAAAGCTGGTCGGAACCGGCGGGGCCGGGCGCAGGAGGCGCGACGGGAGCCTTCGCCTCCGTATCAGCCGGGGGCGGCGTCTGCGGGGCCTGACAGCCGCCCAGCAGCACCAAACAGATCGCCGCAAGCAGCAAACCGATCCATAATCCGGGATGTTTCATAAGTTGAGTCTCCTGAAGAAGTTGTGGTATGATCGCAGACGCGGGCTGAAGGGGCTTTGGATTGTGCGCTCTCTTGGCAAACCCCTCAAAGCCCCCCAGCCCCAAGCCGGGCTTTGGCGGGGGCTGGGGGGCGGTTGTCTGTTCTGCCTACCCGCGCCTCTTGGTCAGCATATCGAAAGCCACGGCAGCCACCAGGATCGCTCCGGTCACGGTGTCCTGCCAGTAGGGAGAGATGCCCAGCAGCGTGATGGCGTTGCCGATCAGTCCCATCAGCAGCACTCCCAGGAAGGCCCCCAGGATGGTTCCTTCGCCGCCTGCCAGGCTGGCCCCGCCGATGACGACCGCGGCGATCACCCTCAATTCCACCTGGCTGCCCACCGTGGGGCTGGCGGAAGCCAGACGAGAGGCCAGAAGAATGCCCGCGAAGGCGGACAGGACGCCGCTCAGAGAATATCCGAAGAGCCGCACCGCGTCCACCCGGATGCCGGAGAGCCGGGCTGCTTTTTCGTTCCCGCCGATATAGTAGACCTGGCGCAGATAGCGCGTGTGGCGGAGCAGCAGATCCCCGATCATCACCGTAACGGCCATCACCAGAATCGGGACAGGGATGCCCAGAAAGTGCCCCTGCCCCAGCATCCTGAAAGAATGCGGGAAGCCGGAGACGGGAATGCTCTGCGTTTTGACCAGGGCCAGCGACCGGGCGACCAGCATCATCCCCAGGGTGGCGATCAGGGGCGTCACCCTGGCCCGGGTGATGACAAGGCCGTTGATCAGCCCGCAGGCCAGCCCGACGCCCAGACCGCCCAGGGCAGCCAGGGCGATGCTCCCCTCCATCTTCAGCAGCGTTCCGGCGATCACGCCACCCAGGGCCATCACAGATCCGACCGAAAGATCGAAGCCTCCCGAGACGATGAGGATGGTCATGCTCACCGCGATAATGGCCTCCGGGACGACCCCGGCAAGGAGGGTATCGATATTGATGGCCGTGAGAAAGGTCGGGCTGGCGAATTTGAGAAGCAGGCCCGCCAGCAGCACGATGGCAAAGAGGGTCATCTCCCGGGCGGCCCGGAGCGATTTCAGCACGGACGGCGAAGGCGGTTCGAGAGTTGTCATAGGGCGTTATTCGGCGGCGGGTCAGGCATGTCCTGTTGCGGCGGCCATAATCTGCTCCTCGGTGGCGGTGTGGCCGTCCAGTTCTGCGGCAAGCCGCCCGTCGTACAGTACCAGGATGCGGTCGCTCATTCCCAGGATTTCCGGAAGCTCCGAGGAGATCATGAGGATGCTCAGGCCCTCGTTCGCCAGTCGGCGCAGGAGGGCGTAAATCTCCGCTTTGGCTCCGACATCGATGCCGCGGGTCGGCTCGTCCACGATCAGAACCTTCGGCCCGGCGAGGAGCCATTTGCTGATCAGGGTTTTCTGCTGGTTGCCGCCGGAAAGGTGACCCAGAAGCTGCTCCAGGGAAGGCGTCCTGATATTGAGCTGCCGGGCGCAATCCGCGCTGACGCGGCTTTCCGCCTGCCGGTCCATCCACCCGAAGGCGGCGAAGCGGTTCAGGCTGGCGGCGACCAGGTTGGCCCGGACGCTCATCCCCAGAAAAAGCCCATCCTCTTTTCTGTCCTCCGGCAGATAGGCGATGCCAGCCGCGATAGCCCCGGCGGGGGAGCCGATGTTCCGGGGGCGGCCTTCCACCCGGACATGCCCCTCGCGAACCGGATCGGCCCCGAAGATCGCCCGCCCCAGTTCCGTCCGCCCGGCTCCCACCAGCCCGGCCATGCCGACCACCTCCCCGGGCCAGAGGCGAAGGGAGACGCCATGCAGCTTCCGGGTGGTCAGATTTTCGACCTCCAGCAGAGGAGGGGCGGAGCGGTCGGCGGCGGTCGGCCTGTCGGGATAGAAAGTGGATAGATCTCGGCCCACCATCATGCGGATGAGGCGGTCCGGGGCGGTCTCCGGGACAGTCACCGTGTCCACCAGCCGCCCGTCTTTCAGGACAGCCACCCGGTCGGCGATCTCGAAGACTTCCTTGAGCTTGTGGGTGATGTAGATGATCCCGACCCCTGCCGCTTTGAGGCGGCGGACCACGCCGAAGAGCAGTTCGGTTTCGTGGCCGGCGAGGGCGCTGGTCGGCTCGTCCAGGATCAGCGCCCGGCACCGGACGGACAGGGCTTTCGCGATCTCCACAAGCTGCCGCTGCGCCACGGACAGCCTGCCCACCGGCATCATGGGATCGAGGCTGAGTTCGAACGGCTCCAGAAGATCCGCCGCCTGCCGCCGGAGGGTTTGCCAATCGATCAGGTCCAGGAACCGCTTCCGGGGAAGGCGGCCTGAGAAGATATTTTCTGCCACGCTGAGGTTTGGCGTCAGGCTCATCTCTTGGTGGACGATGCTGATCCCGATCCGGGTCGCCTCCCGGGGATCGCGGGGCCGTATCGCTTCTCCTCCCAGGCGGATCTGCCCGCTGTCGGGCGAATAAAGGCCGGAGAGGATATGCATCAGCGTCGATTTGCCAGCCCCGTTCTCCCCGACCAGAGCCAGGACTTCGCCTGCTCCCAGGGCTAGAGAGACATCATCCAGGGCCTGCACGCCGGGGAACGCCTTGGAGATATTCGATATTGCCAGCAGGGGATCACTCATCGGGCCGCTTTCTTCATCGCCTCCTCGGATTCGAAGGCGGCTGCCGTCATGGTCAGCGACCAGGAGAGTTCGCCGCGAGCCGGAACGACCGCGAAGCTGTTCCAATCCCTTACCGCCTCGTCGAGCGCATCGGGAGTGCCGCTGCACGGCTCCAGGGCGATCTGGTAGAACGGCTGGCCTTCCGGCCATCCTCCCAGATCGAGCCAGAGTCCCACGTAAGGGACTTTCTCCACCGGAAAGGTAAAAAGAACGCCCTCGCCGGTCGAAGCGTCCCGGATGCCGCACCACCCTTCCCGGAGCCGGGCCGTGTAAAGTTTATCGACATAGCCCAGGTATGGCGGAGCCAGGACGCTGAGGTCGTATTTCCGGCCATCGGGCGCGGTCGCCAGGGGCCAGTTTAGGGTATCGCCCGGTCTCCCCAGTCGCAGCCCGCGCGATTCGCCGACCACGACGCGCGCTCCCTCCGGCAGCAGAATCCGGCTGCCGGGCGGGAAGGCCAGAAGCGGGTGGGACGACCAGAGAACCTTCATCGGATGAGGTGAGCGATTCGCCACGGCATAATCGAGAACGACGCTCTCCCCGTCCAGGGAAACCTGCATGGAGAAGCGGTAGGGAAGGGCGCGGCCCTCGACCTCGAAATGAAGTCGGTCTCCTTCCCTGCGGCACTGCCAGGGAACCGCCCACAGCTCCCCGTGATCCGGAAGCTCTGCGCCCGCCCAGGGATCCTCGGGATAGCGGCAGGCCCCGATGGTGGGAAAGCATTCATCGAACCCGCTCACATCGAACGCATCGAAGGCGCTCCCGTATCCCGGTTTCAGGAGCCGGGGCAGATACGGATTGTGGCACAGAAAATCCCTGCCCGTCGCCTTGCGGACAAGCCGCGTCATCTTCGCACCCAGCTCCGGCAAAATAACAACCTTCAACCGGTCGTTTTCGAGAACGACCTCCTGAAAGGGCCTGCTCGTATCCCCTTGCGTTTGCATGGATGGTAGCCTTCCGTGATAAGGTGAAAAGCACCCCCCCAACCCCCCCTTGCTAAGGGGGGGCTAAGACGGTGCGTTCTCGTGGGAGATTGATCAAAGTACCCACAGGCCACTCCCCCCGCCTTAATAAGGCGGGGGGCGGTTGCTTTCGAGCAAGGCCGGGAGGGGCGATTGCCTTTAGGTTCCCTCTCCCCTTTACTTCTCCGCCACCACCGGATTTTGCAGGGTTCCGATGCCGGCAAGGGTGATGGTCACGGTGTCTCCGGGCTGGAGGAAGATGGGCGGGTTGCGGAAGACGCCGACGCCGGCAGGGGTTCCGGTGGAAATGACATCTCCCGGCTCCAGGGTGATGCAGCGGGAGACGAAAGCGATCAACTGGGGCACCCCGAAGACCAGGTATTTGGTGTTCGAGGTTTGCAGGGCCTGGCCGTTCACATCCAGTCGGATATCGATGTTGTGGGGATCCGGGACCTCGTCCCGGGTGACCAGGCAGGGGCCGAGAGGGGCGAAGGTATCGAACGCCTTGCCGCGAAGCCACTGGCCGTCCGAGAACTGAATATCACGGGCTGAAACGTCGTGACAGATGGTGTAGCCTGCCACATAATCGTAGGCTTTTTCCTCGGGAACCCGCCGCCCTCGCTGGCCGATGATCACCGCCAGTTCCGCCTCATAATCGAGCTTTTCCGTGATATCCGGGTGGACGATGGCTTCCCCGGGGCCGATGATGGAGGTGGGGAACTTGGCGAACAGGATCGGCACTTTGGGCAGGGGCAGGTTTTGCTCCTCGCAGTGGTCTCGGTAGTTCAGGCCGATGCAGATGAACTTGCGCGGGTTTCCGATGGGTGCCTTCAGGGCGACATCGGCCAGGGGACAGGCGATCTCCTCCATCGCCGTCGCTTCTTTCCGGCAGGCGTCGAGGGCGCTCTGAGCGGACTGCATCCCCGCCTGCCCGCTTTCCAGGAAGGAGAGCATATCGGAGGTCGCCGGCGCGTCGGGGACAAAACGGCTCAGAGCCGACGCCAGATCGATCACGCGGTCGTCGGCAAGGACGCCCAGCCGGGCCTGCTGGCCGCGCTTATAGGTAACCAGTTTCATCGGGTTGCTCCTTGGTGATAATGGTTCAAAAAAACGCTATTCCCCGTCAGCGCCGAAAATCCTGCTTAGGGGCCGACCGGATTGGTCAATGCGCCGATGCCCGGCACGGCGATAGAAACGACATCCCCGGCCCGAAGGGTGAAATCGTCCGGCGGCACGATGCCGGTTCCGGTCAGAAGGATCACGCCGCCCGGAAACGAGTTCTCCCTTCCCAGATAGGCGATGAGATCCGCGAAAGACCGCTTCATCTGCGCGGTGGAGGCGGAGCCTTCATAAACGGGCCGGGAATCCCGGACGATGCGGAGGTGGATCTCGAACTCGGCGGGAGCCTCTTCGCCCGCCAGCAGGATGGCAGGCCCCAGAGCGCAGGAACCCATATAGACTTTGGCCTGGGGCAGATAGAGCGGGTTGGCTCCCTCGATGTCGCGGGAACTGACGTCATTGCCGATGGTATAGCCCGCCAGCTTCAGGGAGGCACTCACCACCAGGGCCATCTCCGGCTCCGGCACGTTCCAGGAAGAGTCTTTGCGAATGCGGATCGGCTGGCCCGGGCGTGCAGTGCGGTGGGCCGTCCCCTTGAAAAAGAGTTCCGGTCGTTCTGCGGAATAGACTTTATCGTAGAAGCTGCCTCCTCCCGCCGATTCCTCTTCCCGGGCCTCCTTGCTGCGCCGATAGGTCACCCCGGCAGCCCAGACCTCCTGATCGTCCACGGGAGCCAGAAGGCAGGGAGTACCGGGAGGCGTCCCGGCTTCCAGTTCCTCCAGGCTTCCGACCCGTTCCGCCGTTCCCCGCTTCAGGCGGCTCGCAGCCGCCTCTGCCGCCGTCTGCGAAGGGTCTTCCAGGCTGAGCCAATTCGCCAGCGAACTCAACCGGCTATCGATAGGCGAAAGGCGGTAAACATGGCCTGCTTCAATGAATCCCAATTCCTGTCCGTACTGCGGATGAAAATAACGGCAAATCAGCATGACAAGCCTCCGAACGAATTGTCGCTGCTATTAAGAGAGACACAGTGCCAGCGATGCTTCTCTCCGTCTTTATCTCACTTTTATCCGTGTTCATCTATGTTAACCCAAGTTGCCATCTAGCCCGGGGCCAGTCCCGTTTTCCCCTGTAGGGGCGCGATGCATCGCGCCCCTCCCCCGCATCGACCTCAATGCGGGTAGATAGCAACTTGGGTTATGTTAAAATCAACAACCCTCAACGCACCCGGTAGACATCCATCCCGCAGGAGATATAGATGGCCTTGTCGGGCGCGACCGTCACATTGGTGACATTGGCCGAGGCTCGGGCCAGCGTCTTCGTCTGCCCCGTCATCAGGTCGAATGTATTTACGTCCCGGTCGGTGGCGAAATAGATTTTGCCGTCCCCGGGGGCAGCCATCCGGTAGCTGCTGGCACGGGGCGGCTCCCCCGGCAGGTCGCTCACGAAGGACTGCCTGGCAGTGTCGAAGACGGCCAGCGCCCCGTCCACGATCATGGCGGCCCGCCGGGTCTTGACATCCAACACCACCTGGCGGACGCCGGTGACCTTATCGAACATATGGCGGAACACGACCTTGCGGGTCGCCAGATCGATCACCCCGAAGGAGGCCCATTCTCCCTCCGCCTTTTTGGTCGGCAGCCCGTTGGCGGTCAGCGATGTGCTTACATAGGCGAACTTGTCGTCCACGGCCAGCCCCTCCACCGCCTGTTCGCCCAGAGGGTTCTCGATCATCTCCGTTTTGCCGGTGACCGGGTCGGTGATGGCGACCGCGCCCCCGTAGGTGCCGTAGCGGGCCATCCACCCGGAGTAGATGCGCCCGTCCGGGCCGGTCACCATGCCGCCGGTGGGCCGGATGTAGTCCGGGCCGACCTGAGCCAGGAGCCTGGGGTTCTTGCGGCCCCACTGGTCCCACGGCTGGCGCGGGTCGTAGCAGGTGATATCCCCGCCCGCGTAGGAGGCGGTATAGACCTTGCCGTCCAGGAAGGTGACATCATAAACTTCCCCGCCCGAATCGCAGACCACGCCGGTATTGACCGTCTTTTTGGTTTTCGGGTCCAGGGAAAAGAGGGTCTGGCCGAAGTGCGGGCCGCCCCAGAGTACCCCCTGGGGGTCGGCCTCCAGAAAGAGGGTGGGTCGCCCGCGCCCTTCCACGGGGATCGGCCTGAGCGCCAGGTCCCTGTCCCCCGACTTGATGACAAAATAGTCCTGACCCCGCACGCCCAGCAGCTCACCCTTGCGGTTGGCGGCCATCACCCGGCCCCCGCGCAGGTCTATCTCGGTCAAAAGCGCGAGCGCCGGGTCGCCCTGCCGGTAATGGTAGATGGCACTCCCCTGGCGCAGGTAGAGGTCTTCCGGAGTCGTCATAAAGGCGTCCACGTACCAGCCGCCCTTCTCGGCGGGCGGGGTGGGGAAGGGAACCGGGCTGATCACCTGGAAGTCTCTGCCCTTGAAGGCACGGGAGCCGGAGAGATAATAGCCCTGCCATATCACGCCGTCACCAGCCCCTTCGATCTGAGCCGGCAGCTTGAAGAATTGCCTGGTGGCCGGGTCGTAGAGCAGCTCGGTCGGCTTCTCCTGTCCGAAGGCGCAGTGGATCAGGCCCTCCGGGGCGGCGGAGACGCTCCGGAGATAGAGGTTGGGCGGGGCCGGCGCGCCGCAATCCTCGACGGTGTAGGTGGTCAGGTCGAAAGCCCCCAGCCTCCCGCCGGGATAGGATCCCCCATAAATGCGCCCGTCGTTGCCCAGCGCCAGGTTCCAGATGTATTCCTCCTTGCCGAGCCGGGCGTGCTTCACGTATTTCATCGTTTTCAGGTCGAAGACGATGAAGGTTCCGTCGTAGAAGGTGCCGATGATCAGGCGGTCGCCGGAGACCTCCTTCAGGGCCCACGAACCCGCCCCGGCGGGGGCCACATGCATCTCCCCCCTGTCCTTCTCGAAATCGATGAACAAAAGTTCCAGGCCCTGCGATTCGTTGTCATTGGTCACCACAAACCGCTCGCGCCCGTCCTTCCGGTCTGTCACGACTCGCCCGGCCAATATCTGCTTGGCCCGGCACGGCTGTCCCAGATGCTCCAATTTCCCCTTCCTTTCCGCCGCATCGCTGGATGTTGGCATCGCGGCTGTCGCTATACAGCCTGCAAGAAGACATCGGATAAACCCAAGCGCCCATCGCTTCATAAATGCTCTCCTGACTTTCGATCATCCTGGCCCTGTCCGGGCGGTAGATTGCAGTCTGTTTCGATAGAAGCCCGCCGCTTTCCTGCTCGCGCTGCGCCCGCCGCTTCCCTTCGTGCCGGGTTTCATGTGATTTCATGAATTCCAGTTCGCAAAGGGAGAAACCGATAATGATATAGAAAATAAAGCTTCCGCTTGAGCGACGATAGACCGTATCGATGTTATGACGCGCGCCTATCGGTGCAGTCTGCGAGGAGAGAAGCGACGAAGCAATCTCCAGGCTCCCAAATACCGGGAGAGCTTTGTTCTTATGTCAGCCTGGAGATCGATTCGCTCGCAGACCGCACTGCAAAAATACCGGAGCCGATCCGGGGGAAGGAGCTACGATGAATCGGGAAGAGTTCGACAGCCTGGTGGTGCAGTTGGAACAAAAATCCAAAGAGGAGCCGGGAGCCTACAGGACGAAGGTGCTGCTCCTGGCAATCCTGGGATACGCTTATATTTTTTTGTTGCTGGCCGTCCTGCTGGGGCTGACAGCCCTTCTGGTGGTGCTGGCCGTGAAGGGCAGAGTCCGCTACTTCTCCTTCAAAGCGGGAGCCGGTCTGCTGGCGCTTATCTATATCGTCCTGCGCGCCCTTTGGGTAAGATTGCCATCGCCGCAGGGGATCGTTCTCACCCGGCAGGACGCTCCGGCCCTCTTTGAGGAAATAGAGGAACTCCGGCAGGCCGCCCGCAGCCCGAAAGTCCACCAGGTCGTCCTGAACGGCGAATACAATGCCTCCATCGCCCAGATTCCCCGCTTCGGGTTCTTCGGCGGCTACCGGAATTACCTGACGGTGGGGCTGCCCCTGATGCAGGCGCTCTCCGCAGATCGGTTCCGAGCCGTGCTGGCTCATGAGTTCGGGCATCTCTCGAAGGCTCACGGGCGGATCGGGGGCTGGATCTACCGCATCCGCCAGACCTGGTATCAACTGATGGAAGTTCTGGAACACGAGCGACATCTCGGTGCAGCCGTCTTCCGCCGCTTTTTTAACTGGTATGTGCCCTTCTTCGGGGCCTATTCCTTCGTGCTGGCCCGGGCCGAGGAGTATGAGGCGGACCGCTTCGCCGCCCGGCAGGCGGGTGAGGCCAGCGCCGCCGACGCCCTCATCAACACCACGGTCAGCGGAGCCTTCCTGCAAAACGATTTCTGGCCCACCTTATATAAGAAAGCCGACACCCAGCCTCAAGCGCCGGAATCGCTCTATACCGAAATGGCGCAGGCGCTCCGGGCCGCGCCCTCCGACCAGGTCCGGCAGTGGATGCAGAAATCGCTGTCCGAAAAGACAGGTAGCGATGACACGCACCCCTCCCTGTCCGACCGCCTGGCCGCGCTGGGCCAGCCTTCCCGCCTGCCGGCCCTCTCTTCCGAAACGGCAGCCGCCCGTTTTCTGGGAGCCTCCCTCGAACGGCTGGAGCATCAATTGAGCTATGAGTGGGGCGTCGGGGCGGCCGAATCCTGGAAGGAACGGCACCGGTATGTTCAGGAATCCATGCAAAAACTGGATGAATTGGAGGCGAAGGCGACATCCGGAAGCCTGACTTCAGAGGAATTCTGGCAGCGCGCCCTCTGGGTGGAGGAGTTTCGCGGAGAGGAATCGGCCCGACCGCTCTATGAGGAGATCGTCGGCAGGGAGCCGGAGAACGCCCTGGCCCACTACGCTCTGGGGCGCATCCGCTTGAAGTGTGGGGAAGCCGATGGAGTCCCTTTGGTCGAAAAAGCGATGAGCCTGAACGCCGAAGCGGTGATCCCCGGCTGCGAACTGGTCTACAACTATCTGCTGGAGCGGAATAGGCCCGATGAAGCCCAGGCATACTACCGCCGGGCCGTCAAGCAGTCAGAACTGATGGCCCAGGCCGAAGCGGAGCGGGCCTCCCTGAATCCTAAAGACCGCCTGATCCCGCACAACCTTACCGAACAGGACATCGCCCGGCTGACAGAGCAACTCGCCCTGTACCCTCAGATCAAGGCGGCCAACCTTGCCCGCAAGGAGGTGCGCCTCCTGCTCGAAAGGCCGCTTTATGTCCTGAACCTGGTGGTAAAATATCCCTGGTACAAGATTCATTCGGAGAACGCGGCCATTACCTTCGGGCGCGAACTGGCGCAGACACTACAACTGCCCGGCGAAACCTTCGTCCTGATCAACAGCAAGATAAAGCGCATTAGAAAGGTGGAAGGGGCCAGGATTTACCCGTAGGGGCGATCCTTGTGATCGCCCTGTAATCTGCCCTCTTGCGCGAGCGAACAGATCATTCGCCGCTATGGGCTGAGGGCAAAAGAACCTGCCCCTTGATTTCATGCCTCACGTGGTTTTCGTTTCATGGATGGAATACGCCTTAGCCGTTGACCATAACTTGACTTTCGTACTCCTCACAGTCTAAAATGGGTCGTCAAAACAACGGAGGCTATCTCTTTTTATGGACAAAACGCTGAAGGCGCTTCGCGAGAACTGGCGCAACGAGCTGCTGGCCGCCGATATGTACCGCGCTTTGGCCCGGAGCGAGAGCGATGCCCAACGGCGCAGGCTGCTGGAGCAGATGTCCCTTGCGGAAGAAGAACACGCCGACCTCTGGAGGCGGAAAGTGGAGGAAGCGGGTGGTACGGTGGAGGAAGCCTCCCTGAGACGGGCCAGACGGTGGAACGCGCGGCTGGTGAGATGGCTGGGCAAGGAGGCTGTCCTCCGGCGCATCGAAAAGGAGGAGCAGGGGCATGTTTTGAATTACGGCAGCCAGTTGCGCCAACTTGACGATCCCTCTATCAACGAACTTCTGGAGCGGATCATCCCGGAGGAAAGAGAGCATGCCGAACGGCTGCACGTGATGGCCGGGAACCCGCCTGCGGGCCACAGCCCGCACAGCCGCCTGGAGTCGATCCTGCGGCGTGAACGGTGGCATGTATCGAGCGGCAGCTGGATTGGGGACGCCATTTACGGGGCCAACGATGGGCTAGGGGCGGTCTTCGGGATCGTCTCCGGGGTGGCCGGGGCCACCGGGGGAGGCCACCTCGTCCTGGTCTCCGGCCTGGCGGGGATGATCGCCAGCGCCCTTTCGATGGGATCCGGGGCCTACCTTGCCGCCAAATCGGAGCGCGAAGTCTTCGAGGCGGAGCTGGAGCGGGAAAGGCAGGAAATCGAACTCGACCCGGAGCACGAGCGGGAAGAGCTGGCCCTCATCTACCAGTTGCAGGGATTCTCGGAGCAGGAGTCCCGTGACCTGGCGGCCCGTATCGCCAGCCGCCCCAACCAGTTCCTCCGCACGATGGCCCATGAGGAACTGGGGCTGTCCTCGGAACTCCTGCCCAACCCCTGGATCGCGCTTCTTTCGTCCACCACGTCAACCGCTCTGGGAGCGGGCATCCCATTGATCCCCTTTTTCTTCACCCAGGGCGTTCCTGCCATCATTGGATCGGGAATTATCAGCTTGGTGGCGCATTTTGCGGTCGGGGCGGCCAAGTGCCTGGTCACCAACCGGAGTTGGCTTGCCAGCGGAACGGAAATGACGGTGGTGGGTATAATCGAAGCGGTGGCTGCCTACGGCATCGGCGTCCTGATCGCCCCGGCAGCCCACTGAAGGGGCTGAAGAAAACGCCTGAAAAAGCCGATAGAATAATTGTATGCTTGCCCGGAAGTGGGTAACCTTCCGGGCAGGCTCCGCGTCTAACCATCAGCAGAGCATCTTGAAAATTCCCCGCTTGACATGCGTATGCCGCGCTTTGTGGAGGTTCGCCGTATGCATCCGAAACGCTTGCTCCTGTCCGCCTTGCTTCTTTCGATGACCTCTCTTTCGTTTCAGGCAGCCCAGAAACCGGGCCCCGCTCCTTCCGGCCTATCGCTCTTCGCCGCCATCCAGAACAATGATATTCCGGCCCTTCGGAAATCATTGGCGCGAGGAGCCAACCCCAATGTCCAGGACGCCGAAGGGCTGACTCCTCTGATGCTGGCCGCGGCCAGGGGCAATATCCCGACAGCCCGCCTTCTGCTGGCCCGCAAGGCTAAAGTCAATGCCCGCGACCGGCTGGGCGAAACCGCGCTCATCAAAGCGGCGGTGGGAGGGAGCGTCGAGATGATCGCTCTCCTGACCGACAAAGGGGCGGACCTGAACGCCCAGAACAAGGAAGGCGCTACGGCCCTGATGTGGGCCGGGATGATGGGGTATCCCAGGGCAGTAAGGTTGCTGTTGGCAAAAGGCGCGGATATCGATATCACCGACCGCTACGGCTGGACGGCTCTCATGTATATCTCCGATACGGGATATGCTGAAATTGTCCACATGTTGCTCGAAAAAGGGGCGAACTGCGGCCTTCGGGAGGCCCGGCTTGGCCGCACCGCCCTGATCATGGCCGCCAGTGAGATGGAAAACGCTCCTGTGGTACAGGTGCTTCTCGATCACGGCTCCGACGCCGACGCGGTGGACCTGCGTGGCTGGACGGCCCTCCGAGGGGCCGCTGAACGGGGCTACCTGGACAGCGTGCGCGTTCTCCTGGCGAAAGGCGCGAATGTGAATATGCGAGATAAGGAAGGCATGACCATTCTCATGGTTGCCGCCCGGAAGGGCCTCACTCCGGTCGTGCGAGCCTGCCTGGAGAGCGGCGCGGATGTGGCGCTCAAAGACAATACAGGCAGAACCGCCCTGATGCATGCCATCGAAAAGAGCCATCCCTCCGTCATCGAATTGCTTCAAAAGGCAGGCGCAAGCGAATAAAGTTTGTGGATGATTGTTTGAACCGCCAACAGATCAGGCCGCTGCCAGCAGCGGCTTTTTGCTTTCGGAGACGGCCTTGCAGGAAAACTTTTCTCTATGACGAAAGGCATTTTCAAAACCGCGAAGGCCGGACAGGGAGCGCCGGTCGATATTTTGGGGAGGAAAAGAATGAATAAAGTTCGTTGCGGTGTCGTCGGAACAGGTGGGATGGGGCAGGGGCACTGCGAGATCATCCCGACGCTCGAAGAGGTGGAACTCACAGCCGTCTGCGATATCGACCCGGGAGTCTGCAAATCCATATCGGAAAAATACAATGTGCCCGGCTTCATTCAATATGAGGAACTGCTGGACAGCGGCCTGGTCGATATGGTACTGATCGCCACGCCCCACTACTTCCACCCGCCGATAGCCATGGCCGCTTTCGAGCAGGGGCTGCATGTTCTCTCCGAAAAGCCCATCGCCGTTACCGTATCGACGGCGGACGCCATGATCGCGGCGGCTCGCAAATCTGGCAAAAAGTTCGGGGTCATGTTCCAGATGCGGAGCCTGCCGGTCACCATCGCCGCAAAGGAATTCATCGACCAGGGCAGGCTCGGAGAGATTTACCGCACCAGCCTGATTATGGGGTGGTATAGAACCCAGGCGTATTACGATTCTGGGACCTGGCGGGCGACCTGGGCCGGAGAGGGTGGAGGCGTCCTCATCAACCAGGCCCCTCACGCCTTCGATATCTTCACCTATCTGGGCGGATTGCCCGGCACGATATATGCCAAGAGCCGTGCCCGCCTGCATAAGATCGAGGTGGAAGACGAGTGCCGCGCCCTGCTGGAATACCCGAACGGAGGGCACGGCTACCTCTACGCCAGCACCGACGAAGCCCCGGGACGCGATGTGATGGAAATCTGCGGCGACCGCGGCAAGATCATCATCACCAACGGCGAGCTTTCGCTCTGGGAGCTGAAAAACCCGATCCGCGAATTCACGGAAACCTCCACCGATGTCTGGTCCGGCCCCGCCTCGGAAGCTGTCTCGGTCGAACTGGAGGGCAGGCCCACCGGCCACGGGGCCATTACCGCCAACTTCGCCCGCTCCATCCTCTATGACGAGCCGCTGCTCGCCCCCGGGGATGCGGGGATCAACGCTGTCGAACTGATCAACGGCCTGATCCTCTCCTCACACCGCGGTCAGGAAGTCAGCCTGCCGGTAGACCGCAAAGAATACGATACCCTGATCGCAGAGCTTCAGGCCGGTTCCAAGCACAAAGACGCGGTAAACGTCCAGCGGGTGACCGACCCGAACTTGAAGTAATTGTTTCCTGCAGGGGCGAACCATTGGTTCGCCCCATCGCGATCCAGATCAGGGTGACTGTCCCGCCGGGGCGGGGTGCGGGCCTTTGATAGACGGTTACCTAACCCCCCCGCCCCCTTCCCGAAACGGGCAGGGGGAGGAGATGGGGGGGTCAAGTGCCGCACCCTCTGTCCCCCTCTCCCCGGAGGCGCTCCGGCGCATCCCTTGGGTTTCGGGGAGAGGGGCCAGGGGAGAGCGGTCCCCCCTCCCCCAGGAGCGGAGGATCTTTCCCCTTATCTGGATCGCTATGGGGCGAACGCAAGGTTCGCCCCTGCACGTCATGCCCCGTCTTACAAGCATTCTTTTGGTGCCACACCAAAGAGCTAAATGTAATTTTTAAGATGTAAAAGTTACATTTAAAGTCTTCAAAAAGCTCCGCCCGGCTTTGACAAACCGCTAAATCCTCTTTATTGCCGCTTAAAATCTCTCTGTACGATCTTGAGCCTCCTCGCTAGTGGGGAACTTTTTTGGCTCCGACCATGTAATTATATTATAGCTTGCCTCGCTTTTACTGCCACATGGAAATTCCCTGCTGAGGCTACTTCGGTTATCGGATATACGAGCCTGAGCGGAGGCTTTTTCAGATTAATATACGAGTAATTTTGCTGTAATAAATACTGTGAAAGCCGTGCGGTCTTCGCCGTGGGATGGAAGGGAAGCAATCTTGACATAGAGAGGAGGGAAAGCGGATCATGAATGGCAACGGACACGGGAGAGGGCCGGAAAGGTATGCGTTTATCGGCACCTATCCTCCCAGGCAGTGCGGAATCGCCACGTTCACCGCCGATCTGTGCCGGACTGCCAAGGCCCAATTCAAAGGTACGGATGAACTTATCAACATCGCCCTCACCAATGAGGGCAAAGAATATAGCTATCCCGAAGAAGTCAAATTCGAAATCCATCAGAAGGATTTAGCCGATTACAAACGGGCAGCGGATTTTCTCAACCACAGTCAGGTATCCCTGGTATGCCTCCAGCATGAATTCGGAATCTTCGGAGGCGATGCCGGTGAATATGTTCTGTCCCTCGTCAAACGCTTGAAAATGCCGGTGGTGACCACCCTGCATACCGTTCTCGAAAACGACGCCCGTTCGGAGAGCCGGATCGTGGAAGGGCGTGTGCTGCGGCAGGTATGCCAGCACAGCCACCGCGTTGTGGTGATGAACCAGAAGGCCGAGGAAATGCTTCGCACGCACGGCGTCCCCGAACATAAAGTTGTCTACATTCCACACGGAATTCCTGAACTGCCTTTCGGCGACCCCGAAGGCTATAAAGAGCGTTTCGGGCTGTTCGGCAAAACGGTCATTCTGACCTTCGGCCTTCTCAGCCCGAACAAAGGTATCGAATACACGGTCCATGCCATGTCGGAGGTGGCGGATTGCTACCCGGACGCCGTTTACGTCATCCTCGGAGCCACCCATCCGGAAATCGTCCGGCAATACGGTGAAACCTACCGGGATTCCCTCAAGCGGATCGTGAGCGACCTCGGGCTGGAAAGCAATGTCCTCTTCGAGAATCGCTTTGTCTCTCTGAAGGAACTCTGCGAATACCTGTGCGCCGCCGATATCTATGTGACTCCCTATCTGAGCCGGGAACAGATGACAAGCGGCACCCTGGCCTATGCGGTCGGGGCCGGGAAAGCCGTCATTTCCACCCCTTACTGGTACGCCGAAGAGGTTCTTGCGGACGGACGGGGAATGCTCGTCCCTTTCAAAAACGCCGAGGCCCTCAGCAAAAGCATCCTGTGTCTTCTGGACAATCCCGAAGAGATGCTGGCAATGCGCGAACGGGCTTACCGCTACGGCCTGGATATGGTGTGGAAGCAGGTCGGCCACCTTTATCTCGATCTCTTCGAGGAGGTTCTGGAGGAGAAGAGGACGATGCCTGTCATCCTGTCCTACCGCTCCCAGACGGCGCTTTCGACCTCAACCCTCCCCGATCCGAAGCTGAGCCACCTGGCGGCCCTGAGCGATAACTTCGGCCTCCTCCAGCACGCCAAATACGCCGTGCCCGACTACCACCACGGCTACTGCCTGGACGACAACGCCAGGGCTATCGTGGTCTCCGCCAAGCACAACAAGCTCTACCACAGTGAAGAGTCTGTGCGGCTCCTGGGCCGCTATCTCTCTTTTACGCATTTCTGTCAGAAGGAGGACGGCTCTTTCCACAACTTCGTCTCCATCGACCGCCGCTATCTGGATGATGTCGGCTCGGAGGACACATTGGGCCGCGCCCTGTGGGGCTTGGGCTATGCGGTCCATCATGCGCCTTTCCCTCATCACATTCTGGCGAAGGAGTGCTTCGACCGCGCCGTGCCCCACCTGAAGGAAACGAACCTGCGCGGGGCCGCCTATTCGGTTCTAGGCCTGCACCAGTACCTCGAACGCTATCCCGGCGCTCTGGATATCCGGGATATTTTGGGCCGCCTGACGGAGCATATCCTTCAGCACTACCGGGATGCCCATCACGACCACTGGCTCTGGTTCGAACACGAGATGACCTATGATAACGGGATGATCCCGCTCGCCCTCTGGCTAGCCACCTACCATGTCAACAACCCGGAAGTGCCCCGCGTGGCGGAAATCGCCACCGATTTCCTCTTCAAGTGGTGCCAGCGGGGCGGCCATCTGTCTCTGGTCGGGTGCGATGGATGGCATGCCTGCGATAAAATGGATAAAGCTCACTTCGACCAGCAGCCCATCGATGCGTGCGGCCTGGCGATGCTGGCGAAATCGGCCTATCGCTTCACCGGAAATCCCGAGTACCTCGTCCGATTGCAGATGGCCTTCGAGTGGTTTCTCGGCTACAACGATATTGGCAAACCGCTCTACGACCCGGCTACCGGTGGCTGCTACGACGGCCTCACCCCTGACGGCCCCAACCTGAACGAAGGCGCGGAAAGCACCCTGAGCTTCCTGCTGGCCCTTCTGAATATGATCGAGATCGCCTCCGAGGAGGAACGCGACGAAGTATGGTCCGCCTTCTCCCATAAGAGTCTGGCGTTGAGATGACGGGGGCAACCGCCCCCCAGCCCTCCTCCGGGCTTCGGCGGGAGGAGTAGACTGTGGGTGCTTTGTAGCCTTACCAAAAGAGTACAGGCTTTAATCTTTTTCTGGGTGTGGAACTCAACCTCGCTCGCATTTCATCAAACTTTTCGAGAGAATCCTATGCAGCCTATCGTGATGATCAGCAGTTGGCCTCCCCGGAAATGCGGGATCGGCACTTTTACGGAGGAGGCGGTCGAATTTATCCGCAAGCACGAGCCGGAACGGCAGGTGCATATCCTTTCCCATATCGATGGGGAAGGGGAGAATGTGCATCCGATCATCGATTTGAAAAATCCGCGCTGGTATGAGCCTGTGGCGGAGCGGATTGTGGAAATCAACCCCTATATCGTACACATCCAGCACGAATACGGACTCTATAACTATATCGACACCGAGGGGTTCGGGGATTACAACGCGGGTTTTCTGCAACTGCTCCGGTGCCTCAAGGAGCGCGGCATCCCGGCCGTGATCGAGCCGCATACGGTCCACGGCAGGCTCCGCGAGGAGGAAGAAAATTTCATTCGCGAAATGACCTCCCTGGCAACAGTAGTACTCTTCAAAGCGTCCTACCAGCGATGGCGGCTGGCCTGGACGTTCAGTTCGAAAGGGTGGGCCATGCCGAAAAATATCATGATCGTACCCCACGGAGCCAGGCCGGACCGCCGCTACTCCCCCGAACAGGTTCCCGACCTGAAGCGTGAACTGGGGCTGGAACGCTTTGTCGATAAGCGTGTGGTGGGGCTGGTGGGATGGATCCAGGACAACAAGCGGTGGGATATCGTGACTGGCATTTGGGAGGAAATGCAGAGCCGGATCAAGGCGGCCATCGGGGAGGACTGGTATCTGCTCGCGGCGGGCGATATCCGAGACCCTCACCACCAGGACGACTACGAACGATACGTGGCGGATGTGAAGCTCCTGTCCGGCAAGGGGCTGGCGCATTTCTTTCAGTTCGTCCCGAGGGGCGATATCTACTACAAGGTGATGGCGATCTGCGATTTCATTGTCCTGCCCTCTCTGGACGAAACGCAATCCGGCACCCTGGCCCGGGTGATCGCCCTCAACAAGCCTTATGTCACGACCGCCCCGCTCGAAGGGTTGACTTCCCAGACGGTGGAAAGCGAAGGAGGGCTGCTCTTCACCGACCAGCGTACCCTGAAGCGGGCCATTATGCGCCTGGCAACCGACGAGGGGCAGCGGTTCCTTCTGGGAGGCAACCTCTACCGCTACCTGATGAAAGTGGTCAGTTGGGATGTGGTGGCAGAGCAGTACAAATCGGCCTACCGCATGGCCGATGCCGCCGTCCGGGACGGGGAGCCTGTCCACATTTACGCGGAGTTTACAGAAGATTCCTATTCCCCGGTGCAGTCGCCCGGGGCAGCGGCATTCTGATCTGATAGATGAAGGGAGGGTTCCGATGCAAACGCTGGTGGCTTTAATTATGGCGGGCGGTTCGGGCACGCGCTTCTGGCCCTTGAGCCGCCCTGAGCGCCCGAAGCAGTTCCTGCGGCTGGTGGGAGACCGCACCATGCTGCAATTGACGATAGACCGCATGGACGGGCTGATCCCCCCGGAGCGCATCCTGGTGATCACCAACGAATCTTTCGTCGATCTGGTGAAAGAGCAGTCGCCCGAGATCCCGGAGGAGAACATCATCGGTGAGCCGATGCCCCGGGAGACCGCCGCCGCGATCACCCTGGGATGCGCCATCATCGAGGAACGCTGGCCGGGCGCGGTCGCGGTGGTCATGCCTTCGGATCATACCATCGAGCCGAAAGAGGACTTCCACCGGACCATCATCTCCGCCGCCACCGCCGCCGCCCAGGACGCCACCCTTTACACATTCGGCATCAAACCGACCTTCCCGGCGGAGGGCTTCGGCTACTTGGAAAGCGGGCGGGAACTGAAAGTCCTCAACGGGGTGCGCCACTTCGAGCTTCGCAGCTTTAAGGAGAAGCCTGACCGGGCCACCGCCGAAAACTACCTCGGATCGGGCCGCTATTTCTGGAACAGCGGCATCTTCGTCTGGAAAGCGGCCACCATCCTCTACGAGATTCGCCGCAACCTGCCCGAACACTATTTTTATCTGGTTCCCCTGGCGGAAAACAGACAGCACCCTGCCTGGAAGTGGCGGCTGCGCCAGGCGTTCCAGGCGGTTCCCAAAATCTCCATCGACTACGGCGTCATGGAAAAAGCCGAACGGATCGCCATGGTCGAGGCCAACTACAAGTGGAACGATGTCGGCGGCTGGCTGGCCCTGGAGCGCCTCCTTCCCGCAGACCACACCGGCAACTACAGCCTGGGCAACCTCCATTCCCTGGAATCCTCGGACAACATCATCATCGCCGAAGATCCCAACCACCTAGTCGCCTGCGTGGGCGTAACCGGTCTGGTGGTCGTCCACACCGAGGACGCCACCCTCATCTGCAAAAAGGAAGACTCCGAAAAGGTCAAGCAACTGGTGCAGCAGCTTTCGGCAAAGAAGTAGGATCAGCCTGGCGTGAATAAGCGGTGTAGAGGGCGACCATTTTTGATCATGACGCAGTGATGAAGGTTGAAAAATCTCCAGGCAGGGGGACTGGGTTACCTCTCTCCCAGAGACAGCTATCCTATATCAAATTGCATTTGATATAGGATAGCTGTCTCTCAGGCCCCTCTCCCCGAAACCCAAGGGAGGCACCGGAGCGCCTACGGGGAGAGGGGTGAGATGGTGCGTTCTGTTACGGCTCCATCCGCTCCCCCTTCCCGTTTCGGGAAGGGGGCCGGGGGTTAGGTAACCCAGTTATCGCGGGGCCGAATGATTCTGTCAACTATGCTCCAGCCTTTCAGGGGTAGCATCGAGCCTCAGTTATTTCACTCCCACAATTCCGCGATCAGTTCAATTGCGGTTTCTGTCAGGAGCGCCGCCCCTTCTTCGCCGGTCTGCGTCCAGGTTCCGTAGGAGGCTTCGTAGCCGCCTTCGGCGAAGCCGCCCGGGTTGAGGAGATAGCCGACCCAGCCGTTGGTCAGTTCGGACACGAAGGTGTAAGGAGCCTTGGATTCTTTCTTGATCTTCAGGCCCCATTCGGTGAACATTTCGCCGGGCGTGGAGGCGATGGCAAGGCTCCCGATCCGCAGGACTTGCGCCTCGGCCTCCTGAGGGGTGGTGTAGCGATCTACCAGGCCCAGCACTTCGCGGCACTGCTGCGCCTGGCCTGCGGCCTGGAGGCGCTCCTGGTCGGTGGCTGCCTTCCGCTCCCGTTCCAGCGCGTCGGCCAGCCTGTCCGCCCATTCCTGGCGCTCGGGGAGAGGCCGGGGCGGGATCGTCACCCTCCGGCTGGCCGTCTTCAGGGTGAAATCCTCCATGGCCGCCGACGGGTCGCCCAGCAGCCGGGCGGCAATTTTGAGCGTTTCCCCGGCAATCATCGTGCCGTAGAGGAAGACATCGCGGAAATCGCGGGTGTCGCCGCGAAGAGGATCGAGGTTGCCTGCGGCCCCCTGAAGGTAAAAGCAGGTCCGGCAGCCGGGGAGGTTCTCCTCCACCAATTGAGTCGCCACCCCGGGAAAGTCGGCGGAGACCAGAGGCTGCACCTGCACCGTGACCGGGTGGCACTGGAAGTTGATCATGACCTCGGAGGCATTGCCCTCATCGTCCTCGCAGAGAAGCACTTGAAGCTGGGTGTCGAGCTTGCCTGCCGCGATCTGCTCCTCTAGGCTCATCCCCTGGCAGACCTGACGGCGGTTGCGCGCCACGCCCTTCATCTCGCCCCGGCCCACTTTGAGAGTGCAGGGCTGAAGCAAGCGGCAGGCCATCGCCACGGCGGAGGCTAGTTGATCCAGCAGCACCTCCAGCCAGGGAGCGGCTTCCGGCACGTCCAGAAGGCGGGTAATCCCCAATGTTTCCGGGGTGGAGTGGGCGTGTGTGCAGGCCACCATCAGGCGGTCGGGCTGGAGGCAGTCCTTTTGCGCCACCCGCGCCCGCAGTTCGTCGGTGAAGTGCCGGCCCGGCCCCAGCAGGTGGTTGGCGAGGCCGATGGCGTCGGCGCTCAGGATGCCGATACGCTCCTCCCCGTTGTCCATCACCAGGGCGCGGGCGTAGAGGGGATCGTGGACGCCCTGGAAATAGCTCTGCCGGGGAAGGTAGCCCAGATAGGGAATGGTGAGCGGAGGGGTGATATTCACCCACGCGCTGCCTACCTGGATCGCCATGTTACGCCTCCTCTGCCTTCAGGCCTTCGGCCACCTTGCGGATGGCTCCGGCCATATCCTCTATATCCTTGCAGGTATAGCTTTCATTGATGCCGAGTGTGACCATGCACCGCAGTTCTTCTTCGGTGCGGGGGCACATCCCTTTTGTGTAGTCGATTTTACGCCCGCCGTGGCAGCCATCGAAGGGATGGCCGGAATTGCCGAAGGTCTTCTTTTCAGCCAGGGCGTCCATGCAGAGGAAGATCGGCTCTCCGATATAGCCCGCCCCGGCTCCCACACCCTCCGCGCTGAGAGCCTGGGCGAACCGGAGGGCCGTCCACGCCTTGACCCGGATGGCGTAGAGCCAGTAGGTATGCTTTCCGCCCGGCGTCACCGGCGCGGGGTCTATTCCCTGAATATCGGCGATGAGGGAGGTCAGATAATCGCCGAGTTCGTTTCGTTTTGCCACCACGCCCCTTACCTTGTCCAGTTGGGCCAGGCCGACCGCGCCCTGGAGCTCGGTCATCCGGTAGTTCGGGGCCAGGAAGGCGTAGGTGCGCGGGCCCCAGCCGGGCTTGCGCGTCCAGCCCTTGTCCCGGAAGAAGTTCATCCGTTCCGCCAGGCCGTCCCGGCTGGTGATGGTCATGCCGCCGTCCCCGGTGGTCATGTGCTTGGACTGCTGCAAGCTGAAGGCCGCGATATCCCCGAAGCTGCCCAGGAGCCTTCCCTTGTATTCGGTCATATGGGACTGGCTGCAATCCTCGATCAAAGGGATGTTGCGGCTCCGGGCGATCTCGACCATGGCGTCCATGTCGCACGGGTTGCCGAAGAGGTGAACCACCATGATCGCCTTCGTGCGCGAGGTGATCTTCCGCTCCACATCACGGGGATCCATATTGTAGGTCGAATCGATATCGGCGAAGATGGGGATAGCGTTCTGGTAGATGATGGGAACCACGCTCCCACCGTCGGTGATCGGGGCCGTGATGATCTCATCGCCCGGCTCCGGGTCAATCGTGCCGACCGCCACATGGATGGCCGCCGTCCCGGAGGTGGAGGCTACCGAATACTTGGCCCCGTAGAGTTCGGCGAATCCTTTCTCGAAGGCGCTGACCTTCTCCCCTCCCAGCCCGAACAGGTTCTGAGACCTGACGGCCTCCGTCAAAAGTTCGATCTCCCTCTCCCCGAACGGGGCGCGGCCCGGAAACGGCTCCTTCCGGTAAGCCTCTCCGCCCTCGATAGCCAGCTTGGACATAATATTCCCTCCTAAAAGTCGTTCTGAAACAGCTTCGCTACGAGCAAAAAATATCCTGCCTGGACAGGCGGGATGTTCATACAGTGCATCGCATTTCTGGCAAATAGCCTTGATATCCTTGCGAGGAGCGCAACGGCGCGGCAATCTCCAGCGTAGCAAATGCACGCGAAGGCTCTGTGCCTAGGCGTGACTCTGGAGATGGCTTTGTCGCTATCGCTCCTCGCAGACCGCATCGATACGCCCTCTTGTCATAAAACGCGGAACGCTTCTGACATTCAATCCAATGGAATTGACATCCACCCTTCAAAGGGGTATAATTGTTGCGTTTCGAGTCGTTATGTTTGGCAGTATCGCGCGAAACGGGAGGTCGCCATGCCGAAGCCATTCCATCAGCTTACCCTGGCGCAGTTTGCCGACTTGCTCAACAGGTTTCCGTTCACCCGGAAAATCGACGCGGTGCATATGCATCACACCTGGAGGCCGAATCACAGCCAGTACAAGGGGCTTGCCAGCATCGAAGGGATGTGGCAGTTCCATACGCAGACCAACGGCTGGAGCGATATCGCCCAGCATATCACCATCGCCCCGGACGGCAGCGTCTGGACAGGGCGCAACTGGAACCAGCCGCCCGCCAGCGCATCGGGCCACAACGGGAACCGGACAGCCGGGCCGTTCATGTTCGAGATGATCGGCGATTTCGATATCGGGCGGGATCGCTTCGAGGGGAGCCAGAAGGAAACGGCCCTGAAGGTGGTGGCCCTCGTGCAGCGGAAGTTCGGCCTGCCCTCGGAGTCGCTCCGGTTTCACAACCAGATGTCTTCCAAGACCTGTCCCGGCTCCTCTATCGATTATCGCCAGACCGTGGAGGAGGTTCGCAAGCTTCACGCCGCCCCCAAAAAGCTGGGCGGCGAGACGGGGAGCCGCAGCCCGGAGGATCGGCCTTTCGGAGATGAGGCGCTGGCGGTCAGCGAAATTCTTGCAACACTGGCCCGGGGCGCGCCGGACGCAGCCGACCCGGCGGATGCCGAACCGCGGGAGGAGACCATGCAGACAGGCGACCTGAGAGCGGTTTACGGCGAGGACAGCGGAGCCGCCGAACAGGGAGACGGTTCCAGAGGAGTCATCCTGACCCCGGAAACGCTGGAGGAGATGCGGCCCTATCTCATCAATCTCAACCAGGGCCGGTTTTCGGAGGAAGGCCGGTTTTCGACCTCGCCCGGCGATGTGGACGCCATCTTCGAGAAGCACCTGCCGCAGGCATTGGAGGACTGCGGCCAGAAGAAACTGAAAATCCTCTTCTACGCTCACGGCGGCCTGGTTTCGGAATCGAACGGCCTGGAACTGGCGGCCAGCCATATCGCCTGGTGGAAAGCCAACGATGTCTATCCCATTTACTTCATCTGGGAGACGGGGTTTCTGGAGTCCATCCAGCAGCTTCTGATGCGCTCGCGCCAGCAGATGCGGGAGGCTGCCCCCCGCGACCTCTGGGACTACACCACCGATCCAATCGTCGAGACGGCCGCGCGGGCGCTTTACGGGGCCAGGATATGGTCGGGCATCAAGCGAAGCGCGGAGCTTTCGGTGCAGGAGCCGGACGGCGGGGCGCTCTATACGGCAAGGAAACTGAAGGAATTCTGCGAGGCGAACCCGGATCGAATCGAGCTTCACGCGGTCGGGCACAGCGCGGGATCCAACTTCCATGCCCAATTTATCCCGGCGGCTCGGGGCCTGGGAGTGCCTTCCTTCCATACGGCGCATTTCCTGGCCCCCGCCATCCGGGTGGATACCTTTCTGCGGCTCCTGGAAAGTCGGGTCGGGCCGGGCAAGGGTATCGACCACCTGACCGTTTTCACCATGAACAAAGTGCGGGAGCAGGCGGATTGCTGCGAATATCGCGGGATCAAAGCCTACCGGAAATCGCTCCTTTACCTCATCTACTATGCTCTGGAAAGGGAGCGCAAGACCCCCCTTCTGGGGCTGGAGGTCTGCCTGCGCGGGGATCCTCGGCTCAAGGCGATGTTCGGTCTGGGTGGGGCAGCGTCCCCTGTGGGAGAAGTGGTCTGGTCGGTTACTCAAGTCAAGACAGGCCGGAGCGCCAGCGGCTCCACCAGCCACGGCGGGTTCGATGAAGACTCTCTCACCCTGAACAGCGTGGCCCGGCGCGTTCTGGGTGTGGGGGATACCGCCAAGATCGCCGATTTCCCGCAGGCAGCGGCAGGCCGGGGGCTGACCGGCTGGGGCAACCAGGTCGACTGGCCGGACGAACTGCGGTTTATGGCCGCGCCTGCGCCGGTCAACACCTTTACCCCGACCGCGGAACCGCAGCCATCTCCCTCGCAACCTCCGCCGCCCTCCGGCGGGCGCAGGCGCGCCCTTTGCGTGGGGATCAACCGCTACCCGACCGCACCCCTGGCAGGCTGCGTGGCCGACGCGCAGTCCTGGGCGGAATCGCTTGCCCGGCTCGGTTTCGAGCAGCCCTCCCTCCTGTTCGATGAGCAGGCCACCCGGAGCGCGATGCTGGATGCCCTGACCCGGCTGATCGATTCGAGTCGGGCCGGAGATGTGGTGGTGTTCCAGTACGCCGGGCACGGAACGACCCTGCCCGATGTGAGCGGTGATGAGGCCGGGGGGGACACCTCCGATCAGGACGAGGCCATCTGCCCCTATGATTTCGTGGACGGGGCCTTTCTGATCGATGACGATATCGCCGCTGTCTTCCGGCGGATTCCGGAAAGCGTGAATGTCACCTGCTTTATCGACTGCTGCCATTCCGGAACCATCTCCCGCTTTGCGGCGGGCGTGACGCCGAAGGCGCTGGAGGCCGGGCAGGACATGCGGCCTCGCTTCATCGCTCCCACCCCGGAGATGGTCGAGGCGCACCGGCGCTTCCGCCGGCAGGGCGGGCGGAGCCGCGATATCGGGTCGGGCGGGCTCGATGCCCTGAAAGAAGTGCTTTTCTCCGCCTGCCTCTCCAGCGAGGTCGCCTGGGAAAGCGGCGGGCACGGCGATTTCACCCGCCGCGCCACCGCCCTTCTCCGCCAGGGCATCGCGGGGATGACGCATAAGCGATTTCTGGATACAGTTATCCAGGAGTTCGGCCCGTCGCCGCGCCAGCATCCCAAGCTCTACTGCGATCCCGCCGCCTGTGACCGGCTGCTGCTGGAACCGCTTGTCGACGAGAGCGGGCGGGCTGTGGCTCACAGGGCGGGCAGTCCTGCGGGCAACGGCCATGAAGCCGCGGTTCACCTCTTGAAAGCGGCGGCCTCGCTGCTGGAAGGGTGAGGCCGGCGATGTCCTTGCGAGGAGCGGAGCGAGGAGAGCAATCCCCGCGGTAGCTCCTGAGAAGAGATTCCCACATACTGCGCTTCTCGCAAGGACAGGCAGGCGAAAGCCCTGTCAAAAAAAAGTGGACAGAGGAGCCGGAAATGAACGCACAAGAGGTAGGCGCTTCCACCCCGGAGGCCAGTTCTGCGGAGGCTCAGAGCCGGAGAGGGGAAGGACCGGAGGAAAAAGAAAGAGGGCCGCATCCGAGCGGCCCGATCATCGGCTTTGCGGTAGGGCCGGGGGTGGAGAGGGCCGTCTATGCCGTTCCGTATGAAAGGAAGAGCAGCGACCCGGTTTACCGGCCCCTGCGTATCTTTACCCTGGACCCGGCGGTATCGCTGCTGGAAGGGTCTGTCGCGACCGTGAATGTGCCCTATGAGCCGCTGGAGCCGGGGCCGGTCAGCGCGCTCTTCCAGGTGGACAACTACGACGGCTGGCAGCAGGTATCCTATCGGAAGGCCGACCTGGATGATCCGATGGTGCTGATCCGGGATGGACGGGATCCCTCGCCGTCGGATCCGATGTTTCACCAGCAGATGGTCTATGCGGTGTGCGGCACGGTCTACGCGGCGTTCCGGAGGGCGCTGGGGCGGAATATCGCCTGGGGCTTCGACAGGTCGGGCGGCGCTCAGGCGGCCCCCGGAACGCTCATCCTCAGACCCCATGCGTGCAGGGATGAAAACGCCTATTATGATAAGGAAGAAGGGGCGATCAACTTCGGCTATTACCAGGCCCCGGAAGAGGTGTCGGGCCTCAACCTGCCGCGGGGGTTTGTTTTTACCTGCCTTTCGCACGATATCGTGGCCCATGAGGTAACGCATGCCCTGCTGGACGGCCTGCGGGCGCGGTTCACCTATCCGGGCGGGCCGGATGTGCTGGCCTTTCATGAGGCGTTCGCCGACCTGGTGGCGATCTTCCAGCATTTCAGTTATGAGAAGGTGCTGCAATCGGCTATCCGTAAAGCGCGGGGCAATCTGGCCGAGGCCGACCTGCTGACCGATATCGCCGGCCAGTTCGGGCATACCACCGGCTCCGACAGGCCCCTCCGCAGCGCCATCGATGTCGGGCCGGATGGGAAATTGCTGGATCGGCCCAAACCCTACGACCCCCATGACGAGCCTCACGCCCTCGGTTCGGTGCTGGTTTCGGCGGTGTTCGAGGCGTTTCTGACGATTTTCAGGCGGAAGACGGCCCGCTATGTCCGGCTGGCGACCGGAGGGTCCGGAGTGCTGCCCCCGGGGGAACTGCCTGCCGACCTCCAGGCCGTCCTGGCCGATGAGGCGAGCCATCTCGCCAGCCAGTTCCTTTCCATCTGCATCCGTGCCATCGACTACTGCCCGCCGGTGGGCCTTGAGTTCGGGGAATTCCTGCGGGCCGTCATCACGGCGGACTACGACCTGGTTCCCGATGACCCCTGGGGATATCGGGAAGCCTGGATCGATGCCTTTCGAAAGCGCAAGATTTACCCGCGCCGCGTCCACAGCCTGTCGGTCGATGCGCTCCTCTGGCGGCCCCCTGCGCTGGACATCCCGTCTGTAACGAATCTCAGCTTCTCCCGTCTGGCCTTCAAGGGCGACCCGTGCAGCCCGGCCAGCGCGGAAGAACTGCGGCGGCAGGCCCTTGCCCTGGGGAGCATCGTCTCTGACCCGGACTATATGGGCGAGTTCGGCCTGGCCCGCCCGGGCGATCCCCTGCTGGGAAACGATACGGCGGAACTCCCCTGCGTGGAATCGATCCGCTCCTCCCGGCGCGTGGGGCCGGACGGCCAGGTGGTCTTCGATCTGGTGGCCGAAGTGACGCAGCGCAGGATCGTCCGCAGTCCCGGCGGAAGCGCCGAGTTCGATTTCTACGGCGGGGCCACCATCATCCTGGGGCCGAAAGGGGAGGTGCGGTACGTGATCTCCAAGCGCACCCTGGGCGACGAACGCCTGGAGCGCCAGCGGGATTTTATCTTCGGCGAAGCGGGAAAGCGGTTCTGGGAGACGGCGGAAGGCAAAAGGGTTCCCGGAAAGAGGCTGTTCAGGATGCTGCATGGGTGAGGCGGATTAAGGAGAGATAAGGAAAGTATTCAGTCCCGCCACCGAAGCGAACCGTCTATCGTTAGCCAAAAATCCCAGGCATTGGGTGTTGATGGCAGTTGCCGCATGGATAGCATCCGGAGTTCTTAGCGAAGGATTGAAAGCACGCAAACGGGCGGCTCGTTTCAGAAGGGTCTTGCTAACGGGGATCAGGGCTACACCCGGCCCATATAAAGCGTCTTCAAATTCCCTTTCCAGATCAGCATTGCCTTCGCGTAAGGGCTTTACCAGGCATTCCAGGAGAGCCAACTCACTGGTGACAGCTTGGATGCGCCTGTGGTGGACATGAGACCAGAAGGGGTGCAAGAGAGGGCTATATAGAGGATGACCCTCGATAGCGTAAATCAAGATTGCCGTATCCACATAGATTTTGCCGGAGGAAGGCAGTGTAAATCGTCCCATGAATTCCGTTCCTCATCTATATAACGATTAATGGAGTCGGGATCTTTGAAGAGACGAGGCCCGGTTTTGGATTTCACGATTTCCAGAATGGATCGCCCCTGACGTTTGGGGCGGCCTGTAGGCTTTTTGCCTTGCGGACGACTACGGCCACGATACTTATCCAGGTCGCTAATGGAAATAAACTTGCGCCCATCTCGTTTCATGGAAGGCAATCGCCCTTCCAGAGTAGCATTGCGGATCGCGCTTTCCGTGACGCCCAGCAGATTGGCCGCCTCGCGAACTGTCACATAGATATCGGATTCCATCTTTATTGCCTCCAGGGATATCATAGCCTGAAAAATTTAATTATGCAATACCTTTTGAGGTAAAAAAAGGTGTTGGTGGCAGGAACGTCCGGCAGCGAATCGAATCAGGATTTGCTGTTTCTTATTGCTTCAGAAACGGGGGTTGTTATGCTGAAACGATGGTTCAAGCGCGGCCTGATCCTGGTCGCGCTTCTTTCCGCTGCCGGGGCAGGGGCGCAGTCTTCGAAGACGATCAGGGTGAAGGATGTGGAAAGCCTCACGCGGGCGGTTGCCGGGGCGCAGGCCGGGACGAAGATTCTGGTCGCTCCGGGGGAGTATCGCGGCGGTCTCTTTTTCGCGAATGTGCGCGGTAGGAAGGGCCGGCCGGTGGTGATCGCGGGGGAAAACCCGAAAAAGCCGCCGGTGTTCCGGGGGACGACGGAAGGGATGCACTTTTCCGAGGCGGCCTATCTGGATCTGCGCCACTTGACCTTTATCGGGGCATCGGGGAACGGGCTGAATATCGATAATGGCGGTTCCTACGAGACGCCGGCGCATCATATCGTCCTGCGCGGCCTGATCGTCAAGGATGTGGGGCCGGAGGGCAACCACGACGGCATCAAGCTGTCCGGGGTGGACGATTTCCTGGTGGAAGGCTGCACCCTGGAGCGATGGGGAACCGGCGGCGGTTCGGGCGTGGACATGGTGGGTTGCCACAGAGGGGCCTTCCACAAAAACGTCTTCCGCCACACGGACAGCGAGGGCAGCACCGGCATCCAGGCCAAAGGGGGGTGCAGCGCCATTCTCGTGCAGGACAACCGCTTCGAAAACGCGGGAGGGCGGGCCATCAATATCGGGGGGAGTACCGGCCTGGAGTTCTTCCGCCCGTCTCTACCGAAGCCCCTGGGCGCGCGGCCCCGCTTCTCCGAGGCCAAAGATATCCTTGTGGAGCATAATGTCTTCACCGGAAGCGGCGCTCCGGTCGCTTTCGTCGGGGTGGACGGGGCGGTGGTGCGATACAACACCATCTACCGGCCCAAGCGGTGGGCGGTCAGGATCCTTCAGGAAACCGTAAACCCGGCCTTCGTCCCCTCACGGAACGGAAGATTTACGGACAACATCGTCGTTTTCCGCGCAGGCGAGTGGGCGGAAGCGGTCAATATCGGCCCGAACACCGCGCCGCAGACCTTCCGGTTCGCCCGGAACCTCTGGCACTGTCAGGGTGACCCGTCCGGAAGCCGGCCTGCGCTCCCGACACCGGAAATCGGCGGCATATACGGCAAGGATCCCCTTTTTCGCAACCCGGACAAGGGCGATTTCCGCCTCAAGCCTGGCAGCCCGGCGATTAATAAGGGCGCATATGCGGCGAGGAAATAGAGGCCGAAGAGGGGCAGGCCCTATGGCCTGCCCCTCTCATTCTATAAGACGTTTGCGAGCCTGCCATCGCGAGGAGCAAAAGCTTCGCGACAACCTCCGGCTTAGCAACCGTTAAAAACAACTTCCCGATGAACGCCTCGCAAGGACGGGTGGGTCGCCGTTTCTGACAGGAGGTTATTTCTTAACCTTGATTTGGCAAAAGGCACAAGAAGGCTCCGTTCGTGGGCGATAGTCTGGAGATTGCTTCGTCGCTTGCGCTCCTCGCAGACTGCATCGATATTTATTCGTTCACATTCACGAAGTCGCTGAGAACGAAGCTGTAGCTGTTTTGGAAAGGATCGTAGGTCGCTCTCAGGCGGGTGGGGTAGCGGGTGGCCCGGCCCAGAACGGCGGGGCGGGGAACATCCATCACGAAGCTCTGCCGGGCGAGGAGGTAGTCCCGGGTGATCATCGGTTCGATAAAGTTCATCTGGCCCTTGTTATAGCCTAGGACCATCACCTTATCGAAAACGTAGCCCGGGGCCAGAAAGGTTTCAGGCAGGGCATGGTAGCCCATCTGGGGTACGACTTGGGCCATGTAATCCTGGTCGTTGGCGGCCATCAGATAACCGGCGGGGACGCGATTGGCGTTCGGGCGCGGCAGTGAGTTGTCCGGCTGTATCAGCGCCACCTGGTCGGGACTCATGTCGTAAAAATGGAGATCGAAGTGGGGCACGGTAAATATGTTGGCAGGCGGATGGCCTTGCGGCTCCCAGCCCAACGAAAAATAATTGATGAAGGTATTGGCCTTCACCTCGTCAGGGAAGTTCACGTTGATCATATTGCCGGCGGCCTGACGGCTCCGGGCATTCTGGAATGTCACCAGGGACACGGTGACGCCCGCCTCCGTGATCGTGTTGTCTGGCAGTACCCGCGCCCAGGTCGAGACCGTGCCCCCGAACATATCCTGGGATTGTCCCCGCACCAGGCGGCTGTCATCCCCACCGCCGCTGCTCCCGCAGCCCAGCGCCGCCAGGAGGCCCGCGCAACAAGCGGCACCGGCCATCACCCTCATACCGATATTCAGCTTCATGGGTTCTCCTCTCAGGGCAGGATTGTGGCTTCGACTGTTCTGAAAAGAAGCCATTGCCCTATTCAAGACCATCTGAGATTATAACCTGTTTTCGCTGAAAGATCAAGGCTAAGCATGCTTGCTCGGTATATTATTTTGCCGCGGCAAGCAGGGCTTTGTAGATGACCTCCGTTCCGAAGCGCAGGCCCTCGACCGGGGCGCGTTCGTCGGCGGCGTGGATGGTGCTGATGAGGTCTTTGCCCTCCGGGAAGGGCATCGGCAGGAAACCGTAGGTCTGGATGCCCAGGCGGGAGAAGAAGCGGGCGTCCGTGATTCCGGAGACCATGTAGGGAACCGGAATGCCCTCCGGGTCGGCTTCTTTCAGAACGGCGCAGAGGGTGTCGAAGAGGCCCATATCCGGGTCGGAGGGGCCGGGGTCGTGCCGCACGATCTCGATCTCCGCCTCCTCGCCGATGACGGCCCGGAGTTCGAAGAGCATATCTTCGGAGGTAAAGCCGGGCAGGAGCCGCCCGTCCATCTCCAGCGCGATCTCTCCAGGGATAACATTGATCTTATCGCCCCCGCGCACGATGGTGGCGTTCACGGTGTTGTGGAGCAGGGCGTCGAACATCTCGCCGGGCGTGCCCAGGGCATCGAGCGTTGCATCGGTGAGGGCGGGATCGAGGAGTTCGAGAAGAGACGGGCTGCCGGCAGCGGCAAGGGCGGAGGCCATTGTTTCGATCATCTGCCGCACCACCGGGGTAATGTGTACAGGCAGTCGGTTGCCGTCCAGGGCGGTCAGCAGCCTGCCCAACTTCGCCATCGCGCCGCCGCGCATGGGGAAGGATCCGTGGCCCCGGGGGCCGCGCAGGGTCGCTTTCATCCAGCACATCCGCTTTTCCGCCACATTGACCGCATAGAAGCGGGCCGGGCCGAACCGGAAGGAAAAACCGCCTCCTTCCCCGATGGCGTAGCGGATGCCTTCGAAGAGTTCGGGGTGATTTTTCACCAGATATTTGGCCCCGTGGTCGCCGCCGGCCTCTTCATCGGCCAGGACGGCCAGCACGATATCCCCGGGTGGAACTGTCCCTTCGGCCTTCAGGCGCAGGAAGGCGGAAAGCATCATGGCGACGCCGCCCTTCATATCCAGAGCGCCGCGGCCCCACACGAAGCCGTCCGCGATCTCGGCTTGGAAAGGGGGATGCTGCCAGGTCTGGTTCGCGGCGGTGACCACATCCACATGCCCTTGCAGGAGCAGGGGAGCCGCTTCCCCCCGACCCTCCAGCCGGGCGATCAGGTTCGGGCGTTCCGGGGCATCGCCCACCAGCAGCGTATCGAAGCCCGCTGCCTTCAGGAGGCCATCGATATAGCGGACGCACTCCGCCTCATTGCCGGGCGGGTTGGTGGTATCGAAGCGGATCAAACGCTGAAGCAACTCCTCCGGGCGGTTATGGATATCCGACGGTGCGGGCATGATGAGCCTCCTTGTATGCGGTGATGGATAACAGGCATATGTCGGCGCTGTTTGTTGACATTGCGAGGAGCGTAAGCGGCGAAGCAATCTCCGGGCTGAGATAACGGAGCGGGACTGCTGCGGAGCTTGCGTCCCTCGCAATGTCAACGGCTGGCCTGAAGAGGCGGATCGGAAAACTTATCCGCATAAACATTCGCTTTCTTCAGGATGAATCCTGCCATAATGGCCTATGGAAAAGTTCGAGAAGAGGAAATCCTCAGCCAAAGCCCAAATTAATGATTGGAAGGCGATCCATCATCCAAACTCATGAAAGGTTTCTCGCGAATGGATAAGCATTACCGGTTTTCGCCGAGGCGGGCGGCGCTTCTGGCCTGCCTGCTGGCCGCGGCGGTATCGGCCCGGGCGCAGACGCCGGGCCGTGAAGCGACCCACCCGCGCCTCTGGGTTTCTGCCGGCGATCTGCCGAAATTGAGGGCGCTTGCCGGAACCGCTCCGATCAGAGGCCCCGGGACGGCGGCCCGGCAGGCGCTGAAGGCGGTCCGCCAGCAGGCGGACGGGTTCCTGAAGGAAAAGCAATTCTCCTATACGGTCAGCATGCCAGGGCTGGAGGGCGGCCCGGCAAAGGAATGGTCTTATACGCTGTCCGATGAGGCCCCGCCGCGCCACGACGATTACGGCCACTATCCCTGCTGGACCGGGCTTTCCCGGCTCATCGAAACGCGGATCGTGACCCTCAGCTTTACGGCCATGGCGACCGGCGACCCGCGCTATTTCGATAAAGCGAAGGCGATGGTGGCGCATCTCTGCCGCTGGCCGATCTCCTGGACGGATCCCAGCTATTCCAACACAGGGGCCTGCCTGGATACGGGCCACCTCGCCAGTGCTGTGGCGATGTTCTACGACTGGTGCTACGGCTCCCTGACCGATGCCGAACGATCCCTGATCCGGCAGGCTCTTGCCGAAAAAGCCGTTTCCGGGCTGAGGCAGGCGATTCCCTCCTACGGCGTGGTCTACTGGCCCAACGGCTTCGCCGTGCTGACAGCGGCCCTCGGCCTGTCCGCGGTGGCTCTGGAGGGCGAAACGCCGGAGGCCGGGCTCTGGCTCAGGGACGCCCTGCGCTACAGCGGGGACTTCTTCGATTCCCAGGGAAAGGACGGGGGCTGTATGGAGGGGCCGGGCTACGGCACTTACGGGGCCGATACCCTGGCCCGGTTTCTGCTGGCCCTCGATTCCTCCCGGCTCGACAACCCTCTGGTGAAGCACCGCTTCTTCAAAACGCTGGTGGCCTACAGCATCAGCCAGATGTCCCCAGCTGACCACCTCCACACCGGATTCGGGGACAGTTGGTTCAGCCAGCCGTTCCAGTTGTGCGCGGCCCTTCTCGCCCTGAGAGGCGACCAGGAGGCCGCCTGGTATCTCCAGGATACGGGCTATACCCGCCCGGCGACCATCGAGCAGATCGTCACCATCGGGCTGCACCCGGAGCGGTTTGCGGCTCCCCGGCGGCCCGCATGGAATCCCTCGCGGGCCTTTATCGATGTCGGCTACGCCAGCCTGCGCGATGGATTCAATAAGAATGCGGCCTTCATGGCCTTCAAATCCGGCCCGCCGGAGCGGGTGGTGGGGCATAACCATTACGACCACAACAGCTTCCAGATTCAGTTCAAGGGAACCTGGATCGCCACCGACCCAGGCTATACCGGCTACTTCGATCCACCGGACAATAAATACGGGCGCTGCACCTTCGGGCACAACACCATCACCCTGGATGTGGACGAAGCGTATCTGAAGAGGATGAATTTCCCCCTGCACGGCCACGACCAGGTACTCCTCAACGGCGGGCGGATCGCCGACTTCCGCTCCGCGCCCGGGTTCGATTATGTGAAAGGGACTGCCGCGGACACCTACAGTCTGCCCATGACCGGAGCGCGCTCCGCCCTCTATTTCTGGCGGGAAGGCCAGGCCAACGGCTTCTCCCGCGCCGACGGCCCTTCGCCTGCAAGCCCGGACTGGAAGCGCTATGAAATCTCCGCCGTCGCGCCGGAGGAAGCCATGGATTTCTGCCTCGCCCTCGAATATGGGGCCGCCGACGGCAGCGTCTGGTATGACGATGCGGAAATCCTGGTGGACGGCAAGCCTCTGGAACTGCCTAACGGCGGGTTCGAGGAAGAACTGGCCCACTGGTCGCCCCGCGTCGCCCCTGGCGAGACGGGAAAGCAGGAGGCCGATGCTAGCGCGGCCCATACCGGCAGGCAGAGCGCTCGCATCGATGGGCCGGGCGGTTATTTTTACTACCTACCCCGCGAGAAGCGCATCCCGATCAGGCCGGGTCAGAAGATCATCGCCCGCTTCTGGGCCAAAAGTACCACCGCCTCCCGCATGCTGGACCGGGCCGACCGGGAGGTGCTTTTCATCAAGCCTTACGCCTTTGTGATCCGGGATACTCTTGCCGCGCCTGCGCCTCATGCCTACAGCTTCATGCTGCACGCCCTCGGCTCTGCCGAGGTCACGGGGAAGAACCGGGCCGTACTCTCCTCCCCGGGAGCGGCCCGGCTGGAGGCGAGCATCTATTCCCCGGCAGGCGTCCGTCTGAAATCGGGCTTCTTCAAGGGCGCGGAACAGCGCGGGCCGTACCTTCAGGCGGAAACCGGGAAGGCGCGCTCCGCCGTGATCACCTCGGTTCTGATCGCCCGCGATGCGCCTTTCCGGCCGACCAATCCCGGCTTTGAGGATGGGCTGGCGGGCTGGGTGATCCGTACATCGGATGACAACGCCAAAGACCATGTGGCCGATATAAAAGAGGCGCGCTCGGGCCGACGTTCCGGGCGCATCGACAGTCCCGGAGGCTATTATTATACGCCGCGCTTCAAGGTAGCTCCGGGAACCCGCCTTACCGTCCGCTTCTGGGCCAGATCGGAAGGCAAGCCTGACCGCTGGTCCACGATTTACTGGTGGTTGAAGGGACACCTCAACGAGAACGCCACCCAGCAGGCCAAAGGCCCGGTCATTTCCGGGAACCGCTGGAAGCGGTACGAATATACGGCGACCGTTCCGAAAGATACGGAGGAAGCCTGTGTCGCCCTCAACTATTTCGGCCCGGGCAGGATATGGTATGACGATGTGGAAGTCTCGCTGGCCCCGAAAACGCCCTCCATGCCGCCCGGCAGGGTGGTCGCCGTTCAGGAAGGAGAGCGCGGGGTGGTGATCGATCTCGACGGCCTGCAGCATCTGGTCGTCTTTCCGGCAGGGCCGAAAGGCGGCCCGGTCCGCATCGGCGGCCACCGCGTCACCTGCCGCAGCCGCCTGGGGTGCGTCACGCTCGACAGGAAGGGCAGGCCGATCCGAGCCTGGTCGCTGGACGGCTCGCCGGTATCTCTGGATGGAAAGGTGGTTCGGGCTGCTTTACCGCCCAAAAGTGGGCTGGCGAGGAAGCCTTGAGCGGTTTCAGGCAGGGAAAAGACGGGCTCCTTACCCGCCCTTTTTGATCAAGTGTTGAATGAGGGTGAAAGCTTTACACCTTCTGCCTTTGTCCGTATTTTTTCCACAGCACGGGCAGTCCCCCGAAGGCCAATACCAGCAGTGAGGACGGTTCCGGCGTGGTGTTCCCCGATAGGCTGAAGGCGGCGTTGAACGGCCCAGATTGGGTGATATCCGTTCCGACTCGCAGCCAGTCCGGGGAAAGGTTGCCGTTGCGAATCCATGTTTGAAGGTCAGGGCTGAACAGGGTCCCGGGAGCGGAGATGGGCTTCGGTGCGGAAAGCCAGTAAAACTCCCCGTCGGAGACGGCCACTTGAGGCACGAAAAAGTAGTGATCAGGCGTCAGATCGAAAGGGGTGTTCAGGGTGATATTGAACAGCGTCTGTGTGCCTGTCACCGGCCCCTCGCCTCCTGTAGCCTGGTTCGGAGTCGGATGAATGCCGTCCAGAACCGAGTTGGCAGCCGTGAAGCTGCCTAGATTTGTTACCTGAAATGAGAATTCGCTTGCTGCCGAATCCCGTGCGGCGAATACGACATCCGAGGGGGAGTTGATGCGGGTAGGCACGCTGATAGCCCGGGAGGTATCCGAGTCCTTGGGAAAGATGCGGTAAATCTCCACTCGCACCTGGTCGATGGTAGGGTTTAGACCGGCTAACAGGCCGGTGAAGGACAGTTGATTGATGTGGGTGTGGGGAGCCGTCACGATAAAGTCGTCGGCGGATTCGATTTCAACCTTTCCTGCTGTGTCAGGCCGGGAAGCCATGCCCATCAGATCGTCGGGATTGCCTGTGGAAAAGTAAAAGGAACCGGCGTAAACCGGGGCGCTCAGTGCGATAATCACAGCAAGCCCTAAAAAAACAGATAACCGCTTCATGGGAACCCTCCTTTGCGCAGGCCGGCCTTGAGAGATGGGCCTGAGATAAGCCGGCGTATCAATCCATTATACCCGCTTTGCCGCTCATGCAAACCGGGCAGTGTCATAGGCCGGGGTGAATACGTCAAAGAAAAAGAAAGATATCCTTGAGTAAGCAGTGTTCGATAGGCCCGGCTGTTGAACCCTTTTTACGACGCGCTCTTCATCCGCTTCAGGAAATCTTCGGGAGGCACGAAGCCGGTGACGCGCTGTTCCTTGAGTTCCCTGCCGGAAGCGTCCATGAAGATGATGGTGGGCAGGCCCTTCACATCGTATTTCTTGCGGAGGGCTTCCACCTCGGTGCTGCCGGTTTTGGTGAGGTCTGCGCGGAGGAGGAGGAAACGCCCGCCCTCTTGACGGACGGTCGAGTCGGGGAAGGTTTTGGCTTCCAGTTCGTGGCAGGCGGCGCACCAGTCGGCGGTAAAATCGATGATGACAGGCTGCTTTTGCGCCTGCGCTTGTGCCAGCAGGCTTTCCTCGTAGGGCTTCCAGTCTGAGCCTGCGGTGGCGCGTGCGTTCATCTGGCTGGAAACCAGCAGGCCGATGCCTGCCAGGATGCCCAGTATACCGACAATCCGCTTGGTGGCGGCGAACTTCCTGAGTTCTGAGCCGGATTTTTCGAGCCAGCCGACATAAACGGCAGACACCACGACCAGGAGGGACATCAGGATCGGGTAAATGGTTTTGGGCAGGAGCGGCTTGAGGAAATAGAGGGCCATCCCCAGCAGCACCACCCCGAAGATGCTGCGTACCCAGACCATCCAGGCCCCGCTGCGCGGCAGGGCGCGGATGCCGCCCGAGAAGGTTCCCAGCACCAGAAAGGGCAGCCCCAGCCCTAAAGAGAGCATGAAGAACATCCAGAACCCCAGCCAGGGATTCTGCATCTGGCTCACGTAAGTCAGCAGCCCCAGCACGAAGGGGCCGATGCAGGGCGCGGCCACCAGGCCGACCACCAGGCCCATCGAGAGCGCCCCGATATAGCCCTGCTGGGAGCGGATGCGCCCCGTGAGGGCCGCCGGGATGGTGATCTCATAGAACCCGAACATGCTCATCGCCAGGGCCACCATCACGGCGGCGATGAAGAGGATGACCGGCGTGCTTTGCAGGGCCGCCCCGAACAGTCCGCCGGTGAGGGCCGCGATCACCCCGAGCGCCGAGTAGGTGACGCTCATGCCCAGCACGTAAAAGACGGCCAGCAAGAACGTCCGGCTGGTTTTGACCTGGCCCTCCCCCTGGGTGGCCTGGCCGCCGAAGTAGGCCACGGTGATCGGGATGAGGGGGTAGACGCAGGGGGTCAGGTTCAGGCCCAGCCCTCCCAGGAAGATCAGAAGGAAGGTCAAAAAGAGGCCCTTTTCGCGGACGGATTTGCCCAGGTCGGTATCCGGGCCGCCTGAGGAGGGCGGCCCGGCGCTGCCTGCCGATGCGGCGGCAAAGATATCCTGATGGGCCGGGGCGACGATTTCCCCTTTCCCGACAACTGTAACCGGGATGGAAACCTTCACGGAATCGGGGGCGAAGCACGATTTGTCGTCACACGCCTGATAGCTCAGGGTGGCGGTGAGGGTTTTGGATCCGGGCGCGAGGCTTTCCCCGGCCTGCACGGGAAAGCGCATCACCACCTCGCCCTCGTAGACGGCCAGTTGCTTTTGCGAAAAGGAAAACGATTTGAACTCCGCCATCGGGTAGGCCACCGCTCCGGGCGTGAAATCCGCGGAATTTTCGACCTCCAGCTTCGTCGGGATATATATATCGTCCGCCGGGTCGCTGCTGTTGACATGGTAGCCTTCTTGAATCCGGGCGATCACGGCTGCCTCGAAACGGTCGCCGGGCCGGATCCTGTCCTGGGAGATGACGCCGGTAGCTGTCATGATCTTCTTGTCGGACAGCAACTGCGCGGACAGGATGGAAGGAGCGAGCAGGGCCAGAGCCAGCCAGAGGACGCGAGAAACGCGCTTCATAGTAATACCTCCCGTAGAGGAAAAAGCATAGAGGCGGAATTATAGTGCAATCCCGGTCTGCCGCCCGCAGCAAGGATGATCGCGTCTTTCAGGGGCGGTGGAGCGTTCGATAGCGGTTGGGCAGCGGCTTCACATTAGATTTAGACGGGCAGCCGGTTTTTTCCTACGCGAAGAGAGCCTGAGAGCATTTCGAGAAAGGCTTCTACCCGGTTTCGTATCTGCTGGGTGCCCTCGCGGCTGTAGTCGGTGGAGAGGGTCAGGCAGGGGATGCCATGCTCCTTCAGGTGTTGCTGCATGAGCATGGCTTCGATATCGAACAGGGGACAGATGCGGAGGCTGTGATAGATCACTCCGTCCGCCCGGAACTCGCGGGCCAGCTCGGAGACCCGGTTGAGGCGGTCGGTATGCTCGATAAAGCAGGGGCAGGTCGGGGGCAGGAGGTATCGCTCCGCGGCGGCCCGCACCATGGCCTTCAGAGACCGGTCGCGAACGGCAGTGGGATGATAGAGGCGCTGGGTTCCGGAACAGGTTTCATCGACGGCTACCGTCGCGCCCGCCCGCTTCGATGAGGCGGAGCAGCTTGAAATTCGGGTGGATCAGCGGCGCTCCCGCGAGGAGCAGCCGGAGCTGCGGGGCGGAGTCGTCCGGCTGCGCCCGGAACCTTTCCTCGCGCTCCAGGCACAATCGCTCGACATTCTCGGCCCAGCGGGCAATATCGTCATGAAAGGAGGCCCCGGTAACGATCAGGGCCTCCTCTCCCGAAATGGCGCAAGAACTCAGCTTGTGAAGCTCCAGGAAGCGGCGAAACGCCTGCTGGCGGCGGTTTGCCAGGGAGACGGCCTTTTCCATGCCGCCGCGCGTGATCTTGCGGCCCGTGATCTTTTCCAGGCGATCTATCAGATCCCCGATCTGGCTCATCCGGAAATCGAGGGAGGCCTGGGCCGTCTTGCCGGGAGGGGTCTGGAGGATATGCACCGGCTTGAATCTTTCCATCAGGCCGCCGAATTTCTTTTAGGACTTTCGCTTGGGCTTGAAAACAAGCCTGAAAAGCGGGCACAGTAGGCCATGACCCAACAACACTATATCGAATTTCTGATTGCCACCCCGGGCAACGACACCTGTACCTACCTGGCCGGCCCCCTGGACGGCGAAGAGGCCATCCGCCATGAGGCCATCCTGGGTGGTTACCAATCGGTCCGACGACGAGGCCGATCCCCAGAACACGATCACCGCCGAGGACGTTCAAGAGGCGAACGCCTTCCGCTGGCAGGTCGAATCGCTGTGCCGCGAAGCCAAGCCACTCGTTGGGACGGAACCATGCCAGTGTCGCAAAGCCCGCTCGCCACGTAATCACTGAGCCGGTTGTGACTTGGCCTGGGTCGCCTTGAAAGTCTGGGCCCGAGCCAGGAGTCTCACCGTCTATCAAGCCCGGTCGTCTCTGTTCCGGGACCACCTTCGTGCCCAACTGCGGAACCCGACGATTCCGGCCTTTGGAGTAGCCTAAGCGAAAGTCCTAATACTATAAGATAGACGCGTAGCTTCACTTGCTTCACTTTGGCGAGTGAAGCAAGTGAAGCTGGAGCGCCATGTTAGGAAAAATACAGGCAGGAGAGGGGAGGAGGAGCAAACTTTCGGTCGGCTGGCAGCCAATAAAGGGACGATGGCTTCCGAGGTGGTACGGGGGCGCTGGCCTACCGAGGGGGCCTTTCATTTCATCGGAGGCGTCTCATCGCGGGCTTCCTGCGGTTATGGTGGCAGAACAGGCCAGGGTTTGCCACCGGATCGGTATAAAAGCGAGATGCCCGTTGCAGGGCATCCCGCTTGTTGGTTCCTTCAACGTTCGAGCAGGGGCGTTGAAAGTCTATCGTTTTTCTCCCGCGCTCTTTTGAATGCGCTTACCCCCGAGCATCTCCCGCCCCGACCGGTTCTGCCGGAACGCCCGGGTACTCCTCCGAATCCAGGGCCAGCCTCAGCAAAGACTGGATATCCTCCACGAAGTGGAAGGTCATTTCCTGGCGGAGTTCCTCCGGGATGTCTTCCATCAGGTCTTTCCGGTTGCGGGCGGGCAGGATGACGGTCCGGATGCCGGCGCGGCGGGCGGCCAGCACCTTTTCCTTCATCCCGCCGATGGGCAGCACGCGGCCCGCCAGGGTGATCTCCCCGGTCATCGCCAGGGCCTTCCGAACCGGCTTGCCGGTCGCCAGGGAGGTCAGGGCCGTCACCATCGTGACCCCGGCGGAGGGGCCGTCTTTGGGGATGGCACCCGCCGGGACGTGCAGGTGGATATCGTGCTTGCGGAAGAACTCCGGCGGAATGCCCATCTCCTCCGCATGGGTGCGGACGTAGCTCAGGGCCGCCTGGGCGGATTCTTTCATCACATCCCCGAGCTGGCCCGTGAGGGTCAGGGTGTGGTCTCCCGGCATGGCGGTGGCCTCCACATAGAGGACATCGCCGCCTACCGGCGTCCAGGCCAGCCCGACCGCCACCCCCGGCTGGGAGGTCCGGCCCAGCACTTCCTCGAACTGGAAGCGGGGCGCGCCCAGGTAGGCGACGACCGCCTCGCGGTCCACCAGCACTTTTTCGGTGCGGCCCTCGGCGAACTGGCGGGTGACCTTGCGGCAGATGGCCGCGATCTCCCGCTCCAGGTTCCGCACCCCGGCCTCGCGGGTGTAGCCCCGGGCGATCTCCAGGATGCCCTCTTTTGCCCACTCGATGTGGACGCCCTCCTGTAGCCCGTGTTCCTGCATCTGCTTGGGGATCAGGTGGCGGCGGGCGATCTCGCTCTTTTCCTCCTCGGTGTAGCCGGAGATCTCCAGTATCTCCATCCTGTCCCGGAGCGGCGGCAGGATGGTGTCCAGCATATTGGCGGTGGTGATGAACATCACCTTCGAGAGATCGAAAACGACCTCCAGGTAGTGGTCGCGGAAGGTACTGTTCTGCTCCGGGTCCAGGACTTCCAGCAGCGCCGAGGAGGGGTCGCCCCGGAAGTCGGCCCCCACCTTGTCGATTTCATCGAGCATAAAGATGGGGTTGTCGGATCCGGCCCGGCGGATGCTCTGGATAATCTGGCCGGGCAGAGCGCCGATATAGGTTCTCCGGTGTCCCCGGATCTCCGCCTCGTCGCGCACCCCGCCCAGGGACATCCGCACGAATCCCCGGCCCAGGGCGCGGGCTATCGATTTGCCCAGAGAGGTTTTTCCGACCCCGGGCGGCCCTACGAAGCAGAGGATCGGGTGGCGCAGCCCGCCGTCGGTCTTGAACTTCTTGACCGAAAGGTATTCCAGGATGCGCTCCTTCACCTTCTCCAGCCCGTAGTGGTCTTCGTCCAGAATACGGCGGACCTCCGGGATGTCCAGGTTATCCTCTGTACTCTTCGCCCAGGGCAGGGTGACCAGCCAGTCGATATAGGTGCGGGAGACGGTGTATTCGGGCGCGGCGGAGGGCATCCGGGCCAAACGCTCCAATTCGCGGTTGGCCTCCTTCTCGGCTTCCGGCGGAAGCCGGGCTTCCGCGATTTTCTGCCGGAGATCCTCCACCTCGTTGGCCCGCTCGTCCGATTCGCCCAGCTCGCGCTGGATGGCCTTCATCTGCTCGCGCAGGTAATACTCCCGCTGCATCTTGCCGACCTCGGAGTTGACCTCTGACTGGATCTTGCTGCCGAGCTCCAGCACCTGGATCTCCCGGCTGAGGAGGCTCAGAAGCCTTTTCAACCGGGCCTCGATGGAGAACTCTTCCAGAACCTGCTGCTTTTCGGGGGTCGGCAAAGGGGAGTGGGCGGCCACCAGATCGGCTAGAAGGTTCGGGTCGGTCACATTCATCGGGATCGCCTGAAGCTCGTCCGGCAGGTTGTTGGACAGGGTGACCATCTGCTGGAAGAGGGTGGCGATATTGCGCTTCATGGCCTCCACCTCGATGGCCGCCTCCGGGAGCAGGGGGGCATCGGGAACCACGCGCACCCTTGCCTTCAGGTAAGGGCTGGTCTGGATCGGGCCGACGATCTGGATGCGCCCGATGGTCTGCACCATCAGGCGAACTCCGTCCGGCATCTTGAGCATCATGCGGATGATCCCGGCGATCCCGACCGTATAGACATCCTGAAAGGTCGGCTCCTCGATGTCAGGATCCTTCTGGGCGACCAGCCCGACGATGCGGTTGCCCGCCACGGCCAGGTCATCGATGAGCTGTACGGCGCTCTGCTTGGGTGAATGGAGCGGAACGACCATATTCGGGAATAAGACCATATCGCGCAGCGTCAGCAGGCTCAGCTCTTCGGGAATCACCAGGCCGCCCTCATCGCCCGAATCGCCGGCATTCAGCATGTCATTGACGGTGGCCGCCGCCCCGTCCCGCGGCTCGAAGCCGTTCCCCGCGGCCTCCTGCCGGTCAAACTCGTTCACCGTGTCATCATAATCGGTCATCGTCGTTCCTCGCGATCTTGAAAAGGTCAGGGCTCCCGCTATTCTCTACGGCAGCCGCCATCGATGCAGTCTGCGAGGAGTGAAGCGACGCGACAATCTCCAGGGTGGTAAATGACCGAATCGCTCTCGCCATTCAAGAACCTGAAAACGGCTTCGCCACCTGCGCTCCTCGATGGCTGTATCGAAGCGAAAGTTCTATAGTCCGAATCGTTTTCGCCTATGGTTTGAGAAATCGTATAGCCGCAGTTCATTCGGTGAAATCCACCCGGATTTCGGTGGATGCGGGCTCGGGCCGGGTGATTTTCGGGAGGGTGACGGTCAGGAAGCCGTCCCTGTACTGGGCCTGGATGCCGTCCCGGTCGATGCGTACCTTGTCCGAAATCCGGATAACGCGCTGGAAGGGGCCGAAATAGATTTCGAGCTGATGGCATCGCTTGCGGCGGCTGCATTCCTGGTCTTCTTCCAGCCGGACGCCTCGGATGATGAGGTTGTCGTCGCTGTCCAGGGTGATCTGCATGTTGTGCGGGGATACCCCGGCGATCTCTACCTTCACGATCAAAGCCTCCGCGGTTTCGTGTACGTCCACCAGAGGCTCCCAGAGCCGATCCTGCACCTCGAAAAAGTTGTGGAGCGGATCGATGCGCTGCATATCCTTTTCCATCTGCTTGAGGATATCCTGGTAGTACTTGAACATAGCGTCCCCTCTCCCCGGCCTTAGCCGACGGGCCGGACAAAATCCGACCCTTCATCTATAGTTACGTATTTTTCCTGTGAAAGTTTCCTCGCCATCCCGGGCCGCCGGGCCCGGCTCTCTTATCATTATACCCCGATTGTATAAGAGACTCAAGAAATCCTCCCCGTTTCGCCCCCGGGACTTGCGGTTTGATGTCCCTGTTTGGCAAATCATTATTAATCGTTATAATGAGCCTATAACTCATGTTGCGCTCATTTTTTTGTAGATTACAAGAGTTGGGAAGATGCTATATAATGGGATTCCCGTCTCCCATCACTCTATAGAGAATAGAGTCTTCGTATATGAGATCTATCAAGTTATGATCGAAGGACACCGCTGGCCTTGACGGGCCGGGAAAAGGCCTTCAAACCGACCCACAACCCCCTTCCCAATGGATCCAGGGGTCCCATTTCAACAACTGCCTTGAAAATGAGCGAACCGTGAGTTATCTATTTCGTCGGTCATTGTGGGTGTCTCTGTTTGCAGGGGCTGCCTGACCAGATGCGCCAGCAAGGAGGCGATCTCCGCCGCAGGCGCGATATGATCGACCCCGACGTTGGTAATGGCGTTTCGCGGCATGCCGGGAAAGGCGGCATCCTCTGGCGTCTGCGCCACGGTCGGACCGCTATGCTTCCAGATGGCCCTCGGCCCTGATGAACCGTCATCCAGGGATCCGGACAGGATGACCCCGATTACGCGGTTGCCGTAAATATGCGCTGCCAAACGGAAAAGCGGGTCGATGGCAGACCAGGTGTGATTGATGCGCGGGCCGCGCCATATCTTGATCCTGTCTCCTTCGTCCGTAACACCTTCACCCCCCGGCGAAAGCGTCTATAACGATAATATCACGTGCAGGCATAATGTCTCCTTATCAGGATCAAGCGGATCGCGGCCAAAAGCGTCCTCCCTTACATGAAAGTTGAAACAATAATCCGGTCACGCGGGGACGGGGTTTGGGCCTTTGCGAGATCGTTACCTAACCCCCCCGGCCCCTTTCCCGAAACGGGAAGGGGGAGAGATTATCCATCAAGCACCGCAGAGTCTACATCCCTCTCCCGTGCCTGGATTATTTTTTCAACCTTCATCTAGGGGGGGCTGGGATCGTGCGTTCTCTTGGCAAGTCTCTCAAAGCACCCATAGGCCACTCCCCCGTTAGTAAGGCGAGGGGCTGGGGGGGCGGTTGGCTCTTAAGCAAGGCTGAAGGACAACTGCTTCTATATCCTATAACGCTCTCCACACGCCTCTGTTCCTGGAACTCGAACAATACGCCTCTATACCGTGGAATCTATGGGCGATCTCATCTGGCAAAACCCTCTTCCCGGAAATTGTCAAGAAAAACCTTCATAAATTCCTCTGTTCCCTTGACATCCCTTCTGACCTGTGCTAAAATTCACTTGAAGAGTAAAAATTGCCAATGGAGAGGAGTATCGCGGCGGTGCCTGACTATCTGATCCGTTATCTTCCGATTGTCCTTTTAGGCGTGCTGGCGGTCGGGTTCTCCGGAGGGGCCGTTCTGCTGTCCTACCTGATGGGGCCGAAGAAGCCCACCCCGGAAAAGTCCGCCCCTTACGAGTGCGGCATCACCCCTCTGGGAACGGCCCGGGAGCGGTTTCCGGTCAAGTTCTACCTGGTCGCCATGCTCTTCATCATCTTCGATATCGAAACGATTTTTCTCTACCCGTGGGCGGTGATGCTCCGGCAGCTCAAGCTGTTTGGCATTATCGAGATGGCGGTCTTCATCGCCATCCTGCTGGTGGGGTATTTCTATATCCTGGGGAAAGGGGCGCTCGAATGGGAGGAGTAGAAACCCTCCAGAACAATGTCATCCTGACCAAGCTCAATAAAATGGTCAACTGGGCCAGGAAATCCTCCATCTGGCCCGCCACCTTCGGGCTGGCCTGCTGCGCCATCGAGATGATGGCGACCGGAGCCTCCCGGTTCGATATCGCCCGCTTCGGGGCCGAGGTCTTCCGCGCCTCCCCCCGCCAGGCCGATCTGATGATCGTAGCGGGCCGCCTCTCCCGCAAGATGGCCCCGGTGCTGCGCCAGATCTACGACCAGATGCCCGAACCCAAATGGGTCATCTCGATGGGAGCCTGCGCTTCCTGCGGGGGCATCTTCAACAACTACACTATCGTACAGGGCGTGGATGAAATCGTGCCGGTCGATGTCTACGTGCCAGGCTGCCCGCCCCGCCCCGAAACGCTCATCGAGTCGATCCTGGAGCTTCAAAGAAAAATTGATACGATGCAGCCATGGACCTCCAGCTCCTGACAGGCGGACGCAGCGCCATGACCCTTCATCCAGTTCCCGGAGACGATAGCCATGTATGTCCTTGAAGCCAGCCCAACCGTGAAAAAACTCACAGAAAACTTTCAGGAAGCGGTCATAGAGACTCAGGAGTTCCGGGGTCAGACAACGGTTCTGGTGGAGCGGTCCCGGATCGTCGAAATCTGCGAATTCTGCCGGGACGACCCGGACCTGCAATACAATTTCCTTTCTGATGTGTGCGGCGCGGACTATCTGGGCCGCCTGCCGCGTTTCGAGGTGGTCTATCATCTGTTGTCCCTCACCCTGAACCGGCGCGTGCGCCTGAAAGTCCGGGTGCCGGAGGAAGATGTCCGTGTGCCCTCCGTCACGGCGGTCTGGCCGACCGCCAACTGGCACGAGCGCGAGTGCTACGATATGTTCGGGATCGTCTTCGACGGCCATCCCGACCTGCGTCGCATCCTGATGCCCGAGGACTGGGAGGGCCACCCCCTGCGGAAAGACTACCCGGCCCGCGCAAAAGAGATTCGCCCGCCGTTCGATGACCGGATTCGGTATTAAAGAGGGAGCCTTCGCATGAGCGACACCGCCACAAGGAGCCTGGGTTCCGGGGTGACCCTGGAGCGCAACGAGTCGGAAAGTCTGATGACCATCAATATGGGGCCGCAGCACCCCAGCACCCACGGGGTTCTACGGATCATCCTGGAACTGGATGGAGAAACGGTGGTCAAGGCCGTTCCGGTGATCGGCTACCTCCATACCGGCTTCGAGAAAACGATGGAGGTCAAGAAATACCAGCAGGTGGTGACTCTGGTGGACCGGATGGACTACCTGGCCCCTCTGTCGAACAACCTAGGATACGTCCTGGCGGTGGAAAAGCTGATGGAGGTGGAGATTCCGACCCGCGGTCAGTGGATCCGCGTCATGCTGACCGAACTTCAGCGGATCTCCAGCCACCTGGTCTGGCTGGGAACCCACGCCATGGACATCGGGGCCATGACCGTCTTCCTCTACTGCTTCCGGGAGCGAGAGCAGATACTCGATCTCTTCGAGATGGTTTCCGGCTTCCGGATGCATACCAGCTACTTCCGGGTGGGCGGCCTGGCCGGAGACCTGCCGCACGGCTTCGAGCAAAAGGTTAAAGCCTTTATCGACCCCTTTCCCGCGCGGGTGGACGAATACGAAGCCCTCCTCACCCATAATGAAATCTGGGTAGACCGCACGCGGGGAATCGGCTACCTTTCCCCGGAGGACGGGATCGCCCTGGGCGTCAGCGGCCCGGCGCTCCGGGCCTCCGGCGTGAAGTGGGACATCCGGAAGGCGGAGCCGTATTCCGGCTACGACCTTTTCGATTTCGAGATTCCCACCCGGGAAGAAGGCGATGTATACGCCCGCTACCTGGTGCGCCTGGCCGAGATGCGCCAGAGTACGCGCATCGTGCAGCAGGCCCTGGAGGGAATGCCTCTCGGCCCCTTCAACTCCAGCGACCGGAAAGTCGTCCCTCCCAACAAGGAGGAAGTCCAGACCAGCATGGAGGCCCTGATCCACCACTTCAAGCTCTGGACCGAAGGCTTCCACGCGCCCAGAGGCGAGATCACCCAGAGCATCGAGGCCCCGAAGGGCGAACTGCTCTACTATCTCGTCAGCGACGGCGGCCCCAAACCCTACCGCCTCCGGGTGCGCGGCCCCTCCTTCGTGAACCTCCAGGCCCTTCCCACTCTGGTGCAGGGCCGCCTGATCGCCGATATCGTCGCCATCCTGGGCAGCCTGGACCCCGTGCTGGGAGAGGTGGACCGGTAAGAGATTAAGAAAAAACTTTCGCATTTATTGATCGAGTTGGATCGATGCCGCCTGTCAGGAGCGCAGCGGCGCGGCAATCTCCAACATAACGAATACAGGACATGGCTCTGTGCATTGGCGTGGCCCTGGAGATAGCCTTATGGCTACCCTCCTCGCTATGACAGTCCGTTACCCCGAGATCCCTTGAAGCGAGGTATAGCGTCGTGCTAACTGAAGAAGCGGTTGCGAAAATCGAAGAGATGGCTTCTCATTATCCGGTGCCCAAAGCGGCCCTCCTTCCGGCGCTCCATGTGGCCCAGGAGGAGGTCGGGTGGCTGCCCAGAGAGGCAATGGAAGAGGTAGCCGATCTGCTGGGCATCACCCCCAGTGATGTCCTGTCCGTCGCCAGTTTCTACACCATGTTTTTCAAGCAGCCTGTCGGAAAGCATGTCATCGAGGTCTGCACCAATATCTCCTGCTCTCTGATGGGGGCCGACGAATGCCTGGAGCATTTGCAGCGCAGGCTGGGCATCGGGGTGGGGGAGACGACCCCGGACGGGCGCTTCACTCTCAAGACGGTGGAATGCCTGGCGGCCTGCGGAAACGGCCCGACCCTCCTGATGGATGAGGACTACTACGAAGACCTCACCCTGGAAAAGCTGGAAAGCCTGCTCGCCCGGGCAGAAGAGGAATAGGGGGCCGCATGGAAGCCAAGACCGTCTTCGTCAACACCGATGTGCCCGGCATTCACAATATCGATGTCTACACGGCCCATGGCGGCTATGAGGCGTTCAAAAAGGCGCTGGGCGAGATGGCTCCGGAGCAAGTGGTCGAAATCGTCCTGAACTCCGGCCTGCGAGGGCGTGGGGGGGCGGGCTTTCCCACAGGCCGCAAATGGGGCAGCGTTCCGAAAGACCCCACCATCCAGAAATATGTCGTCGTCAATGCAGATGAGGGGGAGCCGGGAACCTTCAAGGACCGCGAGATCCTCAACAAAAACCCCCACGAGCTGATCGAAGGCATCGCCCTCGCCGCCTATGCGGTGGGGGCCACCGTCAGCTACATCTATATTCGCGGGGAGTTCGTCGAAGGCTACCATCTGCTGGAAAAGGCGCTGAAGCAGGCTTACGCGAAAGGCTTTCTAGGGAAAAATATCCTCGGCTCGGGGATGAAGCTGGATATCTACCTTCATCGGGGTGCCGGTTCCTATGAATGCGGGGAAGAGACGGCCCTCATGAACTCCCTGGAGGGCGGGCGCGGCAACCCGCGCCTGAAGTTCCCCAGCGCGCCCTTCCCCACCGTTTCCGGCATTTTCAAAAAGCCGACGGTCATCAACAATGTGGAAACCCTCTGCGCCGTGCCCCATATCGTCAAAAACGGGGCGGACTGGTACAAGCAGTGGGGAACCGAGCGCAGTCCGGGATCCAAGATTTTCTCCGTTTCCGGCCACGTTAAGCGGCCCGGCAACTACGACCTCCCTCTGGGGACGTCGCTTCGCACCATCCTTTACGACTACTGCGGCGGCATCCGGGGCGACCGGCAGTTGAAGGCCGTCATCCCCGGCGGCTCCTCCACGCCCATCTTCCGGGCCGAGCAGATCGATGTGGCGATGGATTACGAATCCGTGGCCGCCGCAGGCTCGATGCTGGGGTCCGGGGCCATCATCGTGATGGATGAGACGACCTGCATCGTCTGGGCCGCCTGGAAGCTGATCCGCTTCTACGCGCACGAATCATGCGGCAAATGCACCCCCTGTCGGGAGGGGACTTACTGGCTGGAGAAAATCGTCGACCGGATCGAGTACGGGTCGGGCCGCCCGGAAGACCTTGACCTGATGCTGGACGTTTCGGACAACATCTCCGGCAAAGCTTTCTGCCCTTTCGGAGATGCGGCCATCGCTCCCATTGTCAGCACGATCAAGCAGTTTCGCTCCGAGTGGGAGTACCATATTCAGGAGCGTCGCTGCCTGGTGGAGAATCCGTATCAGCCGGTTGGGACATCAGTTTGATGCAGCCCGTCCCTCTCAAGGAGCTAGAGACCCATGCCCGATGAGATGGTCACTTTAACGATAGACGATCAGGAAGTCACCGTTCCCAAGGGAACGGTGATCCTGGAGGCGGCCAAAAAGGTCGGCATCGATATCCCTATCTTTTGCTACCACCCGAAGCTCAAGCCGTTCGGGGCCTGCCGCATGTGCCTGGTGGAGATCGAGAAGGTTCCCAAGCCTCAAACCGCCTGCACGGTCCCGGTATCCCAGGGAATGATCGTCCGTACTAAAACCCCGCCCGTCGTGAAGGCTCGCAAGGCGATGCTGGAGTTCTTGCTCATCAATCACCCTCTCGACTGCCCGGTGTGCGACAAAGGAGGGGAGTGCGACCTCCAGGATCTGACCTTCGACCACGGGCCGGGCGAGACGCGCTTCTTCGACAAAAAGCGGCACTTCAAAAAGCCTCTGCACCTCAGCAACTTCATCACCCTGGATATGGAGCGGTGCATCCTCTGTAAGCGGTGCATCCGCTTCTGCGAGGAGATCGCCGGCGACCATGTGATCGAGTTCTTCGCCCGCGGGGCCGACACCGAGCTTTCCACCTTTGTCGGCGGGTCGTTCGATTCCAAATTTTCGGGCAACACCATCGAGATCTGCCCGGTGGGGGCGCTGACGGACCGGCTCTTCCGCTTCTCCGCCCGTGTGTGGGAATACAACAATGTCCCCAGCGTCTGCCCCTACTGCGCGGTTGGCTGCAACCTGAAGCTTCAGGTCCGCAACAACGATATCCTGCGCGTTTTCGGGCGGGAAAACCTGCCGGTCAACGACCAGTGGCTCTGCGACAAGGGCCGTTTCGGGCATGAGTTCGTCAACAGCCCGGCCCGCCTGCGGAACCCGATGATCAAAAAGGGCGACGCCTTCGAAGAAGTCTCCTGGGACGAGGCCCTCTCCTTCATCGCCGGGCGGCTTCAGAATGTCAAGGAAAAATACGGCCCGGACGCCATCGGGGGCATCGGCTCTACCAGGGTAACCAATGAAGACGCCTACGTATTCCAGAAATTCCTGAGAACCGTCGTCGGGACCAACAATATAGACCACCGCATCGGCCTGACGCGCATGACTCCCGACAATGACCTTACCCGCACCCTCAGCCGGGGCGCGATGGCCGTTTCCATCGAGGAGATCGAGAAGGCGAAGGTGATCTTTCTCCTGGGCAGCGATGTGGTGGAGGAGCTTCCGATTTTGGCCCTGCGCGTGCGGAAAGCCGTCGTCGAAAACGGGGCCATCCTCATCGCCGCCAACCCGAAAGCCATCGAATACGACCGCTACGCCGCCCATAAGCTGCACTACGCCCCGGGCACGGAAGCCGCCCTCCTCGGCAGCCTGGCGAAGGCGATCCTGGACGCAGGGCTGGAAAATAAACCCTATATCGAGGCGAATACCGAAGGTCTGGCGGATTTTGCCCAAAGCCTGACCGCCGATGCCGCCACCCTTACCGGCATCCCGGCGGAAACGCTGGAAGCGGCGGCCCGGGCTGTCGCGGGCGGGGAAAAGGTTCTCTTCCTCTACGGCAGGCGGATCCTGAACCACCCAGGGCGCGGCGATTGCGTCCGCGCCCTGGAGAACCTGGCCCTGCTGACCGGCCAGATGGCCGGCGAATCCGCCGGGGTCAGCGCCCTTGTGACGCACAACAACTCGCAGGGCGCGGTGGACATGGGCCTGCTGCCCGGTTTCTATACCGGCTACCGGAGCCTGGAGGATGCCTCCGTCCGGTCGTCGCTGGAAAGCGCCCTCGGCCAGCCGCTTCCCGGCGGGCGCGGCATGAATACCGAGGAAATGCTGGAAGCCGCCCATAGCGGCAGGCTGAAGGCTCTTTATATCGCCGGGGCTAACCTCCTGGCCCACTATCCCGACCGGAAATGGGCCGAAGAGTCCCTCGGCTCCCTGAAACTGCTGGTCGTGCAGGAGCTTTTCCTGACCGAGACGGCGGCCCTGGCGGATGTGGTGCTGCCTGCGGCCAGCTTCGCCGAAAAGGACGGGACCTTCACCAATATCGAAAGGCGCGTCCAGCGGGTGCGGAAAGCCCTAGAGCTGCCCGAATCGCTCCCTGCCGACTGGCAGTTGGTGGCCGCTGTCGCCCGCAAGATGAATGTCCGCATGGGCTTCACCGACGCCGAGAGCGTCCTGGAAGAAATCGCCCGAGTCACCCCCGATTACGCCGGGCTGTCCTTCGGCCAGATCGGGCTGCTGGGCCTGCGCCGCCCCTTCGGGCTGCCGGAAGACAGGCTTCAATTCCAACAGGTGCGCTATCGAGCGCCGGAGGGTGGGGATCAGCCGGAATACCCCTTTACCCTCGTTCCGGCCACTCTTCTCTTCAATATGGGAACCATCACACGGCACAACGAGTTCATGAAAAAGGTGGTGCCGGATCCCTATGTGGAAATGCACCCGGCGGACGCCCGGATGCTGGGCCTCGGGCCGGGGGATACGGCGAAGGTCGCCTCCCCGTACGGCCAATTGGAACTGCGGGTCAGGCTGACGCGGCGCTGCCCGCGCTCCGTGGTCGTGGTTCCGGAAGAGATGGAATCTGCCCCTCTCCGCGCCCTGACCGACCGCGGTACGGAGATCATCAAGGTAAAGGTGGGTAAATAGCCCGTGGAATGGATCGTCCTGCTGGTGAAAATCGTGGCGGTTTTCAGTGTCGCCATGACGATGGTGCCTTTCCTGATCTGGGCCGAAAGGCGGGTGGTGGCCCGCATCCAGGTGCGCCTGGGGCCGAACCGGGTCGGCCCGGAGGGCCTCTTCCAGCCCCTCGCCGATGCCGTCAAGCTCATCTTCAAGGAGGACATCACCCCTTCCGGGGTGGACAGGTGGCTCTACTTCGCAGCCCCGATGCTCTCCATGATCCCGGCGCTCTTGGCCTATGCCGTCATCCCCATGGACCCGAACCTTCAGATCACCGATATCAATGTCGGCCTGCTCTTTTTGCTGGGGTTGTCCTCCCTGGCCGTCTACGGGATCGTGGTGGCGGGCTGGTCTTCCAACAGCAAATACCCGCTTCTGGGGGCTTTGCGCTCCTCGGCCCAGATGCTTTCCTACGAGCTGCCGATGGGCATGGCCGTCCTGAATGTGGTGGTTGCGGCGGGAACGCTCAGCCTTCGGGAGATCGTCGGCCAGCAGGAAGGCATGTGGTTCGGAAACGCCCTCCATCACCTCTACCTGCTGCCCGCCTTTGTCGTCTACCTGATCTCCGGCCTCGCCGAAACGAACCGCGCTCCCTTCGATCTGCCGGAGGCGGAATCGGAGCTGGTGGCCGGTTTCCACACCGAATACAGCAGCTTCAAATTCGCCATGTTCTTCATGGCCGAGTACGTGAATATGGTGACGATCAGCTCGATTGCCGTCACCCTCTTCTGGGGCGGGTATCATTCCCCGATCCCCTTCGCCCCGTTCACTTGGGTCCCGGGCTTTGGGTGGTATATGCTGAAGATATTGTCCTTTCTCTTTCTTTTTATATGGCTTCGCGCCACCCTGCCCCGCCTGCGCTACGACCAGTTGATGCGCCTGGGCTGGAAAGTCCTCTGGCCGCTCGCGCTGGTCAATCTGATGGTAACCGCGCTGTTCGTGGCGAGATAGCCCGCAGCCGTTTTTGATCCTGTTGAGGTAAGACCATGCCGGACATCTTCGAAAAGATCGAACGGGGAACTGTGGAAGTCGCCCGGGGGCTTTCCACGACCATCAAGCATATATTCCACAAGCCGGTCACCCGCGAGTATCCGGAAGATCCCACTCTGGTCGCTCCCCGGTGGCGCGGCATCCACGAACTGCGCCGCTATGAGAACGGGCTGGAGAAATGCATCGGCTGCTCCCTCTGCGCCGCCGCCTGCCCTGCGGATGCCATCTACGTGGAGCCTGCCGAAAACACCGACGAAAAACGCTTCTCCCCCGGCGAGCGGTACGCCAAGGTCTATGAGATCAACATGCTCCGGTGCATCTTCTGCGGCTTCTGCGAGGAAGCCTGTCCCACCGGGGCCATCGTCCTGACCACCCGCTACGACCTCGTGGCCCAGACGCGGGAAGACTTCATCTTTGACAAAAAGAAGCTTCTGGTCCCCCGTCCCGAAGGCTCAAAGGAAGGTTACGATCCGGAGTAGGGGCGCGATTCATCGCGCCCCATACGCATCCAGATCAGGGTGACTGTCCCGCCGGGGCGGGGTTGGGGGCTTTGAGAGGCTGTTACCTAACCCCCCGGCCCCCTTCCCGAAACGGGCAGGGGGAGTGGATGGGGGGGTCAAGTACCGCACCCTCTCTCCCCCTCTCCCCGGAGGCGCTCCGGTGCCTCCCTTGGGTTTCGGGGAGAGGGGCCAGGGGAGAGCGGTCACCCATCCCCCAGGACCCGATAATGCTTGCCCTTATCTTGATAGCTATGGGGCGCGATAAATCGCGCCCTTCTACAGGAAAGCCGCAAAGCCCGCACATCGTTAAAAGGGGAGCAAACTTCCGATATGGTGGAAACCGTGATTTTCGTCGTGATGGCCCTGGTGGCCGCCGGGTCCGGGATGATGATGATCACCCGGCGCAACACCGTTCATAGCGCCCTCTACCTGGTGATCGCCCTCTGCGCTCTGGCCGCCCTATTCCTGATGCTGGGAGCGGAGTTCATCGCCTTCGTTCAGGTGCTGGTCTACGCCGGGGCGATCATGGTTCTCTTCCTGTTCGTCATCATGATCCTCTCGTCCCGCAGCGAGGCTGCCTTCGCCGCCGAAAAGCTCTCCTACCAGAAGCCTGTCGCCATCGGCCTGTCGCTCGTCCTGCTGGCGGAAATCGGCTATCTGGCCCTTTCCGGCGTCCTGCCCCCCGCTCGAAACCTGCCGCTTGCCGGCGCGGAAAGCAACACCCAGGCCGTAGGCCGGGCGCTCTTTACCCGGTTCCTGCTCCCCTTCGAGATCACATCCGTCCTTCTGATCGTCGCCATTATCGGCATCGTCGTACTGGGCAAGCGGAGGTACTAGGGTGGCCCGTCGCTGCCCGTGCGAGGAGCGACGCGATGCGGCCATCTCCAACGTAACAAATGTAAGAGATCTTTGTTCCTTTGGAACGCTGGGGATTGCTTCGTCGCTCTCGCTCCTCGCAATGACAGCGATGGATGGTTTCCAAACGCAACTTTAAGCCCATGAGGAGATTCAATAGCGATGGTTCCTGTCTCCTGGTATCTGATTCTGAGCGCGGTGCTTTTTACCATCGGGGTGACCGGGGTGCTGACCCGGAAGAACCCGCTGGTCATTTTTATGTCCATCGAGCTGATGTTCAATGCGGCGAACCTGGCTTTCGTGGCCTTTTCGCGGCACTGGCAGTCGGTGGACGGGCAGGTCATCGTCTTTTTCGTGATGGCGGTGGCGGCGGCGGAGGTGGCAGTCGGATTGGCGATCATTACCTCGATCTTTCGCATCCGCGAGGATGTCAATGTCGATGACATGAATCTGATGAAGGGATAGGGGCATATCCATGGATTCCTCGATTGGCCTGATTCCGCTGCTCCCGTTCCTGGGGGCCGCCGCCAACGGACTCTTCGGGCGATACCTCCCGAAAAAGCTGACGGGCGTGATCGCATGCGCCACCGTCGCCCTCTCGTTCGTCATCTCGCTGTACTGGTTCATGATCAACCAGCAGATGGAGGAGCGCGTCTGGCCCGTGCTGAGCAATATCCCCTGGATCTCGGTCGGCGCTTTCCAGGTGGATATCGGCTTCTATATCGATCCCCTGGCCCTCATCATGGCCCTGGTCGTTACCGGGGTGGGCTTCCTGATCCATGTCTATTCGATGGGCTACATGGAACACGATCCCGGCTACCCGCGCTATTTCGCCTACCTCAACCTGTTCGTGGGCTTTATGCTGACACTGGTTCTGGCGAACAATTTCCTGCTGATGTTCGTCGGATGGGAGGGTGTGGGCCTCTGCTCCTACCTGCTGATCGGGTTCTGGTTCGAGAAGCATTCTGCCGCCAGGGCGGGCAACAAAGCCTTCATAGTCAACCGCATCGGCGATTTCTGCTTTCTCCTGGGGATTATGACGATCTTCGCCGTTTTCGGCTCCCTCGAATACCAGAAAGTCTTCGGCACGGTGAAACTGCTGGCCGAAGGGAACCCTTCCGGGGCCACGCTGAGCGGCCTGCCCTATGCGGGCATGGTCGTCGGGCTGATCCCCCTCCTCCTCTTTCTGGGAGCCACCGGCAAATCGGCCCAGATCCCTCTGTATGTCTGGCTCCCAGACGCGATGGAAGGCCCTACCCCGGTCAGCGCCCTCATCCATGCCGCCACCATGGTCACCGCAGGCGTCTATATGATCGCCCGATGCCACGTCCTCTATGAGGCCGCCCCCGATATCCTTGCCCTGGTCGCCGTCGTCGGCGCTCTGACCGCGATCTTTGCCGCCACCATCGCGATGGTGCAGAACGATATCAAGCGCGTGCTGGCCTACTCCACCATCAGCCAGCTCGGGTATATGTTCCTGGCCTGCGGCGTCGGCGCGTTCGGGGCCGCCGTCTTCCACCTGATGACCCATGCCTTCTTCAAGGCCCTGCTCTTCCTGGGGTCGGGCAGCGTCATCCACGCCATAGGCGGCGAGCAGGACATGCGGAAAATGGGCGGCCTGAAAGATCATCTCAAGACTACCAAGACTGTCTTCTGGATCGGCACCCTGGCGATTTCGGGCATCCCCCCGCTGTCCGGCTTTTTCAGCAAGGATGAAATTCTCTCCAGCGCATTTATCAAGGGCGAGTACCTGCTCTGGGGCATCGCCATCATCACCGCCCTCATGACCGCCTTTTACATGGGTCGCCTGATGTACAAAACCTTCTACCGCGAGTTCCGCGGCGATGAGGAAGCCCAACATCACCTGCATGAATCCCCGGAGATGATGCTCGTTCCTCTGCGCCTCCTGGCCGTCCTATCCGTTATCGGCGGGCTGGTCGGGATTCCAGCGGCCTTCGGCGTGCCCAACCTCCTGGCGAATTATATTCACCCTTCGGCGGCCCCTACCCTGACCGAACTTTCCGAGCATCACCCTTCGGTCGCCCTGGAAGGCGGCCTGATGATCTTTTCCGCTCTGGTCGGCGCGGCGGGCCTGTGGCTGGCCCGTCACTGGTTCGCCCTCAGGCCCGATATCCCGCAGCGAATGAAAGAACGTTTCTCCGGCGCATACCGGGGCGCTCTCGACAAATGGTATGTCGATGAAGCCTGCGACGCCCTGGTGGTGCGTCCCGGCTACCGCCTGTCCCTCTGGCTCTGGCAGTTCATGGACGTCCGGATCGTGGACGGCCTGGTCAACGGCACTGCCGGGATGATGCGTCTCATCAGTCAGGGCTTGAAAACTGTCCAGACCGGCTATGTCCGCAACTACGCCCTCTCCATGCTCGCCGGAGCGATCATCCTGATCGGCTATTTCGTCTTTTTACGCTAACACTTCTCAAAGGAGCCTGCGGCCATCATGCCAGATATCGACTATATCTCCTGGATTACCTTCCTGCCGCTGGCAGGGGCGCTGGTTATCCTGCTGATGCCCCGCCGGGCCGAAGAGGATGTCCGCTGGACGGCGCTGGGCATCTCTTTCGCGGTCTTCATCCTCTCCCTGCCCCTCTATTTCCGGTTCGACACGGCGGAGAGCGGGATGCAGTTCCAGAAAGACCTGCTCTGGATCCCCGATTTCAATATCCGCTACCATGTCGGGATCGACGGCATCAGCCTCCTTCTGGTCATGCTGACCACCTTCCTGACCCCGCTGGCGATCTGGGCCTCCTGGCCGGTGCGCCAGAAGGTCAGGGAGTATATGGCCTTCATGCTCCTCCTGGAAACCGGCATGATCGGCGTTTTCGTGGCCCTCGACCTCTTCCTTTTCTATATCTTCTGGGAGGCCATGCTCATCCCCATGTATTTCCTGATCGGCATCTGGGGCGGGCAGCGGCGGGTCTATGCCGCCGTCAAGTTCATCCTCTATACCATGGTCGGCAGCCTCCTCATGCTGGTCGCCATTCTCTATCTCTACCTGATGCAGCCCGTCGGCGACCGCTCTTACGACCTGCTGGCGATCCGGGACTTCCTGGCCGCCAACCCGCTCGCTCCGGGCACGCAGGCGCTTCTCTTCCTGGCCTTCGGGCTGGCTTTCGCGATCAAGGTGCCGATGTTCCCCTTCCATACCTGGCTCCCCGACGCCCATGTCGAGGCCCCGACCGCCGGTTCCGTGCTGCTGGCCGGCGTCCTCCTGAAGATGGGAACCTACGGCTTCCTCCGCTTCTGCCTGCCCCTCTTTCCGGACGCCTCCCTGATGTTCACCCCCCTCATCTGCACTCTGGCCGTTATCGGGATCGTCTACGGCGCTCTGGTGGCCGCGGTGCAGACCGATATCAAGAAACTGGTCGCCTATTCTTCGGTCAGCCACCTGGGGTTCGTAATGCTGGGGATGTTCGCCTTCAACCAGATCGGGATGCAGGGCAGCCTCCTCCAGATGGTCAACCACGGCCTCAGCACCGGTGCCCTCTTCCTCATCGTCGGCATGATCTACGACCGCAGGCACACCCGCGAGATCGATCAATTCGGCGGCCTGGCGAAACAGATGCCCGCCTTCTGGTTTTTCTTTATGATCGCCACCCTGGCCTCCATCGGCCTCCCCAGCCTGAACGGCTTTATCGGGGAATTCCTGATCATGCAGGGCAGCTTCCTGGCGAATTTCGGCAGGGGCGCAGGCCCGATGCTCTATCCCGTCCTGGCCGCCTCCGGGGTCGTCCTGGCCGCCATCTATATGCTCTGGATGTTCCGCCGGGTCATGCACGGCCCCCTCGACCACCCGGAAAACCGCTCCCTTCCCGATCTGAACCTGCGCGAGCGCCTGATTCTCATCCCGATCTCTCTGATGATGCTCTTTATCGGCATCCAACCCAACCATTTCCTGAAACCGATGGAGCCTTCCGTCAAAGCTGTTCTGAGCGCCTACGAAAACCGCCCCCAGGTCGCCCAGTCGCGGCCTCAAGTTGTCGATGTCATTGCGAGGAGCGGAGCGACGAAGCAATCTCCAGGCTACCGAATCCCGAGATAGCCTCGCTTATTGCCATATAATCAAAAGAAACGGCAAGCCTTCCCGTTTCAAAACCCGATACAACCGAGGTCATAGCCCAAATGGAACCGTTGCAACTGCCGCCCGTCGATCTGGCCCCGATGATGCCGCAGATCATTGTCATGATTACGGCCCTGGGCATCATGCTCCTGGAGATTTTGACCGCCCGGCAGCATAAGAAATACCTCGCCGTTCTCTCGCTGGCCGGGCTGGGCACCGCGTTCTGGAACTCCGTTCAGCTCTGGGGTCGTTCCCAGGACGCTTTCAGCGGGATGGTGGTGTCCGATTCCTATGCCATGTTCTTCAATTTCGCGCTGCTCATCGGAACCGCCCTGGTCATATTGATGTCCATGAAATACACCGAAGAGCAGGGATGGCAGAACGGGGATTACTACGCCCTCATTCTCTTCTCGCTCTCCGGGATGATGCTCATGGCCTCCGCTACCGATCTCATCACGGTCTTTCTGGGGCTGGAAATCCTTTCGGTGGCCCTCTACATCCTGGCCGGTTTCGCCCGCACCCGGATGCAATCCGAGGAATCGGCTCTCAAATATTTCTTGCTCGGTTCATTCGCTTCCGGCTTCTTCCTCTACGGCATCGCCATGATCTACGGGGTCGCGGGCGCGACCGGCTTCGAGGCCATCGCCCGGATCGACCCGAGTTCCCCGCTGACCCTCTTCGGTATCGCCCTCATCCTCATCGGCCTGGGATTCAAGGTGGCCCTGGTCCCCTTCCACAACTGGGTCCCCGATGTCTATGAAGGCGCTCCCACCCCGGTCACGGCCTTCATGTCCTTCGGGGCCAAAGCCGCCGGGTTCGCGGCCCTTGCCCGCCTCCTGGTAGGGGCTTTTCCCGTCCTCAGTGCCACATGGATCAATATCCTCTGGATTCTGGCCGCCCTCACCATGGTCGTGGGCAATGTGGCGGCCATCACCCAGACCAATATCAAGCGGCTCCTGGGTTATTCCAGCATCGCCCACGCCGGCTACCTGCTGATGGGCGTCATCGCCGCCGGGGAAAATCCGGCCTCCGGCATCCCCAGCCTCCTCTACTACATGCTGGCCTACACCTTCATGGTCGTCGGCGCTTTCGCCACCGTCACCTACCTCAGCCGCAACGGGCAGGAGCGGGGGAACTTCAGCGACTATCGCGGCCTCTGGTACGAGCATCCCCTCCCCGCGGCGGCCCTGGCGATCTTTATGTTCTCCCTGGCCGGCTTTCCGCCCCTGGTCGGGTTTTTCGCCAAATACTATGTCTTTCTGGCGGCTGTCGAAAGCGGCTTCATCGGCCTGACCGTGCTGGGCGTGCTGACCAGCCTGGTTTCCGTCTACTATTACCTTCGGGTGATCTACTATATGTTTATGGAGCAGCCGGTGGGAGAAGCCTCCCCGGTCGGCCCCTCCTTCCCCGCAGGGCTGGCCGTCATGATCCCGGTACTCGCTACCACCCTGATGGGCCTCGTTTCCGCCATCTTCCCCCTCTTCGAGATGGCCCGCAAATCGATGTTTTAGAAGCCCGCCGGATACCCTGAAAGCCTAAGAGCCTATCCCAAAAGGCCTGCTTTTCTGTAAGTAATGTAGGCACAAGCCAAATGCAATAACGCCAGATAATTCTCGGCTTTCTTCTCCCAGCGGATCAAGATCCGCCGAAAGCGGTTCATCCAACTATGGGTACGCTCGACCACCCACCGTCTCGCCTTGTAGCCCGCTTCCTGCGTGATCGCTTGGGCTTCTTCGCCCCGCGCTCGGATGTGGGCCGTATAGCCGAACTCCCTCACCAGGTCGCGCCCCTCATTATAATCATATCCCTTGTCCATACTCATCCCTTGGGGATCGGCCTCACTCGGAGCCGGGCGCTCCACCGGAATGCTCTCCAGCGTCTCGCGCACCCGCTTGAAGTCGTTGCGATGGGATCCCTCCACCGCCAGACCGACCGGAACTCCGGCTCCTTCCGTGTGCAGGCTCCGTTTCGTGCCCTTCTTGCCTCGATCCGTCGGATTTTTGCCCGTTTTTTTTCCCGCCCAGGGGCGCTTGGGGCATCGCCCCGTCCATCGCTTGCCACGCCCAGTCCAACCCAATCAACGCATCGTAGGTTTCTAGTCCCTGCTTCCAGAGCGCGGCAAAGACTCCGGCCTGGGTCCATTCCTGAAAGCGCCGATGGGCACGACTACGGGAGCAAATCCCGGTCTCCTTCAGCGCATTCCAGGGGATGCCAGTCCGTAGCACAAAGAAGAGGGCATCCATCGCCTTCCGATGGTCCACCCGAGGCCGATGGCAGCCTAACGGATGGGGCTTGCCGGGCGACAAGAGCGGCTCAATCTGCTCCCAGAGGGCATCGGGCATCCGCCAGTCGCGACGGACGGGGTTCTCACTCAGTGCGTTTCCTCCTGAGACTCATCGTAGGATCTCAGGAGGATTATCGGTTGGTTTTCCCTTTTGGGATAGGCTCTAAGCCGACTTTAGGGGCGATCCGGCGGGTCGGAATCCATCACAAGACGCAAAACCGGTAAAACTCCCAGTTTACTTTTCCTGAACATCTATGATATAATAGTTTCCCCTGGCAGGCATCCGGATTCCAGCCCGCCAAACTCAAGGGGACGCTCGTATTGACACGAAAGGAGGATGGTAACAGTCTTCTTCGATGGGGCAGGGACTCGATACCGGAAACGCTATGCAGCTTAACGAAAAGATAATGACCAGAGAGGCCCTTGTCGGCATTATCGGCATGGGATATGTCGGCCTGCCGATGGCGGTCGAAATCGCCCGGGCAGGCTTTCGCGTCCTCGGGGTGGATGTGGATGAAGAGCGCGTGGACAGCATCAACCGGGGCAGCTCCTATATCGATGACATCGCCTCTGAGGATATAGAGCCTCTCGTCGCGCAGGGCTTGCTCGGAGCGACCCGCGATTTCGGCGAACTCGGTCAGGCGGATATCGTCCTTATCTGCGTGCCTACCCCTATCAACAGGGCCAAAGACCCGGACATGAGCTTTGTCGCCTCCGCCACCGAACAGGTGGCCCGCTGCCAGCGGGCGCAGCAGCTTATCGTGCTGGAAAGCACCACCTATCCGGGCACGACCACAGAGCTTCTGCAGCCCCGCCTGGAAAAAGAAGGCATGAAGGCCGGAACGGATTTCTATCTGGCCTTTTCTCCGGAGCGCATCGATCCCGGCAACAAGCGATACAAGCCGGGCGACATCCCCAAAGTAGTCGGCGGCGTGACGGAAAAATGCACCGAGCGGGCGGTTCTCTTTTACAGCCAGTTTATCCGGAAGGTCGTGCCGGTCTCTTCTCCGACCGCTGCGGAAATGGTCAAAATCTATGAAAACATCTTCCGCAACATCAATATCGCCTTCGTCAACGAGCTCGCGATGCTCTGCGACCGGATGGGCCTGGATGTCTGGGAAATCATCGACGCCGCCTCCACCAAGCCCTACGGCTTCATGGCTTTCTACCCCGGCCCCGGCCTGGGCGGGCACTGCATCCCCGTAGACCCACACTACCTGGCGTGGAAGGCCAAGCACTACGATTTTCACGTCAAGTTCATCGAGCTGGCCGCCTCCATCAATGACAACATGCCCTATCATGTCTGCCGCAAGGTGGCCTCTGTGCTGAACGGCATGAGAAAAAGCGTCAACGGCTCCCGCATCCTGGTGCTGGGAGTCACCTATAAAAAGGATGTGGCCGATCTCCGGGAATCCCCGGCCCTCCGCCTCCTGGAGCTGCTCCGCCAGCAGGGAGCCGATGTCTTCTACAACGACCCCTATATCCCCGAACTAATCCTGGAAGATGGTGCCCTGATGGAATCCGTCCCTCTCTCGGATCGCCTGCTGGAAGACACCGACTGCGTTCTGATCGTCTCCGACCACAGTGGCTACCCCTACGAGTGGATAGCCAGCCAGTCGAAAGCCGTGGTCGATACCCGGAACGCCATGAAACACCACACCTTCGATCACGTGGTGCGCCTGTAAAGAACGCTGCGTTCCCATCTTTCCCTCGTATAGGCCCGCAGGGGCGCGATGATGAAGCTTGAAAAAATAATCCGGTCGCACGAGGGCAGGGTT